>CAZQAP010000018.1:10150-28599 GCA_964591365.1 uncultured Planctomycetales bacterium
CGGCGTGGAGCAGGAAGCGGCCGGGGTGCGGAACGCCGTCGCCGCCGCCCTCGAAACGCGCGACCTCCGGCGGCATGCTGCGGACGGGGAGCCCGCGCCGCTCCGCGAACCGGCGGTGGTGCGCGACCTCGCCCCGGCGGGCGGGGAAGGTCATGCGCGCCATCCAGAACACGCTTCCGCCCTCCGGGAAAGGCAGCGAGAGGGAGGGGTTGGCGGTGAAGCAGAGATCGGGGAGGTCCGGGTGGGACGGCAGAACTTCGACGTCCAGGCCGAGTGCGCGTAGGGTGCCCGCCAGTCCTTGCCACTGGAGGCGGGCCTTTTCGGGATCGGCGCGCAGGAGTCCTCCCCGTTCATCCAGCATGAGCGGGTTCATGATCTCCTTGATCCGGAAGGCCGCCGGATCGCCGAGCAGCGCCCCGCACGGAAGCGGAGTCGCGGGGAGATCCGCGGGTCGGCGTGGCCAGGCCGCCGGGTCCGCGTAGCAGGGCATGATCCCTCCCGTTTTCCGTATCAGAGGACGTCGCGGCGGCGCATGGCCCCCACGGCCAGGAGGAGGAAGACCGCCAGGGCGCCCGCCAGGACGCCCAGGCTGAGAACCATGCCCGGCGGTTCGGGATCGGGCACGAACATCCCGCTCCAGGCGTTGCCGACGTCGAGCCCGTCGCGCATCAAGGCGAAGAGGTAGCGGTGCAGCGAGGTGGAGCGCAGCGCGCCCGGGATGCTTCCGGCAACCGAGCCCCAGCCGATGAGAAGTCCCAGCGCCCAGAGGATGGCTTTCTTCGACCAGATGCCCAGGAACAGGCAGAGGGCGCCGTAGACCGCTCCGGCGATCCCGAGGAGACCCGCCAGCGCGGCCACGCGGCGCACCCAGAAACGCAGTTCCACGCCCCCGGAAAGCGGCAAGAGGATCAGGGCCGGAAGAACCGCCGCGAGGACCATGAGCGGGAGCATGGCGAGCAGCCCCCCCTGGTACAGCCCGAAGACCACCTGCCGGCGGGGGACCGGCCGCGTCACCAGGTAGCCGACCGCCCCCTTTTCGTAGAGCGCCCCCAGAAGCGGCAGCAGGGTGAACATGCTCACGAAGGGCGCCACGAAATAGAGGCAGAGCGGCGCCAGGTATTCCCCATAGAAGCGGTAGGGCGTGGGGACCTGCGAGCCGTGATTGGGCGCGAGCGTGAAGGTGAGCGCGATCAGGGAGGGGACCAGGGCCACGCCCAGCGAGGGGACGATCTTCCAGCCCAGGAGCCTCCGGCGGAAGGCGAACCCGCGCAGGGCGGCGGCGGCGGAACTCATGCTTCCCCCTGGACGAGAAGATCGAAGACCGCTTCGAGATTCTCGTCCGCGATCTCGAGGCTTTCGATGCGGCCGGCCTCGCCCAGCTCCTGGAGAAACCCGAGCAGCGGATCGAGTTCGCGCGTGTCGAGCTGGAGCCGGTCGTCCTCGCCGAACTCCACCGCCAGGACCAGGTTGCGGTCGAGGGAGGCGGCGGCGATCTCGCGGCATTGCGGGCTCTTCAGCGAGATCCTGCGCGGCTTGAGATCGATGAGATCGCGGATCTCCGAGAGCCGCCCCTCGGCCAGGAGCCGCCCGTGGTGCAGCAGGATCACCTGCTCGGTGACGTCCTGGACCTCGTAGAGGATGTGGGAGGCGAACAGGACCGTCCTTCCGTCGCGGCCACGTTCCCGGATCAGATTCATGGTCTTGCGGCGGCTGACCGGGTCCATCCCGTTGAGGGGCTCGTCCAGAAGGAGCAGTTCGGGATCGAAGAGGAGTGCCTGGGCCATCTTCACCCGCTGGCGCATCCCCTTCGACATGGCCCGCAGGCGCGTATCGGCGCGTTTCAGGAGGCCGACCTTCTCGAGGGCCTCCTCGGCGCGCGTGCGCGCCGCCGGCCCGCGGTCGCCGCCCATGCGGGAGAGCATCGCCAGGAAATCGACCGCCCGTTCGGTCTCGAACTGGACGTCGTCTCCGGGCACGTGTCCGATGCGCCGGAAGACCTCCCAGGCGTCCGGCCCCATCCTGCGGCCGAAGACCTCCGCGTGGCCGAAGGTCGGCCGCGCAAGCCCGGTCAGAAGCCGCATCAACGTGGTCTTCCCGGAACCGTTGGGGCCCAGAAGCCCCACCACGCCGGGGCCGATGTCCACCGTCAGGCCCGAGAGGCCCTGGACCTCCCCGTACCAGCGGGCCAGGTTGAAGCAGCGGATGGGGGCGCCGCTCATCCCACCGTACCGCTGCGCCGGACGCGGGCCAGAAGAAGGAACAGCGAGCCGAAGAGGACCGCGAGCATGAGTCCGAACGAAAGGCCGAAAGGAGAATGACCGCGCATGCCGCCGGGGAACCCGAGGAATCCGTTGGCGACCACGTGGATGTTCTCCCAGAACGCCAGGGCCAGCATGCGCGGGTCGCGGGTGTTCTCGTAGAGGATCCCGGCGATCGCGCTGGAGAGGATGAAGAGCACCGCCAGGAGCAGGCCGGTCCAGACCCCGCTGCGCGTGATGGTGGTCAGGGCCTGGACGAAAAGAGCCAGGGTCAGGGCCACCAGCGTCATGCTGGCGGCCAAGCCCAGCGGGACGCCGCTCACCTCGCTGAAGTGCCCCTCGGGGGCGGTCATCACGTCGAGCAGCCAGATCCACAGCAGCGGAAGAAGGGTCACCGCCAGGAGGTAGCCCGCGTAGGCCAGCGTGCGGCCGAACACGTAACCCCAGGGGGTGATCGATCGCGAGAAGTACGACTCGAAGGCGTTGCTGCGCAGGTCGCCCGAGATGAGGTCGTATCCCAGCAGCATGGCGAGCGGCAGCATGAAGGGGAAGACCTGCAGCTTGAGCAGGATCAGGTAGAAGGATCCGTTGAAGTTGAAGTCCGGGCCTCCGCCCACCTGCCGGCCCGCTTGGCGCAGGTTGTCGATCCACCCGGGAGCCACCGACTGGACTCCGTAGATGAACACCGTCAATCCGAAGGCCATGAAAAAGGATCCGAAGGTGATCATGCGGATCCATTTCGAACTCCAGCCCCGGCGGAACGTGGCGCGCCAGATCGGCCACCAGGGCGGTCTTTGGGAGAAGAGGCCCGTGAAGCGTTCGTAGTCGGGCGCGCGGAAGGCCATCCTGGTTCAGTCCGCCCCCCCCAGGGCTTCAAGAAACGCGTCTTCCAGGGAGCGGGCGGCCGGCCGGATCCCAAGAACCGGTATTCCGGCCTTGCGCCCAAGGCTGAAGATGGCCGAACTTTCCACGAGCCCATCGGGAAGGCTCACGACCATCTCCCCGTCCCCGGGGTCCAGCGTGGCCTGGAATCCGGCCTCCACGGAAGCCTGCAGGAAGCCCGGACGGTCCGCCGGCGCCACGCGCACTCGCTTGGCTCCCCGTGCGGCCATGGTCAGGCTGGCCACCGAATCGTCTTTCTTCAGACGGCCTGCATCCAGCACCCAGACCTGGTCGCAGAGCTGCTCGACGTCGGGGAGCAGGTGGCTGGCCATGATCAGGTGGATGCCGTGCTGGTGGCAGACCTTGTCGATCAGGTGCAGCATCCTGGAACGGCCCTGGGGGTCGAGTCCATTGGTGGGTTCATCCAGAAAGAGGATGTCCGGGTCGTGCACCAGGGAGGCGGCAAGTTTGTAGCGCTGGCGCATGCCGACCGAGTAGGTGGCCACCTCGCGGTAGCGTTCTTCGCCCAGGCCGGTGAAATGAAGGACGTCGTGGGCGCGGAGCATGGCATCGCCCCGCTTGAGGCCGGAAACTTCGGCCAGGTGGGCCAGGCCCGCCACCCCGGACATTCCCGAAATGTAGGTGTCCCGCTCCGGCATGTAGCCGATCTTGCGCCGCAGAAGAACCCCGGCCTTGCGGGTATCGCTCCCGAGCACCCGGATCCGCCCCCGAGAAGGGTTCAAGAGGCCGAGGATGGCCCGCAGAAGGGTGGATTTTCCGGCGCCGTTGGGGCCCAGCAGGCCGAGAGCCCCGCCGGAAAAGGAAGCCGTCACCCCCTTAAGGGCTTCCAGCCGTCCATAGCGGACCGAGAGGTCCTCCAGCTCCAGGACGGGGGGGGTCATTTCTCGGGGTCAGTCCGTGAGGAGAGGGGCCAGCAGGGTTCGTTTCGTGTCCTTCGTGATCTCCTTGAGTTTTTCTTGCAGGAGTTTTTCCCGCAGCGAGCGTTCCACCCGTCCGATCACCTGCTCCAGGTCGAACCCCCGCGTCTGGATCGCCTCGATCCGGGCGAGGTAAACCCAGGCGTCCCCCAGGATGGGGCCCTTGAGGAGCGGGCCATCGGGGCGCTTGAAGCCCAGACCGGAAAAAAGTTCCCGCAGAAAGGGCTCCTCATAGCGGCTGGTCATGGTCCTTCGCAGGATTCCGACACTCCCATCCCGTTTGCGTGTGGCGGGATCCTGGGAATACTGCGCCACCGCCTCCTTCCAAGTCAGGGTCTTGTCCATGATCCTCCGGGCGGCTTCGTCGAGAAGGTTGTAGCGGCGCAGGCGTTCCTCGGCGGGGAGGGCGGCTCCGGTTTCCAGGTCGACGAGCGGGATCCGGATCCAGGAGCATTGCATTTCGCCGTAGAACTCGGGCACGGAGGAGAGGAAATGCTGCCGGAGCTGGATGATCCCGAACTCGGGGGGCTGGATGGCGATCAGCCGGGCGCGCACCTCGATCCGAAGACCGTGGCTCGCGAGAACGGCTTCGGGCCGGGCCTTGGATTGCCGGTCCCGGGCCCAGGCCATCGCTTCCGCTTCAAGGGCCTCCCGGGGGACCGATGGGATCCCCGCGGCGTCGAGGGCCAGGCGGTCGCTGAGAGCGCGGACCTGGCCGAGGAAGAGAGGCGAACGGAAGAACAGGCGCGCGTAGCCCGCGTTGTCCAGGAAACCAGGCAGGGTCGGGTCGAATGCGGCCTGCGCCTCCACCACGTCCCGCACGCGATAGGTCTTGCCATCCTGGCGAAGGATGGGGCGGGAAAGGAGGTTTTTCGCGGAGGTTTCCTGAGACCCGGCTCCTCCCTGCGGAAGGAGCATCGGCAGGAGGGGAAGAAGCGCGCAGCCCGCAAACATCAGCATTTCTGGATTCCTTGGCCGAACATCGTACCCTCCTCAAGGTCTTGGAAGCAGACGCCCGACTTCGGAAGGAACTCATGGACGGATTCCGGGACGGCTCCGGCGCTCCCCCGCGCCTCTTCTTCGCCCCGGGCAGGGCCAACCTTCTCGGGGCCCATCTCGACTACAACGGAGGCATCGTGCTTCCGGTGGCCCTTTCCAAGGGAACCTACGGCGCCTTCTCCCTGCGCAGCGATGGTCTGATCCGCCTTCATTCCGCCCAGTTTCCCACCGAAGGGGTACAGATGGCCCTGGAGGATCTTCGCCCGGGGAGGACCGCCGGGTGGTCGGCCCACGTGGAGGGGGTTCTCTACGCCATCCAGCGGAAGTGGGGGCCCCTTCCGGGCTTCGACGTCAGTTTCTGTGCAGATCTCCCCATCGCCAAGGGGCTTTCCTCTTCCGCGAGCGTGGAGTCGGTCTCGGTCCTGGGACTGACCCGCCTGATGGGGATCGAAATCACTCCGGATGAGATGATCGGCTTGGCCCACTGGGCCGAAAACGAGTATGCCGGAGTGCGCTGCGGGATCCTCGACCAGGCTGCCATCCTGCTTGCGCGGGAGGACTCGGTTCTCCTGCTCGACTGCCTCGAACAGACCCGCGAGCATCTGCCCCTCGATTCCGGCCAGGTCGTGGTGGCCGTCATGGACACGGGAGTCCGGCGCGAACTCGCGCGTTCCGCCTTCAACCAGCGGGTTGCGGAATGCACCCGGGCCCTGGCCCGCCTGCAGGCCCGGATTCCCGGCCTGACCTGTCTGCGGCAGGTCCAGAGGGAAGATTTCGAACGGTTCCGGGACGAGCTGGCCCCGGTCCTTCAACGGCGGGTGCTGCACGTGCTGGGGGAGATGGAGCGGGTCCGGCAGGGGGCGGAGGCCTTGCGCCGGGGGGATCTCGCCGTTTTCGGCGGCGCGGTTTCGGCCTCCCATGAATCCCTGCGCGACCTCTACGAGGTCTCCACCCCGGAACTCGATGCGCTCTGGGAAGCCGCCTGCCGGACCGGGGGATGCTACGGCGCCCGTCTCACCGGCGCCGGCTTCGGGGGCTGCGTCGTGGCCCTGGTCCATCCTGCCGCCCAGGAAACCTTCCGCAACGAAGTTCCCGCGGCCTATCATCGCGCGACCGGGCGGGACACGGAGGTCCTCTTCTTCCAACCCGGCGGAGGGCCCCGCGAACTGGTCTGCGCCTGATCAGCCCTGTTCGACCGGGAGGAGGACGACCCGGCGGTGCGGGCGGCCGTCTTGCGGAGGAACCAGGACCCAGGCGTCTCCCTTCTCCTTGAGCCGGCTTCCCGCTGCGGCCTGGCGGAGTTTGTCCGCCGCGAGGGCGGGATCGAGTGGGCTGAAGGTCGCCCAGCGCAGCCAGTCCCCGGCGGAGATGCGCTGCCGGGCAACCTGTGGCGGAAGGGATGCCGGAGGATTCCCGGAAAGGATCACCCCCGCCCGGATTCCTCCCGAGGGATCGAGGACCCGCCAGCGCCCCGGCTTGAGGAGTGCTTTCGGCAGCGCGTTGGTCCAGTCCGCCCCCGGCGGACCGAGGAGGGCATCGAAGGCCTCCAGGTGGACGAGGCCGAATTCGTCGCTGGCCGGGCGGGCCGACGCCCCCTCGCGGGGAAGGAGCGAAACCACGCTCCGCTCGGGAACCAGGGTTTCCGGGTGGAAGGCCTGCTCAAGAAAAAGGGATCGGTCGTTGAGGCTTTGGAACCGTTCGATGCGGGTCCGGGATCCTTCCGTCCAGGTCCACTGCCGGGGGAGCCGGCGGCCGTCCGGAAGCGTGGCGGGGTCGTCGAGCACAAGCCGGACCGGCCCCTGGCGCACCTCGATCGGTTCGAACCGTTCATCCAGGATCAGCGCGAAGGGGCCCTGCGGGCCTTCCAGTTCGAGGCGCTTGCGGGGACCCTCCCCGGCGAGAGCCTGCCGGGCGGGCAGGAGTTCCCGAAACCCCCAGGGGAAACGCAGCACGACCCAGCGAAGCCAGGTTTCCCCCAACAGCGTGGCGGGGGCAAGAGCGGCCCATTCCTTGCCAGGCACTTTGAGCCAGGCCTTTTCCGGGGAAAAAAGCAGGAACACGTTGGCCTGCCCCCCGGAAGTGAGCTGATATCGCAGACGTGCCGGGCCGCCCACCCAGACCAGGAGTCCGTTCTCCAGGTCCTCCTTCCCTTCTCCCCGCTGGAAAACCACCCTGCCCTCGAGGGAGAAGTTCTGGGCGGGAGTCCGCGGGGGTTCCAGGGGCATCCCCCGCGCCTTGCACAGAAGGGTGTAGAGATCCTGCTCTCCGGAGAGGGGAGCGGGCGCGGTGCGGGCGGGTTCCTGGCGCGGCGGGGCTGCCGGACTTCCCTCCGTCTCGGCGGGCGGGTTGCAGGCGGAAAGAGCGGACAGCCCCCCAAGAAGAAGCGCCGCAAAGGCCGCCATCAAGTCCTTCGAGCCCATTCCGCCAGCCGCCGCCCGGCTTCCTCCAAGGTGGAAAGTTTCTTGGAATAGCAGAAGCGCACCATGCGGTCCCCGTCCCCCGGGCGGGAATAGAAGGAGGCGCCGGGGACGGTGGCCACGCCGGCTTCCCGGACCATCCGCAGGGCGAAGGCCGTGCTGTCCTCGTCCACACGCTGCAGATGAGGAGCCCGGGCCATCATGTAATAGGCTCCTTCCGGGACTTCGGTTTCGAATCCGCTTTCCTTCAGGGCCCGCACCATCACCTCGCGGCGTTCCAGGTAATCGCGGCGGAGTTCCTCGTAATAGCCGTCCTTCCAGCGCAGGGCTTCGGCGACTGCCTCCTGCAGGGGGGCGGGGGCCCCGACGGTGAGGAAATCGTGCACCTTGCGCACGCCCGAGGTGAGTTCGGGGGGGCTGATCACCCAGCCGATCCGCCAGCCCGTGATGCTGAAGGTCTTGCTGGCGCCGCTCACCACCAGGGTCCGTTCCGGCATCCCCTCTTGAAGAAGCGGCGTCCGGTGCGGGCCGGTGAAGAGGATCTCCTCGTAGATCTCGTCCGTGAAGAGCAGGAGATCGTTTTCCCGAACGAGATCGCAGAGGGCTGCCACCTCCGCCTCGCCGAACACCCGCCCTGTGGGATTGTGGGGCGTATTGAGGACCACGCCGCGGGTCCGCGGGGTGACGGCGGCCCGGAGTGCTTCCGGATCGAGCGTGAACCCCGGGCCCATCGGCACGAAACGGGGGATGGCGCCGGTGAGAATGCCGTCGGGAGCATAATTTTCGTAGAAGGGCTCCGGGATGAGGATTTCGTCCCCGGGGTCGAGAACGCCCATCATGGCCGCGATCATCCCCTCGGTGGCGCCGCAGCAGACCGTGACCTGGGCATCCCCGTCCACGGGAACGCCGCGATGGGAGGCCATGAAATCGGCGATGGCGCTGCGCAGGGAGGGTGCGCCCCAGGTGACCGCATATTGGTTGCAGTCGCCGCGGATGAAGCGGACGGCGGCCTCCTTGAGCGGCTCGGGGGCGGGGAAGTCGGGGAAGCCCTGCGCCAGGTTGATGGCGTCGAACTGGTTGGCCACCCGCGTCATCTCGCGGATGACCGATTCGGTGAACCGGCTGGCCTTGGCGGAGATGGTCCGCGCCGGGCGGGACATCACCCCTTCTTCTGCGCCTCGCGCCATGAGTCGGGATCGGGGCCGTGGTCCGTGCCGAAGATCTTGGTCAGGGCGCCCCGCGCGGCCCCCGCGGTGATCTTGTCCTTGTCCTCGAGCGCCCGGATCAAGGGGTCGGCGGAGCCGGGGGCGCCGACCTCTCCCAGAGCGAAGGCCGCCGCGGTCCGCACGAAGGGGTCGGGGTCGGACAGGACCAGATCGTTCAATTTGGGCAGCAGATGACTGGCGCGGATGAGGCCCAGCCCCGTGGCGGCCTGGGCGCGGATCGCGGCCCGGGGACTGGCCAGCATGGGGCCCAGGATGGAACTCAAGTTCCCGGACGGATCATCCTGAAGAATCTGGGCGAGCTGCAGCGCGGCAAAGGCGCCGTTCGCCGTCACGGCATCCGAGGCGCCGGGATCGGAGACCGCATCGTAGATGGCGGCCAGAGGTGTGTCGCGGTCGGCCAGGACTCCGATTCCCAGCAGGGCGTTGGCTCGCACGTCCATGTCGGAATCCTTGAGGTTGTTGACCATCAGGGGCAGGACCTTGGGGTCGCCAGAAAAAGCCAGGGCGGCGGAGGCGACTCCCCGGTTCTTCGGGGGGCCGGAAATGGCCTGGTTCTCGAGCCGGGCCCGTTCCCGCTGGACGAGGATGGCCAGGGCCCGTTCGGTGAACTGGATCGCCTCGGCGTTCTTTTCGGAGCGCTGCTGGTTCATGGCCGCATTCCAGACGCGCAAGTGTTGCTGGCAGGCCAGGATCAGTTCCCCGGTGGTGAGTTGTTTGCGGGGAGGTTCGGGCTGGTAGGGCTCGAACTGGAGGCCGGCCAGCTTGTCCGCGTCCTTGGAGGGCGCGGAGGAGCAGCCGGGGAGCAGGACCCCGGAAAGGACGAGGAGGAGGGAAGCAGGGCGGAGCATGGCAAAGAGGCGTACAATAATAGATGGGACTCCCAACGGGGGGAGGATCTTCCAGGAGAAAAAGGTGGAGCTTCTCGAGTGGATGGCCCGCGGCGGCCATGACCGGGTGCTGGCGGTCCAGGACGAAAGGTCCGGATTGCGGGCCTGGATCGCGTTGCACCATCTCAAACGAGGACCCGCCTACGGGGGCATCCGGATCTGGCGCTACCGCGACGAAGCGGAAGCGGCCCTGGACGCCCTGCGTCTCTCCCGGGCCATGACCTTCAAATGCGTGCTGGCGGGGGTGCCGGGAGGGGGAGGCAAAACGGTGGTCCTGGCCGACCGCATCCTCGACAGGGTTGCGGCCATGGCCGAACTCGGGCGCCGGATTGAAGAACTGGGAGGCCTCTACCGGGCCGGACCGGACGTCGGTTTCACGGAGACCGACTTCCAGGCGCTCACCGGCCAGACGCGCTGGTTCGCCCATCCCGGCGCCACCCGTGGTCTGCGGCCGGCCGGCGAGGCCACCGCCGAAGGCGCGGTCTGGGGGCTTCGCGCGGCCCTGGCCTTCCGCCGCGGATCGGACGATCTTGCGGGGATCACCGTTGCCGTCCAGGGCCTGGGTTCGGTCGGCATGGCCTTCACTCGCCGGCTCCGCTCCCTGGGAGCCCGTGTCGTCGGGGCCGACATTCGCCCCGACGTTGCGGAGCTGGCCCGCAAGGCGGGGATCGAGATCGTCGATCCCGGATCCATCTTCCAGGTGGAGGCGGACGTCTTCGCTCCCTGTGCCATGGGAGGCACGCTGCACGACGTCACCATCTCCAAGCTGAAGGCGAAGATCGTGGCCGGTTGCGCCAACAACATCCTTGCCCATCCCGATCATGCCCGGGAACTGCAGCGCCGGGGAATCCTCTTCGTCCCCGATTTCGTCCTCAACAGCGGAGCCCTGATCGAGGGCGCCGGGTTCGAGCGCACGGGCCGCACGGACTGGGGGAAGGAACTGCGCCGGATCGGGGAGACCGTCTTCCAGGTGCTCGATCGTGCCCGGGAACAGAGGACCACCACGGTGGAAGCCGCCACCGACATGGCCCGGGAGATTCTGACTGCCGAAAGCCGGCGCTCCCCCGGATCCCCGCCCCGGGTCAGCCGGCCGACTTTCGGAAGCTCGCCAGCGTGAACCTCCGGGAGCGGGAAACAACGACCAGTCCGCAGAGGAGAATCAGCCCCAGGTTGGAGGCGAGCTTGGGGCAGATGGGCACCACTCCGGTCCCGCACCCGCAGTCGAAACTGATGTCGCAGAAACCTGCGCCCGCCTGGCCGTAGATCTCCAGGCCGCGCAGGAGGATCGCGGTGGTGAAGACCGCGAGCAGGCCGGCGAGAACGGTTGCGGTGCCGCGGAGGCCCACCCCGAGAAGCAGGGCGGCCCCGCCAAGCAGCTCCACCCAAGGGACCACCGCCGCAAAGGAATTCAGGAACCAGGCCGGATGGGCGGGAAGGAGGTGGTACTCCTGGATGCTCTTCAGGAAGCCGAACGGATCCTCGAGCTTGGCAAGGCTCAAGGGGATGAGGCTTGCGGCCAGGGCGAGCCGGGCCAGTAGGAGAGGCCAGCCGCTTGCATCCAGGCGCCGGATGAATCCATCTTCGTTCTTCATCGCGGCGCCCCCTCCTCGATGGGATAGCCCAGCTCCCTCCACTCGGTGATGCCGCCTTCGTAGACCAGGACCTGATCCTCGGTGAGGAGGTTGTAGCGGAAAACGAGATCCTGGGCGAGATTGAGGCTGTCTTCGCAGTTGCCTCCGTTGCAGTAGACGACCACGGTGACCGCCTTCTCGAGAAGCGGGCGCACCTGGGGGAGTTTTTCGTCGAGTTTGTAGAAGTCGAGCGATACGGCCCCCGGAATGTGGCCCTCCAGATAGTCGGCTTCGTGGCGGGCGTCGAGGATGAGGATGGAATCATCCTCGCCGGCGAATTCCGAGTAGGCCAGGACTTCCTCGGCCGTGGGCTTGCCGTAGGGGTGGTCCGGGAGCCCCTGGGAGGCGGGATCCTCCTCTCCCGGCCCCTCCGCACGTGCCGGGAAGTAGTCCCGTCCCAGGTCGAGTCCCTGAGGAAGGAGCGCGTTGCCCAGGAGCCCGGCCGCCAGGGAGACCGCGAGGAAAAGGAGAGCCTGGGCCAGGGTTCCCCGGAGGCCGGGAAGCGGGGGCGCCCTCAAACCGAGAACGACTCTCCGCAGCCGCAGGTGCTGGCCGCGTTGGGATTCTGGAACTGGAAGCCGCGTCCCTGCAGTCCGTCGCTGAACTGGAGCGTGGTCCCATCGAGGTAGAGGAACGACTTGGGATCGCAGAAGATGCGGACCCCGTCCTGCTCGAAGACCTTGTCTCTTTCGCAGGGCTCGGGATCGAAGCTCAAGGAGTAGGAGAAGCCGGAGCAGCCTCCGCCCTTCACTCCCACGCGGACCCCGGCCGTTTCGGCCAGGCCTTGTTCCTTCATGAGCCGCCGGATCTCGGTGACGGCGCGTTCAGAGAGTTGGATCATGCTTTTTTCCGTGGGGTGCCCGTCAGGGCGGGCGGGGTGGATTCGTCCGGGGAACGGGGAGGGGGCGAAGCCGGATCTTCCTCCCGGGCCATCCTCCAGAGAGGCGAGCGCTCCCGCAGGCGGACGACCGCCTGGATCACCTGCTCGGCCACGCCGTCGACCTCCTCGCGGGTGTTGAAACGCCCCAGTCCGAAACGGAGCGACCCCGCGGCGAGCCGGTCGGCGACGCCCATCGCCCGCAGGACGTGCGAAGGTTCCAGCTCGGCCGTCGTGCAGGCCGACCCGGTGCTCAAGGCCACGCCCTCCAGTTCGCGCAGAAGGGCTTCGGCCTGCACGAACTCGAAGGAGAGGTTCAGGTTGCCGGCCAGCCGTCGGCGGGGATCGCCGTGGACCTGGACCCTCTCCAGCGCGGAAACGAGCCGTTCCTGGAGACGGTCCCGGAGGCCCGCGATGCGGGCCTGCTCCTCTTCCCGGGCCGAGAGGGCGATCCGCAGCGCCGCGGCCATGCCCACGATGCCGGGCACGTTCAGGGTTCCGGAACGCAGTCCCTGCTCGTGGCCCCCTCCCAGGAGGAGCGGCTCCAGGACCACCCGCGGAGAACGCCGGCGGATCCAGAGGAAACCCGCGCCCTTGGGCCCGTAGATCTTGTGGGCCGAGACGGTCAGGAGGTCGATGTGCTGGTGCTCGACGTCGAGGAATTCCTTGCCGGCCGACTGGGCGGCATCGGTATGGAAGAGGATCCCCCGTTCGCGGCAGATCGCTCCGATCTCTTCGATGGGATGCAGGGTGCCGACCTCGTTGTTGGCGTGCATGAGGGAGACCAGCACGGTGTCGGGCCGCAGGGCGGTCCGCAGTTCCTCCAGATCGAGGCGGCCCCGGGGATCGACGCCCAGTTCGGTGACATCCCACCCTTCACCCGCCAGGGCGCGAAGGGGATCGAGAACGGAGGGGTGTTCGGTGGCGCAGGTGACAAGATGGCCCTTGCGTGCTCCCAAAGCGCGCGCAACCCCGAAAAGGGCAAGATTGTTGGACTCCGTGGCGCCGGAAGTGAAGAGGATTCCGCGCGGATCCGCTCCGATCCCCGCGGCAAGACTTTCGCGGGCCTCGGCGACCGCCCGGTCCGCCTCCCAGCCGAAGACATGATTGCGGGATGCGGCGTTCCCGAAATGTTCCCCGAACCAGGGCAGCATGGTCTCCAGAACGCGGGGATCCACCGGGGTGGTCGCGTGGTGGTCGAAATAAACCCGCGGACCGGCGGTCATCGGTTCACCCCATTTCGGAGGAGGAGAAGGGAGCCGTCTCGAGAGTCTCCCCCGGGGAGTCCCCCTTTTCCACCGGGAGGAAGGATTCCAGGTTGAACTCTTCCAGCAGGCCGTGGATGGAACGCATCAAGGCCTGGACTCCTTCCTGGATGTTGCAGCCGCCCTTCCAGCGGCAGGGCCCGGATTCCTGGCAGGCGGCCAGTTTGAGCGGGCCTTCCAGGGCTTCGACCACCTGGCTCAAGGTGATCGACCTCGCCGGCCGCGTCAGGCGGTAGCCTCCGCAGGGGCCGCGGGTGGCTTCCACAAGTTCCGCCAGGGCCAGCTCCTTCAAGACCTCGGCCAGGAGGCGCCGGGGCAGGCCGAGCTGCTCCACGATTTCGCGGACGCTCCGATAGACCCCGGGCCGCTGGGCCAGGTAGGCCAGGGCCATGAGACCGTATTCGGAACGACGCGTCAGTCGCAGCACAGGCTTAATTTAGCACTGGGATAGTGCTCTTTCAAGCCCGGCCGGGCTCCTGGGTTCCTCGCAGGCGGCCCTTTCGGTCCCCGGCCGCCTCTTCCAGGATGGCCGCCAGGGGTGCCGGAATCCGCGCCGGCCGGCCGGTGGTGCGCTGCAGACAGCCGAGTTCCACTTCTCCGGTGGCGGCGACCCGGCCGCTCTCCGCCTCCTGGATCCGGTGGGCGAAACGGACGGTGGTGGGGCTCCAGGCGCGGATCCAGGTGTGGATGCGGGCCTCGTCGTCGTAGTGCAGGCCCGAGAGATAGCGGCACCACGCGGCCGTCACGGGCAGAAGAAGGCCGTGCCCGGTCTCCATGTCGCGGTAGCGGAACCCCTGCTCCCGCATCCATTCGACTCGTCCCAGTTCGAACAGCTCCAGGTAACGCCCGTAGTAGAGCAGTCCCATGCCGTCGGTGTCCCGGTAGAGGATCCGGTAGGAGGTCACCCGTTCGGCCATTTCGGACCATTCTAGGAGCGACGCAAAGGATCCCGGCGGCTGCTTCATGGCGCGGGGCGCGGCCGTCTGCTAGAAACCTGTCTTCCGATGAACGCTTCCCTGCCCCTGGAGAACCGGCCGTCCGGCCTGCTGCCGACGATCTGGATCTCGGTGCTGATCCCGGGTGCCGGCCATCTGCTCGCCCGTGCCCGGGGATGGGCCCTGTTCTGGTTTCTCCTCTGCCAGGGGCTCCTCTTCGGCGGACTTCTGCTTGCCGGGGCTTCCCAGCTCGATCACGGTTCCTGGATCTACCTGGGGTCGTTCAAGGCGGTTTTTTTGATCATCCCCGAGATGGGCAATTTCCTCGGCACCCAGATGGGGGCCATGCTGTTCCACAGCGTGGAAATGGGCGGCCGCACTCCCGAAGTCCTTCCCTTGCGGGATCTTGGTTACCTGATGAGCGGAGCTTCGGGGATCCTGGGTCTGTTTTCCGCCGCCCACGCCTGCGGGATGCTGGTTGCGCGGAAGGCCCCCCCCGCTTCCGGCCGGGTCCAGCCTGGCACCGCGGCCCTGGCCACGCTGGTCTGCCCGGGTCTGGGCCACTGGATCACCGGCCGCCGTTTCAAGGCCCTCTTCTTCGGCGGCTGCATCCTGGGCCTCTTCTTTTTGGGCATGATCCTGAGCGACTTCGCCGACTTCGAGCGCGTCCTGCACCCCTACTATTGGAGCGGACAGATGTTCCTCGGGGTCGTGGGCTGGGTGGTGGACCTGGCTTCGGGGCCGGTCCGCTTCCACGAGGTGCCCACCTACCTGGATGCCGGGCTTCTTTTCACCACGTCCGCGGGCCTCTTCACCATCGTGGCGGCACTGGATGCCTACCGGAGAGCAGAGACCGATCTGTTGACGGATGCCGGGAACGAGGAGGGGAAATCGTGACTCCCCTTGCCGGCCACGTCATCCTTTTGTTGGTCTTCAGCCTGGTTCTGGGGGGCGTGGTGAGCGCCTACCGTGACGAGGAGCCCGGCCGCATCCTGCGCGGCACCCTGCGGCGCGCCCTGCTTTTCGCTCTTGCGGTCGCCGCCATCGGCGTGCTGGCGGTGGTGACGAGCAATACCGTGCTCAAGCCCGGCCCCTGACCGGGTTCCATCGGATGGTGGCGGACGGCCCCGCTCAGTAGCCGAGTTCCTGGAGCGCCTGGCGAAGTTCGGGGGGAAAGGGAGGGCCCGGACCCGTTTCTGCGCTTCGCAGCGGATCGAAGGGGAGGCGGCGGGCCGCAGCGCCCGGGTTGGGGATCTCGATGCCCCCCTGTCGCGCCCGGTAGAAGGGGCGCAGGCAGCGAAGCGGACCCTGCGGCTGGAAGAGGGAGCCCCGCCAGTCTTCGGGATGGGGGATTCCGGCCAGTTCCAGCAGGGTGGCTCCAAGATCCCGGGCGCGGACGTCTCCGGTCTCGACGCGGGCGGGAACCCTGCCCTGCCAGACGATGCCCAGCGGAACCCGCACGACGGCTTCCGCGAACGAATGCCCATGTTCGAAGGAACCCTCGTCCCAGAGTTCCTCCCCGTGGTCGGCGTGAAAGGCCACCAGGGGGGGGG
This sequence comes from uncultured Planctomycetales bacterium, assembly GCA_964591365.1. Lineage (GTDB taxonomy): Bacteria > Planctomycetota > UBA1135 > UBA1135 > UBA1135 > CAZQAP01. The sequence goes on from CAZQAP010000018.1 coordinate 26,019, forward strand.
GGGCCGCGGCCATCTTCTCTTCCAGCCAGGGGCCGGCCTTGGCATCGAGCACCGCGATCTCGGCCCGGTAGCGCTTCTTCACGGCTTCCCGTTGCGCTGCGGGCAGGTCGAAGAACGCGGCGCGTTCCTCGGGGGTGTGATCTTCGAGAAAGAACTTGCGCCAGTCGAGTTCCGCCAGGGGGTCGGGTGGGAGCGCATCGCTCAGGCCCTCCACCACCGGGGGGTCGTAGGGCAGATGCGGGGCCATCAGATGCAGGACCAGGAACCGCGGCCGGTCGGGTTCGCTGCGCCACCAGGCCTCCGCTTCCGCAAGACCCGCAGCGGTGTCGTCCACCGTGCGCACGTAGCGCTCGAACCCCCGGTCGAGACCGGTCCAGGGTTCCAGGAAGGGGTTCTGGTGGATCATGCAGGTGGCGTAGCCCGCGCGGCGGAAGAGTTCCGCCAGGGTGGTCAGATCGGGACCGATGCCGCGCAGGCCGCGGTCCTCGGCGCCGGTCGCCGGCCGGGCCGCGAAGGCGCCCCGCCCGGCTCCGTGGGCATCCGCATCCCGGTCCGTGAAGAGCGCGGCATAGGAGGGAAGCGTCCAGTTCGAAGGGGCCAGCGCCCGGCTCCAGAGCGTGCCCCGGGCGAGGAGGGCGCGAAGGTGCGGGGCCGCTTCGAGCGCATCGGCGCGCAGGGTGTCGACGGTGAGGAGCAGGACGTCGGGCGGGCCGTCCCCGGCCTTCCGGGAAATCACCGGCACCCCCCAGGCGACCTCCGGGCCCTGCTGGTCGCTCAAGGCCGGGGACCGGTAGCGGGTGATGAACTCCAGCGATCCGTACGCTTCGGCGGGCAGGCCGAACTGCAGTTCCACCCAGGGGTCGCCGGCAGGATCCCCCGGGGAGGGGAGGTCGAGGGAAGCCAGCGTTTGGGTTGCGCCGCCGCTTCGGAGAAAGATCTCGCAGCGCACCGGTTCAGGGACCTCCGCGCCGCCGTGCAGGGCCGGCAGGCGCCGCAGGCCCGTGTGGAAGGAGCGCGGGGCGGAATCCGAAGCGAGCGGCATCGAGAACCGGGTGGGGGTGTCCACCAGGAGCGCGTCGCGGGTGTCGTCCACCACCGGAGCACGGCCGGCCCCACGACGCGGGCTTTCGCGTCCGAAGAAGCGGGTCAGGTATGTGTGGCGGGCCCGGCTGACCTTGCCCCAGGTGACGTCCACCTGGCCGGTTCCGGCGCACGGGTTCCACACGGTGGCTGGGAAGGGCCTTCCCTCCTGGCTTCCATCGCAGCCCGCCGCGGCGGTCAGAACCGGAAGAACGAGCGGAACGGAAAGAAGTGCGCGGCGGAACTTCAAGAGGGGGACGCGGAGACCGGCCGGGAAACCGGACCGGGTCCGCAACGATGATAGAGCCCGCCGGGAAGGCGCAGGACCCGGCCCGAGAGCTCCAGTTCCACCAGATCGAGGAGCACCTTCTCCGCGGGCTCCCCGCTGGAGGCCGATAGTTCTTCCAGGGTCCGGCTGCCGCCCGCCAGAAGACCCAGGAGCGGCGGTTCCTCCGGGCCCTCCACGGCTTCCGGAACGGGGGCCTGGTAGTGGGTCAGGATCGAGGCGGGAGAATCGGCCAGGATGGCCCCTTCGCCAAGAAGCTTGTGGGGCCCGCGGGAGGCGATGCAATCCACCGGCCCGGGCAGCGCGAAGACGTCGCGTCCCAGGTTGAGGGCCCAGCCGACGGTGAGCATGCTGCCCGATTTTTCCGTGGCCTGCACCACGAGGACGCCGCGGACCAGGGCGGCGAGCAGCCGGTTGCGGCGCGGGAAGTTGCCGCGCCGGGGCGGGGTGCCGCAGGGGAACTCGCTCAAGACCGTCCCGCCGCAGGCGAGCATGGCGGCGAGCAGCCGGCGGGCCTCGGGAGGGTAGGGGCGGTCGAGGCCCGAACCGAGGATGCCCACCACTGCGCCCCCCTGGTCCACCGCACCTGTCATGGCGGCCTGGTCGATCCCCCGTGCGGCGCCCGAGACGATTCCCACTCCGGCGGCCGCGAGCAGGCCCCCGAAACGCGCCGCCTGGGCGCGGCCGTAGGGCGTGCAGGCCCGTGCGCCCACGATGGCGATGCGCAGCCGGTCATCCTGCAGCGGTTCCAAGGCCCCCAGGACGGCCAGGACCGGGGGCGGATGGTCGAGATGACGGAGGGCGGGGGGGAAGCCGGGATCGCACCAGCAGACGGCCCGGGCCCCCGTCCGGCGAAGGAGGTCCTCTTCCCGGCAGGCCAGGGACCAGAGGTCGCTTTCCCGCGGGGGCAGGGGATGCGTAGGCAGCCGCCCGTTCCAGAAGGCCGGGCTTCGCACCACCTCGACCGCCGAACCAGCCTCCCCGACCAGGAACCGGATTCTTTCCGGACCCAGCCCGGGAACGCCGTTCAGGGCCAGCAGGGCGGTGTGCTCCTCCCAATCCACCACCCCGGAAGACGCGCCACCCGGAAAAGGTTGCCCGTTTTTCCTTCCGAGGCCCCGAAGAAGAAGAATCAACCGCGGAGACGCGGAGAGCGCGGAGAAGAAAAGAAGAAAGAACGAGAACGCTACCCCAAAACCCAGGCTGTGGCCAGGC
>CAZQAP010000019.1:0-16145 GCA_964591365.1 uncultured Planctomycetales bacterium
TTTTCTTCTCCGCGCTCTCCGCGTCTCCGCGGTTTATTTTTCTTGTTTTCTTGGAAATCCGCACCTCAAGCCATTTTCCCCCCCGCAGGAAGGGGCCCGGCCGCTTCCCTGTCCCGGTTTCCCCAGGGTCCCAAGGAGGGCGCTCGACCCACACGAAACCCATCGGGGTTATGCTGGCCGCATGGAGCCCGCGGAAACCGCTTCCCCCCACGCGCTCGATTCCCGCTCCGTCCGCCAGTTCGTGGACGGGGTCTGGGATCACGAGATCGTCCCCTCCCTGACCGAATACATCCGCATTCCCAACAAGTCCCCGCTCTTCGATCCCCGCTGGCGGGAGAACGGGCACATGGAGCGCGCGGTGACGCTCATCGGGGACTGGTGCCGGAACCGGGAGATTCCCGGGCTTCAGGTCGAGGTGATCCGCCTGGAAGGCCGCACGCCCCTGATCTGCATGGAGGTCCCCGGCGAGGGCCGCGACACGGTGCTGCTCTACGGCCACCTCGACAAGCAGCCCGAGATGACCGGCTGGCGCGAGGGGCTCGGCCCCTGGGTACCGGTGCTCCAGGAAGACCGCCTCTACGGTCGCGGCGGAGCCGACGACGGCTACGCCGCCTTCGCCTCCCTCACCGCCCTGGAAGCCCTCCACCGCCATGGAATGGGCCACGCCCGCTGCGTGATCCTGATCGAGGCCTGCGAGGAGAGCGGCAGCACCGATCTTCCCGCCTACATGGAGGCCCTGGCGGAGCGCATCGGGACCCCCAGTCTCGTGATCTGTCTCGACTCCGGCTGCGGCAACTACGACCAGCTCTGGAGCACCACCTCGCTGCGCGGCATGGTGGTGGGCGATCTCAAGGTCGAGATCCTCGAGGAAGGGGTCCATTCGGGAGATGCCAGCGGGATCGTGCCCTCCTCCTTCCGCATCCTGCGGCGGCTCCTCTCCCGCCTCGAAGACGAGGAGACGGGCCGGATCCTCCTGAAGGAGTGCCACGTCGAGGTGCCGGCAGGGCGGCGCGAGCAGGCCGCCCGCGCGGCGGCGGTCCTGCAGCGCGACCTGTTCGGGAAGTTCCCCTTCGTGGAGAGCGCCGTTCCGCTTTCCACCGATCCCGCCGCACTGGTCCTCAACCGCACCTGGGAACCGGCCCTGTCGGTCACGGGCGCCGGCGGGATGCCGGCCCTCACCGACGCCGGCAACGTTCTGCGTCCCTTCACCGCGGTGAAGCTTTCGCTGCGCGTGCCGCCCACCTGCGACCACGAAGCGGTCGAGAAGCGCCTCAAGGAACTCCTCGAGTCGGATCCGCCCTACGGGGCGCGGGTTGCCTTCCACGCCGAGAAGGGCGGGGCGGGCTGGAACGCGCCGGCGCTCGCCCCCTGGCTCGAACAGGCCTCCGAAGAGGCCTCCCGGGCCTTCTTCGGGCGCCCGGCCGCCTACATGGGCGAAGGGGGTTCGATCCCCTTCATGGGCATGCTGGGAGAGCGCTTCCCCGAAGCGCAGTTCCTCATCACCGGGGTGCTTGGGCCGCAGTCGAACGCCCACGGCCCCAACGAGTTCCTGCACGTTCCGACCGGCAAGAAGCTCACCGCCTGCGTGGCCCACGTCCTGGCGCGCCACCTTCAGCGCGCCTGAAGCGAACCGGTGTCCTCCCCCCCCCCAGGCGCCGGCTCTCCTCGCGGTAGGCGTCGCGGAAGGGCTGGCCGCTCCGGGCCCGCTCCAGCACGCGGGCGGTGGCCTGCAGCGCCGGGTCGCCGGCGGCGCGCTGCAGGGCCTCGCGGTCCCATTCCAGCTCCGGCAGTAAACGCGTCATCAGGGGGAGCAGAGCCGCCATCCGGTCGTGGGCCCGGAACAGGGGCGGCTTGAGGAGCTGGAAGTCGCGGTGGTAGCCGCTCGGCAGATCGCGCAGCACGTCCCGCAGCGCGGAACGCTCGGCGATCACCTGGCGGCAGTGGGCGCGCGCCAGCTCGAGCAGATCTGGGTTGCGTTTCTGCGGCATCAGCGAGGAGCCGGTCGTGAAGGCGGGCGGAAGGCGCACGAAACCGAACTCGGAGGAACTGAAGAGCCACAGGTCGGCGGCCAGCTTGCCGAGGTCGAGGGCCAGCCCTTCAAGCGCGGTGAGCCAGGCCAGTTCGGCCCGCCCGCGGCTCTGCTGGACCCCGGTGACCGGTTCCTCGGGCCCGTCGAACCCGAGGCGCCGGGCCACGAAGGCGCGCGGGAGATCGAGCGGCACCCCGAAGCCCGCGCCGCTTCCCAAAGGACAGAAGCGCAGCCGGCGTCCGGCGTGCGCCAGGTCGGCGCGGTCCTCCTCGAAGGCCGCGCGGTGGGCGGCGATCCAGGCGCCCACGCTGGAAGGCATGGCCCGGCGCAGGTGGGTGTAGCCGGGGAGCGGCAGAGCCCCCAGGCGGGTTTCCACGGAGCGGCAGGCTTCGATCCATCCTTCCAGGCCGGCGCCGATCTCCGCGGCGGAATCGCGCAGCCAGAGCCGCAGATCGACGGCCACCTGCTCGTTGCGGCTGCGGCCGGTGTGGATCTTGCGGCCCGCCTCGCCCACCTCCTTGACAAGCCAGCGTTCCACCGCCGAGTGCACGTCTTCGTCGCCCGGCTCCACCGTCCACGCGCCCTCGCGGAAGAGGCCGCCCAGGCGGTCCAGGCCCCGGAGGAGATCGCGGAGTTCTCCGTCGTCCAGGATTCCGGCCCGCTGCAGTCCTTCGGCGTGCGCCCGCGAAGCGGTCAGCTCGGCCTCCACCAGCCGGCGGTCGTGGAGCCAGTCCTCGCCGATGGTGAAGCGCAGCATCTGCGGATCGATCGGATCGCCGCGGTCCCAGACGGGGGGGGGCGGTTTCATGCGGAGACCTCAAGACCCGCCAGGGCACGCAGGGCGGCGGGGATCAGGGCGCGGAAGAAGGCCGCGCCGGATTCCACTTCGCCCGCCAGGACGAATTCGTCCGGCGTGTGCGAGCGGAGACTGTCTCCGGGCCCGCATTTCACCGCCGGGAGGCCGCCGAGGAGCGCCATGTCGCTCAAGGTGTTCGAGCCCAGGGCGCGTTCCCGGCCCGCCGCGCGCAGGGCGATCTGCACGAAAGGATGATCTTCGGGGGTCTCGACCGGGGCCAGGCGCTCGGAACGGATGCGCACCCGAGCTCCGGGAAGGCGCTCCTCCAGAAGCCGGCGGCACGCCTCGGCCGCGTGCGGCGGCGCCAGGCGGGCGTCGAAGATCGCCGTCGCGCAGTCGGGGACCACGTTGGAGCGCTCGCCGGCCCGCAGCCGCGTGGGCACCGCCGTGGAGGATCCGAGGAGCGGATGTTCCCCGGGGAGGCGCAGGAAGGGGGCGATGCCGGTCAGGTCCTCGGCCGCTTCGAGAAGGGCGTTGCGGTGGAAGCGGCTCGCCGCGTGGGCCGCGTGGCAGGCGACGCCGCGCCACTCCGCCTCGAGGACCGCCAGGCCCGACTGGGCGCGCACCACCTCCAGCCCGGTGGGTTCCGCGGTGACCGCTCCGTCGGGGAGTCCCGTGCGGGCCAGCACGGCCCCCATTCCGCGGTTGGTGGTCTCCTCCTCGACGGTCAGGGCGAGCAGCACCTCGCCGCGGAACGAATCCTCTTCGCGGGCAAGCGCCAGAACGGCGGCCAGAAGCGCCGCCACGCTCGCCTTGGCGTCGTTGGCGCCCAGGCCGACCAGGCGCCCGTCATGCCACTGTGCGCGCCAGGGATCCCCACTCCAGCCGGCCCCGGCGGGCACCGTGTCGAGATGGCTGTTGAGAAGAAGGCGCGGACCCTCGCCGCCCTTCAGACCGCACAGGATGCTTCCGCCGGGGCGTTCCACCTCCAGGCCGCTTTTTCGCAGAAGGCCGGCCACGTGTTCCGCGAGTGCCTCTTCCGCGCCCGAGACGCTTGGGATGCGCACCAGGTCGGGAAGGATCTCGGTTGCCGAGGGAGAGGCCGGGTTCATCCCGCCGCGACCTCCTCGGGAATCCTCTGTTCCTCGCGCGTGATCAGGGTTCCGTGCCCCTGGGTGGTGTAGAGCTCTTCCAGGAGCGCGCCGGGTTGGCGGCCCGGAACCACGTGCACGCGTTCCACGCCGCCGTCCAGGGCGCGGCGGATGGCGGCGGCCTTGACCTTCATGCCGCCCCGCAGGGCTCCCCGCTTCTCCAGTGCCCCCAGTCCGTCCAGGGAGAGGGCCGAAACGAGCGAGGCGGGGTCGTCCGGAACGCGCAGGATGCCGGGGGCGTCGGTGAGAAGGATCAGCTTGGCCGCCCCGAGTGCCGTGGCCAGTTCCGCGGCGGCAAGGTCGGCGTTCACGTTGAGGAACCCGCCCCGGCCGTCGGCGGCGGGAGGCGCGACCACCGGCAGGAATCCGGCCCCGAGAAGAAGGTGGAGAGACCGGGGATCGACGGCGATCCGGCCGCCCACCTCGCCGAAATCGGTCGTTCCCCGGGAGGTGGCGGCCGCGCAGCGCCGGCGGGCGAGAAGAAGGTTCGCGGAAGCTCCGCAGAGCCCCACGGCGGGGGCACCCGCGGCGGTCAGGGCGGCGGCGAGTTCCGGGTTCAGCTCGCCCAGAAGGGCCAGCCGCAAGGCGCGCAGCGCGACAGGCGAGGTGATCCGCCGTCCGTCGACAAGGCGGGGTTTCTCCCCCAGGGTTTCCTGCAGCCGGCCGGTCTGCGGGCCGCCGCCGTGCACCACCACGGGGAGGGCGCCCAGCGCGTGCACGGCCGCCACCTGGCGCACGAACTCGGCCCGCACGGCGGGCGGCTCCAGGCAGGCGCCCCCGATCTTGAGCACCAGGATGCGGCCGCGGTGCAGCCGCACGTGAGCGGCGGCCTGCGAGAGTCCGATCACGCGAGGGCCTCCAGCACGGCGGTCCCGGCATGCAGGCGGTTGCGGGCCTGGAGGACGACCGCCGAGCGCGGGCCGTCGAGGATCTCGTCGCGGGCCACGACGTTGCGGCGCAGGGGAAGGCAGTGCAGAAAGCGCGCCCCGGGCCGTGCCGCGCGGAACCACGATTCGTCCACGCACCAGGAGCGATGCGGCTCGCGCAGTGCGGCTTCGGCGCGCGGATCGCCCCAGGCCGTGAGGCTGCCCCACGACTTGGCGTAGAGGACGTGGGCGCCTTCCAGCGCGTCGCGCTCTTCGGTCGCCTCCACCGAACCGCCCGAGACGGCCGCCAGGCGCTCCGCCTCGGCCATCACGTCGGGGTGGAGGTCGAAACCGGGCGGTCGCAGGAGCACGACCTCCATCCCGCGCTGCACGGCCATCGTGAGGACCGAGTCGGGGACGGCGTGCGGGAGCGCTTTGGGATGGAAGGTCCAGCTCAAGACCAGTTTTCCTCGGCGCGGGACTTCCAGCTCGTCGAGCGTCTGCCAGTCGGCCAGCGCCTGGCAGGGATGCCAGCGGGTGCTTTCGAGGTTGACCACCGGGATCCCCGCGAAACGCCGGAAACCCTCCAGGATCGAATCCTCCCAGTCGCGGGCGAGATCCTTCCCGGAGGGGAAGGCGCGCACGCCGAGAAGGTCGACGAATTGTCCCAGCACCGCGGCCGCCTCGCGCACGTGCTCGGCGGCGGCACCGTCCATCACCGCGCGGTCGCGGGTTTCGAGCGACCAGGACCCGGCGCCGGAAAGCTGCACGAGGTCGAGGCCCAGACTGCTTGCGGCCCGCTGCATCGAAGCCTGGGTGCGCAGGGAGGGGGCCAGGAAGAGAAGGCCCAGGGCGCGTCCGGGGAAACGCCGGGCGGCGGCCCCGCGGGCCAGTTCCCCGGCCCGGGCGACGAGCGCTTGCACCTCGCCGGCGGGGAGCAGCCCGAGGTGGTGGAACTCCTTCACGCCGGGATCTCCAGCGTGGAAAAAGCCTCTTCCAGGCGGGTGCCGTCGGTCGGGGACAGGGTGAGGGGCGGGGTGAGCCGCAGCACGGATGGGTCGCGGCAGAGTCCGGTGAGGATGCCCTCCCGAAGGAGGGCGTCGCGCACGTTTCGGGCGGCGACGCCTTCTTCCAGGACCAGGCCCAGGAGAAGTCCCGCCCCGCGCACCGCCTTCACCGGCCCGCAGCCCGTCGTCCGGCGGAGGATTTCGGAAGTCGCGCGCACTCCTTCGAGCAACCCGGGCGCGGCCAGCCTGCGGGCCACCTCGGCCGCGGCCGCCAGAGCCAGGGGACCGCCCCCGAAGGTGGAGCCCAGAAGTCCGGGCGGAAGGGCGGCGGCCAGCTCGGCCCGCACCGCGGTGAGTCCCATCGGGAAGCCGCCCGCGATTCCCTTGGCGGTGGTGAAGAGATCGGGCGCCACCGAAAAGGTCTGGGCGGCCCAGAAGCGGCCTGTGCGGCCGTTACCGGTCTGGACCTCGTCGAAGACGAGGGGAATCGCGTGCCGCGTGCAGAGGGCGCGCAAGCCCTGAAGGAATCCCGGGGGCGGGGTCCGGACGCCGGCCAGGGCCTGGATCGGTTCCAGGATCACGGCGCCGAAACCCGCATCGAGTTCCGAAACCGCGGCGGCGAGATCGCCCCAGGGGAGCCGCAGAAGCTCGAACGGGGAGGCCGGAAAGGGGTCCGGACCGTCGCTCACCGCAGCGGCGGCGGCCGTGCGTCCGTGGAAGGCGCCCTCGAAGGCCGCCACCCGCTTGCGGCCGCTTGCGGCCAGGGCGATCTTCAGGGCGTTCTCGTTGGCTTCCGCGCCGCTGTTGGCGAGGAAGATGCGCCACTCGCCCGGCGGGAGCGTGGGGGCCAGGGCCTCGAGAAACGCGGCCCGGCCGGGATGGTCGAGCAGATTGGTGACGAAGGAGAGTTCGCGCCAGGTGCGGGCGAGCGCCACGGAGAGGCCCGCATCGCCGGCGCCGAGCGTGTTCACGCAGTGGCCCCCGTAGAGGTCGAGGATCTCGCGGCCGTCCGCGAGCTGGAGGCGGCAGGCGGCCGCTTTCATGACCGGAAGGGCGAGACGCGGGTAGACAGGGAGTTCGAGGCAGGAGTTCATGGGCGGGCGGATCAGGTCCCCAGGCCGCTGCGGGGGAGCCCGGTGGTTTCGGGGAGTTCCAGCATGAGATTCAAGCACTGCAAGGCCTGCCCCGCGCCCCCCTTGAGCAGGTTGTCGAGCGCGAGGAGCACGGTGAGGACGCCACCGCGAACCCCAGTGGCCAGGCAGGCGCGGTTGGAACCCGCCACGCGGTGCAGGTCGGGAACGCCTTCTTCGAGCAGCTCCACGAAGGGTTCGCCGGCGCAGGCCCCGCGGTAGCAGGCCCGGACGGCATCGGCGCCGGCACCGGGGGCCAGCGGCAGGAAGGCGCTCAAGTGGATCCCGCGCACGAAGGGGCCCGAGTGCGGCAGGAAGTGGATTTCCGGCGCGATTCCCACAGGGGCGAGGGCCTGGCGGAGTTCCGCTTCGTGGCGGTGCCCTTCCAAAGCGTAGGCCCAGAAGTTCCCGTGCCGGTGGGGGTGGTGCGTGATGGGCGAGGGCCTGCGCCCGCTGCCGCTCGAGCCGGTCACGCCGCTGAAGATCCAGGGACGGTCCGCGTCCAGGATTCCGGCCGCGGCGGGGGGCAGGACGGCGAGCTGCAGCGCGGTGGCGAAGCAGCCCGCCGCCGCAACGCGGCGGGCGCCGCAGAGCCGCGCGCGGTTGTGTTCGGGGAGTCCGTACCGGAAGCGCGCGAGTTCCGCGGGCGCGGGATGCTCCTCGCCGTAGGCTTCCCGGTAGAGGAGGGGATCGCGCAGGCGGAAGTCGGCGGCGAGGTCGATCACCCGCAGGCGCTCCGCGGCCGGGCCCAGATCCTTCTTCCAGGCCGGCCAGAGCCGGGAGGAGCGGCCGTGGGGGAGCGCGAAGACGAGCACCCCTTCCGCGTGGCGTTCCAGGCCGCGGGCCAGGTCGGCCGGCGCCTCTTCCAGGCCGCCAACGACTTCCCCGCGGCCCAGGTGGGGCTGGGTGCGGGCGAGATCCCCGCCGCCGGCGCGGCTCCAGGCCCCTTCCAGATCAAGGGCCGGATGGGTTTCGAGGAGCCGCAGGAACTCGCCGGCGAGAAGCCCACCCGCGCCGGCGAGCCAGACGGGCAGACAGGCCGTGGCGGCGCCGGTCATGCGGTCGCCTCCGCCGGAAGGAGCGCCGGGAGGAGTTCCCGCGCCAGCCGTTCCCCTTCCCGCATCGCGTTCCAGGCGGGAAGCCCCAGCTCCTCGCGCGAGAAGCGCAGGCCCGCCGCGCTGTCGGTGACCCGGCCCGAAAGGGCCGCGGGGCGCAGGCCGTAGCGCCTGTCGAGAAGCTCCACGCCGCCCCAGGCGCCGACCGGATCCTGGGCGCAGAGAAGGAGGCCGGTCATGGCTGCGCGGAAGACGCCGTCGTCCAGGATTTCGTGCACCCCGTAGCGGCCCAGAAGGCCGTCGCCCATCTCGAGCACCACCAGATCGGGGCCGGCCGCGGCGAGGTGGCCCAGGAGCGCGCGGGCGGTGCGGACCGCGTTGTCCGGGTTGGTGGTGACCACCCCGAAGTCGGTGAAGAGGGCGGCCGGGGAGGCGCCGGAGTCCTCCATCTGGAGCGCGTCGCGGCGCAGGGAGACGCCGGTCAGTTTTCCGGCCGCCACGCGCAGGCCCTGGCGGTTCCAGGCGCCGATGAGGGCGGCGGCGGCGGTGGTCTTGCCGGCGTCCATGCTGGTTCCGGCCACCACCAGCACGGGAGGCAGGGAGTCGGGAACCCGGGTTTCGGGCAGCGCGTGGCGTGCGAGCCGGGCCGGCACGCCCACGCGGCGATCGAAGAAGGGGAACTCCAGGATGCAGCCGAGCACCTCGAGTTCGAACGGTTCGCCCACCCCTGGGGTGGAGCGGGCGCCGGTTCCGATCACGCCGCCCTGGTTGAGAAGCTGGAGGCGGTCGCCGACCTGCACCCGTTCGGGCACCCTTCCCGAGAAGCCGTGCAGGGCGTCGCGGTGACCCAGGGCGCCGGCCACCACGTCGCCGGGATGCAGCGCCACCAGCCGGCCGTGGAGATCCTCCAGGTGGCGGTAGCGGGTCTTGGCGTTGAGGATCCGGCCGGCGAGCAAGGTCCCCGCTTCCGCGGGGATCTCCGTCCCCAGCCAGAAGTGCGAACCGAGCCCCGCCCGCAGGCAGACCGAGGCGATCTTGTCGGGACGGCACGACCTCATGCGCCCGTCTCCCCGCCGGCCGAGGCGGCCAGGCGATGCAGGCGCGCGGGTTCGGCCAGGATGCGCGCCATGGCCGCAGCCGCGGCCGGCTGGAGAGCCGGATCTGGTCGCTCGCCGTAGCGCGCCGCACTTGCCCGCAGCATGTCGAAGGGCGATGCGAGCCCCTCCACGGTCACGCGGCCGCCGGCGAGGTGCAGGCGGACGGTTCCGGTCACCCGTTTCTGGCTCGAGGCCAGGAAGGCTTCGACGTCGCGCAGGAAGGGGTCGTGGAAGAGACCCTGGTGCAGGCGCCGCCCGTAGACCTCCCCAAGATGGTCCTTCCAGAAGCGCTGTTCTTCGGTGAGGACCAGCTTCTCGAGTTCCGCGTGGGCGCCAAGCAGCATCTCGGCGGCGGGCGCTTCGAATCCGATGCGCCCCTTGATGCCGAGCACGGTGTCGCCCAGGTGGTAGCCCCGGCCCACGCCCAGCCGCCCGCCCAGGCGGTTGAGCCGCTCGATGAGGACGACCGGGTCGAGGGCCTCCCCGTCGAGAATGCCGGGGATTCCGGCGCGGAACCCGATCCGGATGCGGGCCTCCCCGCTCCCGTCGCGCGTCCATTGCCAGGCCTCTTCGGGGAGCGGGTCGCGGGTGTCCAGCAGCGGGCCGCCTCCGATCGTGAGGCCCCAGAGTCCGGCATTGATCGAGAAGCGTCCCCCGGACGGGGGCGGTGCGAATCCCTGTTCCGCCAGCCAGGCGCATTGCTCCGAGCGGGCGGGGGCCCGGTCGCGCACGGGCGCCAGGACCTCGAGTTCGGGCGCGACGACCGCCAGGGCGGCCTCGAAGCGGAACTGGTCGTTGCCGGCTCCGGTGCAGCCGTGGGCCACGGCCAGGAACTCCTGCTCGCGGGCCAGGCGCGCCAGGATCTCGGCCTGGAGTCCGCGCTCGGCTCCGACGCAGAGGGGGTACACCCCGCCGCGGCGCACGTTGCCGGCCAGAAGCCAGCGGATCACCCGTTCGAAGAGTTCGGCGCGGGCGTCGGGGAAGAGGTGCTCCTCGGCGCCGAGCGCCAGGGCCCGCGCGCGCAGCGCGGTCTTCTCGGACGGGGAGAAGCCGCCGCAGTCCACTGTGAGGGCAGTCACGGCATGCCCCTCCTCGTGCACGAGGCGGGCCAGCAGGTAGGAAGTGTCGAGACCTCCCGAGAAGGCGAGAAGGATGCGCATGGGGAAAGAGGGCGTCCTTCTTCAGAGGAGGCTTCGCACCCGCCGCCGGAGCCCGCGCCCGGCGGACTGCGAGGAGACCGCCGCCAGGATCGTGTCGTCGCCGGCCACCGTGCCGACCAGGCCGGGAGGCTCCTCGGCCTCGAGTGCGCGGGCCACCGCGCTGGCGGCCCCGGGTTCGCAGCGCAGCACGACGAGGTGCGGCCCGGCCATTGCGGCGTCGCGCAGGAGGTCGCGCAGGGTTTCGAGCGGGGTCACGCGCTCGGCGTCATGGAGCCGGTAGACCCCGTTCTCCTTCACCACCGCCAGCATGCGCAGGTCGCGGCTCAAGGCCGGCTGGGAGACGGAGACCCCCCGGCGGACGATCTCTTCCCGCAGCTCGGCCTGACTATGGACCTCGCAGGAGTCGAGCAGCTCGCGGATGAGCTGGAGGCGCTGGTTGCGGGCGACCACGGGAGAAGAATAACAATTCATAAACTCCCGTCAATAGGGAATAATTTTCCAATCTCTGGAGAATATTCCGGTTTCTATTCATCCTTTCCAGGGTTATCCTGGAGCCATGCTGCGGCGGCTTTTCCCGCGTTTTCTGCTCCTTCTGGGGGCTGGAGGGCTTCTTCTCGCCCCGGGCTGCATGTCGAAGGAACTCCGGCAGTCCTTGACCGAATTGAGTCAGGCCGGCGTGTACTTCGACATGGAGTTTCCCGAACTCGTGAAGACCTCCGAGGGAGTTCGCCTGGCGGTCTGCTTCGAACCCGGCCCGCTGCTGTTCGAAGCCCCGTCCTCTTCCGAAGCCCGGAGCGAGGAGGAAGGGCGTCCTTCCGACCACCCGGACTTGGTGCTAAAGAACGAGGATGGATTCCGTTCGGCTTTCCTGCGCTGGCAGGGGAAGGAGTGGCCCGTCAACTGGGAACTGTCCGTGGCCTGGTGGAAGTTGTTCTCCCCCGATTTTTTGATTCCCGAGGACCAAGGGGCCTACCAAGGTCTGGAGGGGGACGGCTGGTGGGCTCTGGGGCTCGACCGCTTCCCCCACGAGGAGCGGGTCACCGCCCAACCAAGGGTCTCGGGCCTGGGAGCCTGGGGGTTTTTTGCCCATCCCATGCTGCAGATCTCCTTCCGGCAAGGCGATCGCGAGGCCCTCGTGACCCAGGTTTCGGAATCCATGGAAGGCCCGCTCATGGATGCCAAGGCCCTCCATCTTGGCTTCCTGGTCACCCGTCGCGAGGGGAGCGAGGCCTGGCTCTGCGACATCCTTCTCGGCGAACACCCCCAGGTCCGCTGGCACCGCAACCCGCGGCCCTGATCTTCCAGGAAATGGCGTGGGGTGGGGAGGTGCAAGAAAACAAGACAATAAACCGCGGAGACGCGGAGAGCGCGGAGAAGAAAAGAAAAAGAACGAGAGGGCCACCTGTACGGCCAGGCAGTCACCCACTCTGACCCTCTCCGGGGTGGACCTTAAATCGGCCGGGGGTTGGGACCCTTCTTCTCTTTTTCTTCTCCGCGCTCTCCGCGTCTCCGCGGTTTATATTTTTCTTCTTTCTTTGGAGATCCTCGTCCCTCAAGGTTCCCCGGCACAGGGGAACCCACGAGGAACCTTGAAGCCCCATCTTCCTTTCAAGGGAAGGAAACAACGATCCGATCACTGGCTCCGAATGGGACCCATTTTTCCATCTTGGTCGAGGACCTTTTCGAATCCAGCAGACTCAAATGCAGGTAGACGTCTTTCTCGGGCGCGGAAAATCGAGCCGTCCATTCAAGGTTGGAGAGGTCTTCCCAATCGAGGTATTCGGTCCATGCCAAGGGCCCGGATCGAGTCCACGTCCAGCCGATGGCAAGGTGCTCCTGGGGCAGGAGGGCGCGAGTCAAGGCCACGTGGGCAACATATTCTTTTTTCCGTTTTACCAACCGGAAGTGGGAGGAATCTTTCCGGATATAGACTTCAGTTGAATGATCGGGGCCGGAAGCGATGACGATCAGATCCTCTTCATCCGGGATTTCGTGGGTATTGCTATCATCAGAAGCGTATAAAGCAAGAGTTCCGTCTTCCATTTTTTTCGCGTGACTGATGATCAGGCCGCCATTCTCGAGATCTTTGGATTTAGCGTAAATGGGCTCCCAGAGATAGTCCTCGGGTTTCCTTGCGCCATCCGTTTCGACGAACAGGGCCGGTTTTTTGGGAGTCAGGACGATGGTCCCAACTTCTATTTCGCGTTGTCCTCCATTGATGATGTCCACTTCTTCATCATGAAATCCATTCGCTTGTATTTCCAGGCCAAGGGTTTTCCATTCTGGCTTTCTACTTTCATTCACAAAACCCATGGGGCGGTCGAAGAAAACAAATCTTCCATCTCGAGAAACCGTGAGGTTTTTTACCTCGCCTGGAACCCACCCATCATCTCGACGGTGGAATTCTATCCGGATCTTCTCCGGCAACTCCGCCCCGCCGACAGTGGCGATCCTTCCAGAAAAATGTTGTGTTGAATGGAGTTGAAGAACCTTCAAACGGCCATCATTAGAAAATTTGATGCCACCCCACCAGTTTTTCTTACCGTCAAGAACACTCGCCGAACACATTGCTCCAAGAGGGAAAATCGCTTCGACTTTTGAATCGAAGGTCCGTTTTTCCTCCTTCCATTGACGAGGAAGAACGAACAGGTTGCCCCAAGGATGAGGTTTTGAACCGACTTTGGGCATGGCACCCATCAGGTTGACTCTGATTCCGGATCCTGCCGGTTTTCCTTGGGGATCCTTGACCAACAGCGGGAATTTCACTGGTTTCTCTTCTGGTATCAAGAGGTTTCCAAAGGGGATAATGACCTTCCTTCCGTCAGAATTCAATTCGACGGAAAGAATCCAGTGGTTTCTAAGGGTGATTTCAAAGTTCCAATAATGATCCGCCCTTCCTGTCTTGAACGGAGAGCCATCTAATGCAGCCGCCCAATTGGCATCTTCCGTGGGGCCTGCACTCATGGCCAATTCCCTTCCGGGAAAACGTGTCTCTGTAGAAGAAAACTGGGCGCCTTCTATCTTTCGGGCCACTTCAGGGCCTTCCAAGCGGAAAAGATTGATGGGGTCCAGGAGTATCTGACCACCCCTTGCTTGATCCAAATCGGCCCAATGGTGTCCTGGAGCCCTGATGCGAATCGCCTGTTTCAAGAAAGACCTGGGCAATTTCCCTTTGGGAGCTGCGACCCAGATCACGCCTTGCCTGGTTTCCAATGCAACCCTTTGAAGAATTGGTCCCCCGGCAGAAAGGACTTGAAGAAAGTCTCCCGGGTCGTGAGGAGCTTCCCCACTTCGGTTTTCCCCTGGCAGGAGAGTCCTTCGGCCGTTATTGATCGACTCTGACGTTGTTATTGGTGGAATGGATTTCTGCCCTTCGATTTTCCCAAAGGGTTTTTCTGGGACCTCTTTGGTTTCCATTCTGCCTGTCTTCCAGATAATGATTGCCAACCCCGCTAAACCTAAAAACATTGCCAGGAAGAAACCTTTCCTTCGATTGAACATTTTATGCCACCGCTACAGAATCAAAGTCGGGGCAGGAACGATGCTGGTCCGAAACCCTGTTCATCTTTCCCGCCCCCTTTTCTTCAATCCCGGCTTCTTTCAACAGAAATCGACACCCGTTCCAGTGGCAGGATGCGGAGTTTGGAACCGGACCCTGAAGGTGTCTCCCTGGTTGGCCGGTGAATGAAGGTGGATCTTGGGCTTCCCGGTTCCTTCACCGGTCACATTGTAATCTCCGTGGCCGTTGCTGTCATCCCTGTTGAGAGGGGTTTCGTTGCCATTGGCATCGATTTTCGTCACTTCCTGGACCGAAGTGCCACCTTGGCCATCCACGCAGATGGTGTCTTCACCACCTTTGGCTTCAGACGTGGTTTTCGTTACACAATGCACCGTCCCACTCCCAGTTGTCCCGCCAGAACCCTGAGCCAGTGCGACTGAACTCAGGATCCCTGCAAAAAGCAAGATCAACGAAACGATCTTCATCGTCCTTCTCCGAGTCTTGGGTTAAAGGAAAGAGGAAAGAGGAAAGAGGAAAGAGGAAAGAGGAAAGAGGCTTCCTCAATCGTTTCCCCCACGCCAGTTTCTAGCAAGACGACTTCGAAGGTTCAAGGCCGAAAACCGTCAGAGCCCTTTCCCAAGGGTTTTCGGGCCCCATGGTAGGAAGGAACGGGGGAAAGCCCGCCCTTTCTGGCTCCACAGGGCATTTGGGATTTCCTAGCCGAGGCCCCGTGGGCCCTCGAAGCAGGCGCGGGCGTGCTGGCAGCGGCGGGGGTCGCAGCCGTCCCGGTCGGGGCCGGTGAAGTCCTCGGTGCGCGCGCACCAGTAGGAGAGCGTCGGGCTGTCGGCGATCATCCCGGGCGGCTGGTCCTGGTCCGCGTCGCGGTAGAACTGCGTCTTGCAGCGGAGGTGGATGCAGGCGGGGACGAAGCGGGGATCGGTGCGGCCCGGGGGCACGATGCGGGGTTCTACCATTGTTCCTCCGGCACGTTGAGCGCGGTCAAAACGGCCCGGCGCGCCGCGGTCTTCACCAGCGGCAGCCGCCAGGCGTTCTTGGAAAGGGGCGTCGCGCCCTTCACGGCCGCCGCGGCCAGCTTCTCGAGGTTGGCCGGGCTTGCCGCCCCGCCTCCGGGAAGGGCCAGGATCTCCTTCACCCCGCGCACCTTGAGCGGCACCGAGGCCACCGCACCCAGAACGAGAAGCGGCCGCGGACCGTTCAGGTTGACCGCCGCGAGGGCCAGCGGCCAGTCGAACGACTGCTTCTGGCGGATCTCGTAGTGCGCCGCGCGCGGCCCCAGGCTTTCGGCGGGCACGAGGATCTCGGTCAGGACGTCGCCGGGTTTCAGGACGTGTTCGACCTTGGGGTTGTCCGAGGCGCGCGTGAACAGACGCTCGAGGGGGATCTCGGAGCGGCCGCCCGGGCCTTCGACCCCGGCGCGGGCGCGCAGCGAGATCAGGGCCGGGGCGACGTTGGAGGGATGCACCGCCGCGCAGCCGCGGTTGTCGAACAGGGCGTGGTACTCGTTGCGGCCCTCGTGCGCGTAGCAGACCGGGCCGCCGTTCTTGAGTGTCTCGTAGTGCCGGCTGCGGAAGTACCAGCAGCGCGGCCGCTGGAGCAGGTTGCCGCCCAAAGTGGCCATCTCGCGCACCTGCGGGGTGGCCGCCTCGCCGGCGGCGCGCGCCAGGGAGGGGAGCGCCTTCCCGATGCGCGGGTGCCGCGCCAGATCGGCCAGGCGGATGCCGGCGCCGATCCGAACGCCCTCCTTCGGATCGAAGCGCACCTCGCCGTCGAGAACGCCGTGAAGCCCCACCACCAGGACCGGCCGATCGAGGCCCTCCTTCATGCGGTCCAGAAGATCCACCCCGCCGGCCTTGAGGCCGGCCGCGGGGCGCGCGCCGAAACGGACGGCATCCTTCAACGATTCCGGAACCAGGTATTCGAAGCGTCTCATGCCTGTTCCTCCAGCGCCGCGAGGACCTTGTCGGGAGTCAGGGGCAAGGAACGCACCCGCACGCCGAGAGCGTTGGCCACCGCATTGGCGATGGCCCCCGAAGTGGGGATGGTGGGTGGTTCTCCCAGCGAGCGCACGCCCAGGCCCCCCTTGCGGCCCCAGAGGATCGGCGTGATGCGCGGCACGTCGGAAGCGCCCGCGATCTTGTAGAGCTCGAGGTCGGCGTTGAGCTGGTTTCCGAACTGGGGGTCGGTGGCGCGCTCCTCGAACAGGGCGTAGGAGATGCCCTGGATCACGCCGCCGATCACCTGGTTCTCGGCGCCCAGGCGGTTGACCGCGAGGCCGCACGACTGGAACGCGACGATGTGCTCGACCCGGATCACGCCGGTCTCGGCGTCCACCAC
>CAZQAP010000019.1:16245-17914 GCA_964591365.1 uncultured Planctomycetales bacterium
CCGTAGGGATAGCGCGAGTCGCCCATGTGCACCACCACCCGCGCGCGGTCGAGCCCCAGCGAATCGGCGGTCAGGTCGGTCAGGACGGTGCGCTGCCCCGTGCCGATGTCCTGCGTCCCGCTGTAGACGTGGACCGTGCCGTCGGGCCGCGCGGTCATGCGGATCTCGCAGCGCGAAGGCCCGTTGTGCCAGTCGCAGGCGCCCGCGCCGAAGCCGCGCCGCAGCCGCCCGGTCTGCGAGCCGGTCGGCAGGCGCCGCGCCCAGCCGATCTCCTTCACGCCCGCCCGGAGCATCTTGCGCCGCACGTCGCTGGTCTCGTTGAGCAGGCGGAAGGCGACCGGGTCGCGGCCGGCCGCCTCGGCCAGCTCGTCCATCATCGACTCCACCGCGAACATCCCCTGCGGGTGCCCGGGCGCGCGGAAGGCGCGCGGAGCGCCGTGGGGGCCGCGGATGCTGTTCTGGAGCTTCAGCACCTTGCCGAAGTCGTAGCGGCTGGGGTTCGAGGCGCCGCCGCCGCCGCCCACGCCCACGATCCCGGCCACGTAGACGAGCGCGCCCACGATCTTCCCATCGGCGTCCACCCCGACTTTCATCCACTGCAGCGAGCCGGGACGGTTGCCGGTGTCGAGCTGCTCGGTCTCGCGGTCGTTGAAGACCCGCACGGGGCGCGAGAACTTCCGGGCCAGCGTGGCGGCGAGAAGCCCCTCGCGTCCGGCGCCGAACTTCGAGCCGAAGCCGCCGCCGACGTAGTCGCACTTGACGGCGACCTCGTCGTTGGAGCATTCCAGACCCTTGGTGATGCCGCCCAGGCAGGAGAAGGTGCCCTGGGTGCTCATCCACGCCTCGGAAGGTTCGGGCCCGGGATCGACCATCGCCCCGTGCGACTCGAGCGAGTTGTGGTTCTGGATCTGGGTCGTGTAGGTGCGTTCCAGCACCACCGGGGCGCCGCGAAGGAGCGCTTCGACCTTTTCGGCCTGCGCGCGCTTGCCCTCGGAAAGCTTGTCAAGTTCGGGAGGGAAGGCGCCGTGCTGCTCCTGGTGGAGCTTGAGCGGATCGGTCTCGACCCGTTCGCGTTCCCAGACCAGGTTCAGGGCCGTGATCCCGTCGCGCAGGGCGGCCGGGGATTCGGCGCAGACGTGGCCCACCGGGGCCCCGCTGTAGGGGTAGACCTTGCCGCTCCCGATCTCGACGTCCACCACCCCGGGGAGCTTGCGGACGGTCTCCAGGTCGGCCGAAACCAGCTTCGCCTTGCCGTAGGGGCACAGCACGTGCCGCGCGAAGAGCATCCCCGGCCGCGCCACGTCGGCGCCGTAGACCGCCGTCCCCGCGATCTTCACGGCGGCGTCCACGCGCCCGTGTTCCGATTCGATGCAGGCCGGGGCGTTGCGCTCGGGCAGCCCTGCGGGGGGATTCTTGCCGGTGAGGCGCGCGGCGGCCTCGAAGACCTTGGTGTAGGTGCCGCAGCGGCAGAGATTGCCGGCGATCCCCGCGCGCAGCTCCTCTTCGCCGGCCTTGGGATTCCGGCGCAGCACCCCTTCCATGGCCGTGACCATTCCGGGAATGCAGTAGCCGCACTGCACGGCGTCGTGCTTGAGAAAGGCCGCCTGGACCCGCCCGGGCGCTTCGGGGGTGCCGAGCCCCTCGATGGTGGTGATCTCGTGTCCGGCCG
>CAZQAP010000019.1:18014-26606 GCA_964591365.1 uncultured Planctomycetales bacterium
CCGGGCGCTTCGGGGGTGCCGAGCCCCTCGATGGTGGTGATCTCGTGTCCGGCCGCATCGAGCGCGAGCGTCATGCAGGCGCAGACCGGCCGGTCGTCGAGCAGCACCGTGCAGGCTCCGCAGGCCGCCCGGTCGCAGACCTCCTTGGGTCCCGAAAGCCCGAGCTGCCAGCGCAGGACCTCGAGCAGGGTGGCCCGCGGCTCGGCCTCGACCTTGCGGTTCTCCCCGTTGATGCGCAGTTCGAACTCGACCGGGCCGGGGCCGAAGGAGGGCGGGGAGGTGGACGGACGAAGTCCGGGGGGCACCACCGCCGGCGTGGCGGCGGCAGCGGCCGTGCCGGCGAGGAATCCGCGGCGGGTGACGTTCATGGGGGCGCCTCGAAGGGTGCAGGGAGCGGAAGACGGAGATTAACCCCGCACCAGGGAGGATAACGGGGAACCCCGCCCGGCGTTGGGATCAGTCGCGGGAGTGGAGGATCCGGCGCGCCGCTTCGGCGGGATCCTGCGCGCCGCAAAGGGCCGAGGAGACCGCCAGGGCAGCGGGGGAGGGGAGCATCCAGGCGTTTTCGGGCCCGATCCCTCCGATGGCCACCACCGGAACCCGCGCCACGGCCAGGGCCCCGAGAAGCCGGTCGGGCCCGAGACCGACCGCCACTCCCTTGGTGGGGGTGGCGAAGACGGGGCCGAAACCGGCGTAATCCACCCCCAGGTCGCCGGCCTCGTCGAGCTGGTCCAGATCGTGGGTGGAGAGCCCGATCCAGGGCCCTTCGCCCACGATCCGCCGCACGGCTGAAGGGGGAAGGTCGTCCTGGCCGACGTGCACCCCGCGGGCCCCCAGGGCCAGGGCCACCTCGACGTTGTCGTTGACCACCAGCGGCACCCCCAGGCGCCGGCATAGGGCCTGGACCTCCTCCCCCCAGGCGAAGAGTTCCCGGGAGGACATCTCCTTTTCCCGGAGCTGGACGCAGTCCACCCCTCCCCGGACGGCCGCCTCCAGGACCTGCAGCGGGTCGCTCCGGCAGAGGGCGCGGGTCAGGAGCAGGACCAGGCGGAAAGGGGGAGCGGGCGGCAAAGCGGGCCTCGGCCCAGGTCAGTGGACCGAACCGCGGCTTACCAGGAGCAGGCTCCCCTGCGGATCGCGATAGCCGGCACCGATGGGGAGCCGCCTTACCGTTCCGAAGCGATACCCGCCGCGCAAGGCGATTTCCATGGGGCCTCGCGCGGGGTCCTCCCCGGCAAAGACCTCCACCTCCACGCGGAGTTCCTTTTTCAGCCCCTGGGAGATCTGGTCCACCAGGGTCTTGAGGGTGGAACCGGCGGAAATTTCCCGACGAAGCTCACCGATCAGTTGTCCGCGGGGATTGCGGACTTCCAGCTCCAGGATCAGGTTGCGCGCGGCGGTGGGGTGCGTGCCGGTCTGAAGCCAGACGGTGATCCGGTCGGCTTCGTCCCGGACCTCCGGGCCGACACAAGCCAGGGTCGCAAGAAGCAGGCCGAAAGCCAGCCCGGATCGGCGAGGGTACCGCATGGGGATCGAACGGGGCTCCGGCCACCAGGATAAACCACTCCCCGGCCACCGGAAGATGGCGCGGGGAGGGTCCGAATCCTTGAGGAATGAGGGGGGCGGGGCCGGTCAGGAGACCTTTTTGCGGCCCCGGCCGGGGCGGCTCTTGGCGGGATGGAGATGGGAGAGGAATCGGGCCCGGTCCTCTTCACTGAAGAGGTGGACCCGGCCACCGCAGGCCACGCAGTACGAGGCGGTGGGGCTCATCAGGTAGCGCACATAGGCCTCGCAGGCCGGGCAGAACTTCTTTTCCTTGAAGTAGTTGGTCGGTTCCATTCTGGATCGCTGGGGTGGACGGGGGCAGGGCTTGACGGACCTCGCCCCCCGTATTGCAATATCCTTGCCGAGTCTTGTGCGGAGATCATGGGGAATAGTGTAAATCCATATAAATAAAGCGGTTACGGGAATAAAAGGTTTTCATGCTTCCGGCTGAAGCGCACTTATTGCCGGCTCCTGCTAGAGAAAAACGACTCCCTGGAGTCGTGTTTTCGCGACGGATTCCCCGCCGATCAGGGGCCTCCTGCGAGGGAGGCTTCGATCTCCTCCCGAACGGAACCGGCTTCTTCCGCAGCCCGGGCCGCCTCCAGGGGAGCGCGTTCCCCCAAGATCCCCAAGGCCCAGGCGGCGTGCCCCCGGACGAGGGGCTCCTCGTGTCCAAGGGCCTTCGCCAGGGCCGCCCCGCCCCGCTGCAGGTTTCCAAGCACCACACAGGCGTTCCGCAGAAGCCCGGCCCATCCCGGACGCCGCAACGGGCTTCCGCGGAAGGCGCGCTGGAAGGCGGGCCGGGAAAGGCCCAGCAGATCTTCCAGGGAAAGTTCCTCCAGGGCCGGAAGCGTGCCCCAGAGTCTCCCCTGATCGGGTTGCGAGCTTCCAAAGGGGCAGGTTTCGAGGCAGACGTCGCAGCCGAACACCCACTCCCCCATGAGGGGCCGAAGAGCGCGCGGGATGGGTCCCCGGTTTTCGATGGTCAGGTACGAAATGCAGCGGCGGGGATCGATCTCATAGGGCCCGGGGAAGGCTGCAGTCGGACACGCCTCCAGACAGCGGGTGCAGCTCCCGCAGCTCGCATTGGGGGCCGGGGGAACCCAGGGCGGCCATTCGGCGTCCACAAGCAGCTCCCCCAGCAGCGCCCAGGGGCCGTGGATTCGGTGCAGCAGCAAGGTGTTCTTGCCCCGAAAGCCCAGGCATCCGCGCAGGGCCCATTCCCTTTCCAGGAGGGGGGCGGCATCGGTCACGGCCCGATAGCGGCGGAGCAGCCCCTCTTGGCGCAAACGCCGGCCCAGTCTCTCCAGGCGCCGGCCCAGGAGGTGGTGGTAGTCCCGGCCCAGGGCGTAGCGGGCCACCTTCCCGCCGCCTTGGAACCCTCCCGACTCCCGGGCGTAGGAGAGTGTGAAGAGGGCCAGGGAACGCCCCCAGGGCTTCCAATGGCGCAGATCCATCCAATAGGGGCGCCCACGGGTCAAATAGTCCATTTCCCCGGCCCGTCCGGAATCCAGCCAGGCGTCCAACCGTTTCCCGATCTCGTCCGGGAGAGGGGTTGCGGCCACCACGGCTTCGAACTCCAACCCGCTCTCCCGGGCCAGGCCGGCCAGGGGTTCTGCGGGGGCCGGAACCTCCCCGGGGACTCCTCCTTCGGGGTTATACTTCTTGATCATGCTTCGTCTCGCGACGCTCATCCTAGGAGTCTGGATTGCCGGTCCCGGGCTCGGATTCGCCCAGGGCCCCGTTCTGGGGGGAACCCCGGCCACCGGCAGGGACCGCCCCATCAATCCATCCCTGTTGGAAGCCATGAACCTCTACAAGGGTTTCGTGGCCCCTCCCGACCGCCTGGTCGCCCTGAAGGCCCTGCGTCTGGAAGTGACCAGTGTGAATCTTGCCCCCAAGCCCAAGACGGAAGGGGCCGGGCTGGATAAGCCTGAAAAAGGGGAAGAGACCTCTGGGGCGGTGCCTGAAGAGGAGAAGAACTCCTTCACCCTGACCTTGGCTTTCGCACCGAGTTTTTTCGCCTGGAAGGTCCGGATGGATGGAACCGCCAAGGGCCAGAAGCTGGTCCTGGTCGGAACCCCTGGCTCCAAGGGCCAGGCCTTCGGGGTGCTGGGGGATCCCCCGGTCCTTCAGGGCCACCCGGCCTACGCCCAGCGGGCCCATCAGATGGCCAATGAGTGGGGCTCTTTCGTCCTCCGCTGGCTCAATCCCGATCTGCCGCTTTTCCGGGCGGAGTACGAGAACAAGGAGACCCTCCCGAACGGACACGCCGATCTCAGGATCCTGATGGGCGTGCGCAACACCCAGGGAATTCGGGAGTCGGCCTGGAGGCTGCACATCGACGCTGCCACGGGCCAGCCGATTGCCCTGGAAACCTTCAATCCGAAGAACTTTAAGCTTCTGGAGAAAATGGTCTTCCAGGGGTTCTTCGAGGTCTCCGGCATCCGTTTTCCCAAGGCCTGCCTGCTTTACAACAGAAAAGGGGTGAAAACCGGGGAAATCCGGTTCGAATCCTTCCAATTGGACCCGGAACTCCCGGCGGGAATCTTCGAAAAACCCCCAAAATAGGGGTTTTTGCCCGGTCCGGGCCGATTCCGGCACATTTGAGGTTACCGCCCCATCTCCATTCCTTTAGGATGGATGGGAGGTTTCCCAGTGTCCAGCGCCCCCGACCCGCGGAGCAGGCTGGCCGGCTTCGCCGGACGGCTTGAGGCTTTCGCTTCCAGCGAGGCCTGCGCGGCGGGTTGCGCGCTGGGGGAGACCCTCCGGGAGCGGGCACAGCGATTCGGGGAGACCTCACGGGCCGACCGGGACGGGATCTCCACCCAGCTCATGGAGGTCTACAAGCAGACCGGCTCGAAGGAAGCTTTCACCCTGCTCTACGAGCTCAACCACGAAGACTTCCTGCGCCTGATCTATCACCACCTGCGGCGCGCTTTCTACCCGGTCGATCCGGGCGACGTCCTCCAGGAGGTTTTCTTCAACGTCTACCGCTACCCCTTCAAATTCAAACCCGACCGGAACAGCGCCTTCCGCAACTGGACGCACTCCATCATCCGCAACACGGTGCTCAAGCACAGCCGCCGTGCGCAGAGGGACCGTTTCCTCTCCTTCGGAGTGCGGGACAAGGACACCGACGAAGGACTTCTGGTGGAACCCGCCGACGACCGGGTCCCCACGCCCTTCGAAGCCGCTTCCAGGCAGGAGGACACCGAGTCCCTGGTGGAAGCCTGGACCTTGTACCTCCATTTCTATCTCCAGGCCTACCGCTGCCTCACCCCGCGCGAGAAGCGGGTGCTGCATCTTGTGGAAGTGGAGGGGCTGCCCTACCGCGAAGGCGCCAACCTGCTGAACGTCCGCGTGGAAAACCTGAAGATGATGGTCTTCCGCGCGCGGCGGAAGAT
Source organism: uncultured Planctomycetales bacterium (assembly GCA_964591365.1). Classification (GTDB taxonomy): domain Bacteria; phylum Planctomycetota; class UBA1135; order UBA1135; family UBA1135; genus CAZQAP01. The sequence goes on from CAZQAP010000019.1 coordinate 22,967, forward strand.
CTTCAGCATCATGAAGCGGAAGTTCCAGATGGCCCAGAATGAATGCGTCCGGCGCGATCTGGCCTCCGTTTCCGTTCATCAGGAGGCCGGCGCATGACCGAGCGGACCGACTTCCAGGCGATCCTTCGCAGTGCGCGCACTTCCGGTGCGGGCCTCTGCTCGGGCTTCCAGCACGACCTGAGCTGCCTTCTGGACCAGGAGATCGCCGAGCAGCCTGCCCGCCGCGCCCTGGCCCACCTGGAAAGCTGCGAGACCTGCGCCGAATTCTTTCAGGCCATCCGCCTTCAGGCCCTGGCCCACAAGGACCTTTCCCTTCCTGGGAGCCTTGCCCGCCGCCTGCGGCGCCTTCGCGGGCACGACTTTTTCGAAGGGCTTTCCGATTCCGAGATCGTCCGCCGGCTGGCTGGAGCCCTCTACCAGCTGGGCAAGGCGCACGTGCTGCTTGCGACCCATGACGAATACCTGCTCGAGGTCGCCGAGGAGCCGGTCGAGATCGACCGCTTCCAGTCGGGAGAGATGAATGAAGCCGCCGATCTCGCCCGTTCCTCAGGGGCCTGTCCGGTGCCCGAAACCGTTCTCGACGACGGGACCGCCGATCATCTCCTCCAGGGGGAGCGGCTGCTGGAAGAAGCCTTGAAAATGAAGCCGCGGTTCGCGGAAGCCAGGCTCTACCTCGGTTTCGTGCGGCAGTTGAACAACGATCCCGAGGCCGCCGCAGAAGCCTATCGCGAGGTCTTCCTGCGCACCGATCGCACGGTCAATCGGGCCCACGCCGCAATCCAGCTCGGCCTCCTCTACGACCACCAGGAAGATTCCCTCAAGGCCCTGCGGATCTTCCGCTGGGTCCTGGCCAGCGGGCTTTTGAATCGAAAGCCCGAGTTCGCTTTCGTGCTCCACGACATCGCCGTGGCACACATCGCACTGGGGAACCTGGACGACGCCGTTCGGATGTTCCTGCGCATGAAAACGGAGTTCCCGGAAACCTGGGAACATTCCAAGACTTGGCTTCTCGGAGCTCCCGAAACTCTCGCCCGTCTTCACGACCACCCGGCTTCGCGGCGCTTCTTGAAAGAATCCGATCCGGCCCTTCTTGCGGCTTGCCAGGGGTGAACTCATGAGCCGCCTCCTCTCCTCCTCCAAAAAACTCCTCCTTCTGGTCCTTGCGCTTCTCCCCGGGGTCTTCCTGGGGTTTTCTCCCGTTCTCTTCTCTGGAGAGGGCGGCTTTGGCGGCGGCGCCGGGGGAAACCGTGGCGGCAATCCCACCGTCGGCAGCCTTCCCAGCCTCGTGGACGGCAATCTGGACATCCAGTTCGCCCTCCCGCTCGAGAACGGGTTGGGCGGCGCTCCTCTTCCCGGTGTTCCGGCCACTCTGGGATTCATCGGCCCTCCCGAACTTGCCGACTCCCTCATCGATGCCCAGGGGGAACCCTTTGGCGTGGTCAACCGCGCGGAAGATTGGACCGTCTTCGGCCTGCGCAAGAACGGGACCGCTTGGTTCCATCGCGCCGCAGCGGCCAGGGGAGCGGTGAAGCTCTGGACCTGGGTGCCGGAGGAATACCTGGGAGGAACCTTCCTGGTCAAGGGTTCCATCACCACCCATTTCTCCACGATCACCACCCAGGCGTTCAACCTGATGCTCCCGGCCCTGGCTTCCCGGCCCGAGCCTTTCGGAACCGTGACCATGACGCTGTCGCCCCCCAAGGCATCCGCCAACCTGGGAATCCGCACGGTGGTCGTGACGCTGACTCCCACGGTCGTCCAGGTCGACTTCCAGGTTCCGTAAACGGGCTTGTGAAACCGCGGCTGGCGGTTCCCCAGGGGGACCTGGGGGGAATCGGACCGGAAGTGGCGCTTCGAGTGCTTTCTCGGCCCGAGGTGCGCGAATCCTGCCGGCCGCTTCTGGTCGGACATCGGAAGGCCTTGGAAGGCGTCGCTTCGGAAACGGGAATCGAGGTCCGTCTCGCTTCGGTTGCCGAGGCGGAAGAGGGATTCGCCCTCGGCTCCGGGGAAGCACTGCCGGTATTGGAACTCGAGAATCCGCTCTGCACGGATCCCGCCGGCAAACCGTCCGCTGCGGCGGGACGCTGCGCTCTGGAGGCCCTTCTGCGCGGGGGCGAACTCTGCCTGCAAGGGCGCGCCGAAGCGCTGGCGACTCCCCCGGTCAGCAAGGAGAGCCTGCACCTGGCCGGGTTCCCCTATGAGGGGCAGACCCAGATCCTCGGGGAACTCTCACGCGTGCGGCGTTACGGCATGCTGGCCTGTGCGGAAAAGCTCCAGGTGCTGGTCGGAACACGCCACATGGCGCTGCGCGCAGCCCTGGACCGGCTGGACATCGGGTTCGTGGCGGCCCAGGTGCGCCTGGCCCACGAGGCTGCGCGGGAAACCCTTGGATTGGAGCAGCCTCGCATCGTTCTGGCGGCCCTCAACCCCCACGCCGGCGAGAATGGCGCCTTCGGGAAGGAGGAACAGCGGATTCTGCGGCCGGCCCTGAAGCGGACGCATGCGGAGTGGGGTTTCGAAACGGCAGGTCCCGTCGTTCCCGACGTGGTTTTCCGCGAAGGGGCGCAAGGACTCTGGGACGTCGTCGTGGCCCTCTATCACGACCAGGCCTTCCTGCCTTTGAAGATGCTCGACCGCCGCCGGGCCTGCACGATCTTCGTGGGCGGGCCGCTTCTGCGGGTCAGCCCCGTGCACGGGACCGCCTTCGACATCGCCCGAACCGGGGCCGCCGATCCCGAACCCTTCGCCTATGCCCTGGCCCGGGCCCTCGCGCTGGCGAAGACCCGGGCCGGGGTTGCAAGCGGTCAGTAGGTGGTCAGGTAGCGGTCCACCTCCCAGGGGTGCACGGCCGAGATGTAGTCGTGCCACTCGGCCCGTTTGGCCAGCAGGAAGTGCTCGAAGATGTGCGGCCCCAGGGCTTCGGCCAGCACCTGGTCCTTTTCGAGCTGATCCAGGGCCTCGTTCAGGTTGGCGGGCAGGGTCTTGATCTTGAGCCGGGACCGTTCTCGGGCGCTCATCTTGTAGATGTTGCCCGCGATGGGGGGCGGCGGCTCGATCTGGTTGCGGACGCCGTCGAGGCCGGCGGCCAGCATGGCGGTGAACGCCAGGTAGGGGTTGCTGGCCGGGTCGGGCATGCGCAGTTCGCAGCGCGTGCCGATCCCGCGGCGGGCGGGCACGCGGATGAGCGGCGAACGGTTGCGCATCGACCAGGCCAGGTGGGTGGGGGCCTCGAACCCCGGCACCAGCCGCTTGTAGGAGTTGACCAGCGGGTTGGTGAGCGCGCAGAGCGCGCGGGCGTGCTGGAGCAGGCCGCCGATGAACCAGCGCATCACGTCGGAAACGCCCTCGAAGGGGGCGCCGTCCTTGTAGAAGGCGTTGGTCTCGCCCTCGAAGAGGGAGAGGTGGCAGTGCATCCCGGAGCCGTTCTGGCCGTAGATCGGCTTGGGCATGAACGTGGCGTGAAGCCCCATGTCGCGGGCCACGCGCCGAACGACGAACCGGAAGGTGGCCAGGTTGTCGGCGGTGTGCACGGCCGGGCCGTAACGGAAGTCGATCTCGTGCTGGCCAGGCGCCACTTCGTGGTGGGCGGCCTCGATCTCGAAGCCCAGGGCCTCCAGGGCGATGACGATCTCGCGGCGGC
>CAZQAP010000020.1:0-17252 GCA_964591365.1 uncultured Planctomycetales bacterium
TTCTTCTCCGCGTCTCCGCGGTTGATTCCTTGTTCTTCCCGCTTTCCGGAGAGTGGCTGGCGGGAGGGCCGGAAGCCCCGAAAGGGGCGCCTCAGGATCAGTCCTGGAGCGGTTTTCTGGCTCCGAAGCCGCCTTCAAGAGAGTGCCAGAAGAGGATGTCCTTTTCCCCGAATTTCCAGCAGAGGAAAACCTCCTCTTCGTCCCGAATGCTCAGGAAATCGAGCAGCCCCATGTCCAGATCCTTGATGAAGACGCCGCGTTCGAGGATCGTCTTCACGGCGGTTTCGAGCTTCTTGTAATGCCGGACAATCCTGCCCCCGACCTCCGTCCCGCCGTTGGTGACCGCGCGGGCAACCAAGGGCCAGATTTCCGGATCGAGGGCTCGGATGTGCTCCCGCGCCTCCAGGGCGGCGGCCAGGGCCTGCCCGACTTTGGGCAGAAGGGCGCGGGCCTCCTCCAGGCTGAAGTATCTGGCTTGGAATCTGGGCACCGGAACCCTCGATCCAGGATCAGGTATTGACGATCTCCCCGACCCCGTAGGTTTCCTGGGTCTCCGTGGGGATGAATTCATTCAGGTAGGAGAATTCGGAGGAATCCTTGACCAGCTTCCGGGCTATGACAATCCTCTGGATCTGATTGGTGCCCTCGTAGATCTGGAGGATCTTGGCATCGCGGTAGAACTTTGCGATCGGGTAGTCCTCCATGAAGCCGTAACCGCCGAAAACCTGGACGGCATCCGTTGCAACCTGCACGGCGACGTCGGTGGCCAGACATTTGCACATTGCGGCGTACTTGGTGACATTGCGGGATCCCTGGTCCGCAAGAGACGCGCACATGTAGACCGCCCAGCGGGCGCCTTCCGTCTTCATGGCCATGTCGGCCAGAAGGGCCTGGATCATTTCGAAGCTCGCGATGGTCTGGCCGAACTGCTTGCGCCGCGTTGCGTAGGTGACGGCAAGCTGCAAGGCGCCCTCGGCGGTTCCCACCGCCTGGGCGGCCACGCCGGGCCGGGCCAGATCGAGGGTCATCATGCTGTGCTTGAAGCCAAGGCCGGGCCTTCCACCCAGCAGGCGGTCCTCCGGCAGGAAAAGCTTCTCATAGGCGGTTTCCACAACGGGGACCATGCGGATTCCCATCTTGTCTTCCACCTTCGGAATGGAAAACCCCGGGTCGGAGCTTTCCACGAGGAAAGCGCTGATCCGCCGGGAGCGGGAATTGGGGTCCGTCACCGCGAAACAGGTGATCAGATCGGCCAGGGATCCGTTGGTGGTCCATTTCTTCTCGCCATTGATCTCCCAGCCGCCGTCCACCTTGGTGGCGAGCACGCTCAGGCCGCCGGCATCGGAGCCGGCGAATTTCTCACTCAAAGCAAATGCGCAGCGGCATTCCCCCGCCGCCACCCGGGGAAGGTATTTCTTTTTCTGCTCCTCGGTCCCGCCCACGACGATCGGGATGGATCCCAGGGCGTTCACCGCGAAAGCGACCCCGAAGGCGGGGTCCGCCTTGGAGAACTCTTCCACGACCAGGGAAAGGCCGACGATTCCGTCCGCGGTCCCTCCGTATTCCTTGGGAATCCAGATGCCCAGAAGGCCGGCCTTGGCGGCGGCCTGGAAGGCATCTTCGTTGTAGGTTTGGGCCTTGTCGTGCCGGGCTGCCTGGGGAAGAAGGTATTCCCGGGCGATTTCCCGGGCGGTTTCCCGCCACTTTCTTTGGGCGGGAGTGAAGGTCACATTGGGGAGGTCCATGGGCTCTTGAAGGGGGCTGCCGGTGGCTTCCTTTCTGGGGAGCGGGCATTCTAATCCTGCCCGGCCTCTTTGCACCTTGGGAACGGGGGCGGGGGCCGCTCCCGCGCGGGGTCTACCAGCCGACCGAGGCTTTCTCTTCGATCTTCGAGATCTGCTGCTCGTCCGCCCAGACGATTTCCCGGGTCTGGACGTTCACTGCGTTCATGGTGAACTTGAGCCAGGAAGACTTGATGTCGTCGTTGCGCTTGCGGATCTCGGTGAACCGGCCGAAGAGGACGTATTCGCCTCCGAGCTGCTTGCCAAGCTCCACCGCCGCAGCCTGGTCCACGGCGCCGGACTGCTGGTAGGTGCTTTCCCGGTTGAGTTCCTCGATACCCTCCTGGCCCGCCAGGACCGTGAACTTCCCGGACTGGATCAGGGCGGTGCGGATGGTGTCCGTGATGTTCTGGGTGTCCAGGTGCTGGCGCGTGCGGTTCTTGACCCCGCCAAAAACGATGCGGGGTTTGCCTTCACCCCAGACATTCGAGTTGGTGAATGACTGGGTCATCTTCTGGGCGATCATCAGCAGGTCGGTGGACCCGAAGTCGCTGTTGATGGTCTCCACTTTGGCCGGGTCTTCGTAGCGGACAGTGGTTCCACCACAGCCGGCAAGGGCGGGCAGCAGGAGCGCGGGCAGGATCTTGAAAGATTTCATGGTGCTGAACCGGGTGTCAGGGCGGTCATTCCTCATGCGCAGCATTGCGGATGCGGGCGAGGAACTGGACGGCGCCCTCGGTCGGCGCCGTGTAGGTGAGGATGCGGGATTGGTCGGGGCGCAGGACGATGAGAGTCTCGGAACGGGTGCTGACGGCCTGGCGCAGGAGGAAACCGTCCTCGTCCCGCCATTCGAAGGTGCACCGGAGACGCAGAGGGTCGCCGGTATTGTTGACGATCCGGAACTGGGCGGACGCCCTGCCGTTCTTCAATCTGCCCAGGACGTCCTCGACATCGACGTCGCCCACCCAGGAGCGGACTGCGACCTGGACCTCGTCGCCCCCGCGGATGATCTTGCCCTGGTAGGTGTCCGGGGCCGAGCAGGCTCCCAGAAGCAGGGCGGTTGTTCCCAAGAAGGCGAGGGGCCGGGAGAGAAGGTTCATGATCCCAAGGTGTGCGGCAGGCGGACTTCCACCTCGCAGCGGACGGCCTCCAAAGAAGGCGCGAAAACGCGGATGGGATGGCGGCCGCCTCCGGGGAGGAAGATGGGTCTCCATCCCCGGGTCGGATCGTTGACCTCGACCCCCCGGTCGTCGTACCAGTGGGACATGAATTCGGCTTGGACGTCTTCTTCCTCGTTGTTGATCAGATCAACCTGGTAGACGGGCAGGTCGGACTCGGAGAACTCGATCCGGCCGTTCTCCATTTCAACCATGTCCTCGATGTCGGAGTCCCCGATGAAGCGGGATGTCCCCGAAAGGGGACCGCTCGTGACTTCGTTGGAGCTGCAGGCTCCCAGGAGGAGGGCGGCCATCAGGAGGGCGGAACGGTTCATGGTGCTTCCATTATGGTGTTTTTTCAGGGCGTTTGGGCGGTCTGCGGGGCCGCGGGGGCTTGTTTCTTCCGTTTCTCGGGCGGGGCTCCCCAGGGGTAGGCCTGGGCGAAAAGTCGCGCTCCCAGGGAGCGGGCGCGGACCAGTACGGGCTTGCCGGGCTGGAAGGAGAAGGTTCCCAGGCTGCGGGGCCCTCCGCCGGCGGCCCCCCCGGCCGGAGAGAGGGCGATTTCGTGCTCTCCGGGCGGGACCGGAACCCGCAGGACCTGGATCGACGAGGGGAGCGTCAGCCAGGAACGGAGGTCCGCCCGTTCCGTGGTCATGTTGAGGATGCTCCCCAGGACCCCGACCAGGATTCCGGCCCCCTCCCCGTGCTTTTTCGACACTTCGCGGGCGGCCCGCTCCAGGACCACGGTCTTCACCGCGCTGCGGGCCACCGTCTTGGTGGTGAGCCAGGCGATCCGGTCGTCGAGGTTCTTGCGGGCCACCTGGGAGATCGCTTCGAGAAGCTCGGTCCGCCCGGCGGCCTTCCCGTCGAGAAGGAGTTCCAGGCCTTGCATCTCCGGACGGGCGGACCCGAAAGCGGGGACCGAAATCCTGCCGATGCTGTGGCGGGTTCCATAGGCCAGCTCCTGCGCCCGTTTGGGCGGCATCATCCCGCGTTCGAAAACCAAGATGAGCTGGGCCCGGCCCCATTCCGCGGTGCGGTCCCGTCCCTGGAGCTTCTTCACCCGTTCGAGCGAGTAGGCCACGGCGTGGTTCCCGGGCATTTCCCGTGCCAGCCGGTGCAGGTCCTTCTGGGCCTCGCCGAACTTCCCGTCGAGTTCCTGCACCAGGGCGGCCATGAAGCGGGCGAACCGGTTCATGCCGTAGGTGGAGCCGTAGCGTTTCTCCTCGTCGTTCTGGATGTCGTAGGCGTACTGGATCTCCACCCAGGCGTCGTCCAGCCGGCCCCGCAGCAGGTAATCCCACGCCAGGAAGCCGTGCAGCAGGGCGACCTCGAAGCCTTCTCCGTCGTACGGCAGGGCCTTGTCATTGACCACCATGGAGAGCACTCCCTCGGCGATGCCTCTGCCGGAAACGGTCGGCCGGTCGCGGAAATCTTCCAGGACCTTGGAAGCCTGAAGCCAGGTCTTGGAGGCGCGCGCCAGGTTTCCGCTGACGTGCCAGACCATGCCCTGTTCGACCAGGGAGAGGAACTCGTCGCTCTCCAGGGCCCCCTTGCGGGACCCGAAATCGCGTGCGGCCGCCTTGAAACGGCCCGCGCGGAAGGCCTGGACGGCGTCCGCATTGGCTTCGGGGTAATCCGATCCCACGACGGAGCATCCGCTTCCCAGGAGAAGCAGGATGCCCAGTGCGGAAAAGCGCGCCCAGGGGCCGCGGCGCCTCGCTGCGGAAGGGGTCAGGCACACCTCCGAATACGACCGAGGGAGCATGGATGCGGGGGAAGCACGCCGGAAGGACTCCCCGTGCTTCCGTGACATGTTACGGAGAACGGGGGATCCAGGCTAGAATCCCGGGCATCCATGTCCGGAGCCCGATCCTCCCTCTCCGCAGCCCCCGTGGAGGAGACTCCGATGATGCGCCAGTTCCACGCCGCCAAGCGCAAGCACCCCGGCGCCCTGCTCTTCTTCCGCATGGGCGATTTCTACGAGATGTTCTTCGAGGATGCCCGCGTCGCCTCCCGGGAGCTGGGCCTCACCCTGACCTCGCGCACCAAGGAGAAGGACGTCCCCATGGCCGGCGTTCCGGTCCGCTCCATGGAGGGGTATCTCGTCCGCCTGGTCCGGGCGGGTCACTCGGTGGCCATCTGCGAGCAGCTCCAGGATCCCCGCGAAGCCCGGGGGATCGTGGAACGGGACGTGGTGCGGGTGGTCACGCCCGGCACCCTGGTCGAGGACGAAACCCTCGACGGCGCCGAACCGCTCTTCGTTCTGGCCGTCCATGCAGCCAAGGCCGGCGGGCCGATCGGCCTGGCCTGGGCCGACGTCAGCACGGGCGCCTTCCGCTGCGCCCAGACCACTTGGGCCCAGTTCCCCGAGGATCTGGCGCGCATCGCCCCGGCTGAAGTGATCTGGCCCGACGGGTCTGAGGAGGAGGAGGCCGCCCGGGAAGACCTGCGGGCAGCCATCCGCGCCCAGGGGATCCCGGTGACCTTGCGGCCCCCCTGGGGTTTCGATCCGGCCACGGGCCGGCGCGACCTTTGCGAGCACCTCAAGGTCTCCACCCTGGAGGCGTTCGGAGCCGAGGCGCTCCCCGCCGCCCTGGCTGCTTGCGGAGCGCTGCTCGGCTACCTGCGCGACACCCAGAAGGGTGCTCTGGCCCATTTGCGGGATCTCCAGGTGGTTCGTTCCGACGATCACCTGGTCCTCGACCGGGTCACCCGCCGGACGCTCGAGATCACCCGTTCGCTCCAGGACGGAGGCCGGGAGGGGACGCTGCTCGGCATTCTGGATCGCACCGGAACCCCCATGGGGGCCCGCCTCCTTCGGGAGTGGCTGCTGGAACCGCTTCTCGAACGGCCGGCCATCGAGGAACGCCAGGCCGCGGTGGCCGAACTGGTCGAGGACGGAACCCGGCGCCGGTCCCTCGAGGAGACCCTGGCGGGTTTCGGCGACCTCGAACGCATTTGCGGCAAGGTCGCGAGCGGACGGGCCGGCGCCCGCGATCTCACGGGCCTCGCCTGCGCCCTCGAACGGATCCCCCGTTTGCGGGAAGCCCTGGAAGGGGCCCGCGCCGGCGCGTTGTGCGGCCTTTCCGCACGTCTGGACCCCTGCACGGAACTCCGCGCGCGGATCCGGGCCACCCTGGTGGACGACCCGCCCCTCGCCCTGCAGGAGGGCGGGCTGGTGCGGGCCGGATTCCATGCCGAAGTGGACGAACTGCGCACCCTCAGCCACGGCGGCAAGGAACATCTGGCCGCCATGGAGCGCCGCGAAGGGGAGCGGACCGGAATCCCCAACCTCAAGATCGGCTTCAACAAGGTCTTCGGGTACTACATCGAGATCACCCGCTCGCATGTGGAAGCCGTCCCTGACGACTACATCCGCAAGCAGACCCTGAAGAACGCCGAGCGCTACATCACCCCCGAACTGAAGGAGTATGAAGCCCGCGTTCTGGGGGCTGAAGAGCGGGTGAAGGATCTCGAATACCGGATCTTCCTCGATCTCCGCAGTGCCGTGGGCACCGAGCTGCCGCGGCTCCTGGAAACCGCCTCCGCGGTGGCCCGCCTGGACGTCCTGACCTCGTTCGCGCTGGTTGCGGTGGAGCGCCGCTTCACGCGGCCCGAGCTGGTCGAACCCGGAGCGGAGGAGGATTGCGGGCCGCTCGTGATCGTGGAAGGCCGCCATCCCATGGTTGAGGCCGCTTCCCTGGATCAGCCCTTCGTGCCCAACGACGTCCGCCTGGAACCCGATTCCAGCCTGGTGCTTCTGACCGGCCCCAACATGAGCGGCAAGAGCACCTATCTGCGCCAGACGGCCCTGATCGTGCTGATGGCCCAGGTGGGCGCCTTCGTGCCCGCAAAAAGCGCGCGCATCGGCATCGCCGACCGGATCTTCACCCGCGTGGGGAGCGGAGACGACATCTCGAAGGGCGCCTCCACCTTCATGGTGGAGATGGTCGAGACCGCCAACATCCTGCGGCACGCGACCCGGCGCAGTCTGCTCATCCTGGACGAGGTCGGGCGGGGGACCAGCACCTTCGACGGACTTTCCCTCGCATGGGCGATCTGCGAGCACATCCACGACCGGATCGGCGCCCGCTGCCTGTTCGCCACTCATTACCACCAGCTCACCGACCTGGCCGCGGATCTTCCGCGGGCCCGCAACATGAACGTGGCCGTGCGCGAATGGGGCGATGAAATCGTCTTCCTGCACCGCATCCAGGAGGGCGGAACCGACCGCAGCTACGGGATCCACGTCGCCCGGCTGGCGGGCGTTCCGGCCTCCGTCCTCGAACGGGCGCGGGAAGTCTTGAGCCGGGTCGAGAGGGATGAAGAGGGATTGAGCCGAAGGATCCTGGCGGTCCACGAAGCTGCCGGCGGCCCGGAAGGCTCGATTCCCCCCGCCGGGGCTCCTCTTCAGCTCTCCTTGTTCGATTTCCTCCAGGAAGCCGGTGATCCTGGTTTTCTGGACGAACTCCTCGCACTGGAGATGGATTCTCTTCCTCCCATCGAAGCCTGGAAATGGCTTCAACGGGTGCGGACGGCCTTGCGGGACCGGGAGAGGAAATGAGGTCGCCGAGCCATGGGCGGGGGATCGTTCTCTTGAGCGGTCTCGTCCTGGCGCTGGCCTTGTCCGCTTGCGGCGGCGGAGCGCCTGCCCCCGGCCGCGGACTCCTGATCGTGACTCTCGATACGGTGGCAGCCTCCCACTGTTCCCTTTACGGCTATTCCCGCGAGACCACCCCCTTCCTGGAAGAGCTTGCCCGGCAGGGGGTCGTATTTGATGACGCCATCGCTCCCAGCTCAACCACGGAACCCGCGCACGCCACCCTCTTCAGCGGCTTGAACCCCATACGGAACGGCGTGCGGCTCAACGGCCTGATCCTGCCTTCCGAACTCGTGCTCCTGCCGGAAATCCTTCAAAAGCGCGGCTGGGCCACCGGCGGTTTCGTGAGCGCTTTTCCAGTGGGGCGGTTGTTCGGGTTCAACCGCGGTTTCGAGACCTTCGACGAAAAGGAGATGGTGATCCAAAAAGGCCAGGCCGTTGCGGAAAACCGGCTGGGGAGCGAAACCGTGGACCGCGCCCTGAATTGGATCGGCCGGCTCGGGCCGGACCGCCCTTTCTTCCTCTGGGTCCACCTCTACGACGCCCACCATCCCTACGACCCTCCCCCGGAAGTCGCGCAAGCCTTCGGCTCGGGCGGGCTCGATTCCCGCCAGAGCACCATCCGCGATTACGACCGCGACGTCCTCTATGTGGATGGTCAGGTGCGTCGCCTCTTCCAGGCTCTGGAAGGGAAAGGCCTTCTCCGGCAGACTGACTGGATCGTGGCCGCCGATCACGGCGAGGCGTTCTGGGAGCATGGCCTGGTGGGACATTCGCCCCACCTCTACCAGGAACAGCTCCACATTCCCTTCTTGATGGGGGGGCCGGGGATCGCTCCGGGCCGGATCGCGGGGGCGCCGGTGGGGCTGATCGATGTCCTGCCCACTCTTCTTGGCCGGTTCGGGATCGAGCCGCGGGGGGAAAAGCTGGAGGGGCGGGATCTCGCCCCTCTTCTGGCGGGCTGGGTGGTCCCGGAGGACTGGAACCGGCCTCTTTTTGCCGTGCGGCGCCTCTACAACCAGCCTTCCTTCGCCAAGATGCTCCAACAGGGCCGCGATGGGGGTTGGGATCTTCCGGCCACACGGCTTGAAGAACAGGGTTTCGGGCCGATGGCAGCCCTTGTCCAGGGGTCTTGGAAGCTGATCTGGGCCCTTGGGCCCGGTGGTCATCTGCCGGAGGTCTACGACCTGGAACGGGATCCCGAGGAAAGTCACGATCTCCAGGATCCCGAGGGGGCGGTACAGGCCGCCCTGAAGGAGCGTCTTGCGCGCTGGGTGGGGGCCTCCGTCCGGAAAGCTCTGACCGCCCCGCCCGCGGGAGAGGCCGCGTTTCGGCGATTGGCGGAATTGGGCTACGTCCATCTGCCCGACGAACCGGCGCCCCGTCCATCCGGGGAGCACTGAAAGGCCTGTTTTAGTGGGTTTTTGGGGCACTTCTCGGGGCTGGGGAAATTTTCGCGCTTCCGGGGAAATTTAGCACTAAAAGTGGGGCTAAATTTCCCTTGCCCCGCCGGGATTCCAGCGTACAAATGGAAGCTTCCAAGATCCGGGGGAAACGCCTGCTCCCGCCTTCCCGAGCCGATGGAAACCGCCAGGAAACCGTGCCGTCCAGGGGATCCGCTCCCCTTTCAGGAGCTGATCCAGGGCCTGGAAGTCGAGGATTTCGATGCCCGCGTGGAGCGGCTGATTGTCGAGCTGGACGCTTCCGCAACCCCCATCGACTGCTTTTTTCTCCGCTCCGGCAATCCCTCCGCATCCCGGCCGGCGCGAAGTCTTCTGGGTCAGTACCGATCCGAGGTGCAGCGGATTCCCCTCATGAACCGGAGCGAAGAGGTCCGCTTCTGCATGGGGGTCGAATTCCTTTGGAGGCGGCTCCGCAAGGTCCGCGAAGAAGCCGGGTTCTGCCCCGAACTCCTGGACCATCACCCCGGCCTGGGAGGAGGAGAATTCGAGAAATGCAGCCAGGGGAGAGTGCCCGGGCCGGGAGGCTTCGGATGCGTCTCCTCGGATCTGGATCCCGGAATCCGGACCCGGCTCGGGCTTCGCACCGAGGAATTCCTCGCCGCGCGCAACGAACTGATCGAGCGCAATCTCCACATCGTCTTCCGGCTTCTGGAGCGTTACCGCGGAGTCGGCGTTCCCATGGAGGACATGATCCAGGAAGCCAACCAGAACCTCTTCAAGGCCGTCGAAGGATTCGATTTCACTCGCGGTGTCCGTTTCAAGACCTATGCGGGTTTCTGGGTCAACCAGGCCTTCCTGAATGCCATCTACAACCAGAGCCGCACTGTGCGGGTGCCTGCCTACATCCAGAAGGCGATGAAGAAGATCCACGATGCCGCAGGTTCGGTGGAAGCGGGGCTTGCGGACCAGGAAGGGATATCCCGGGAATCGGGCATCCCGATCGAACTGGTGGGGACCGCCATCAACGGGAATCGCTTCACCCTTTCCCTGGACAAGGTATTCGACAGGGAGGAAGGTTCCCGTGTTCTGGATCTTCTTCCCGATTCAGAGGCCGGGCCCGATTACTCTTCCAGGGAGGAGGGCGCTCTGCTTGGATTCCGCATCAAGGAGGCCCTTGAAGACCTGAATCCCCGGGAACAGACCATCCTTCAGCTTCGTTTCGGGTTCAAAGGCGGCCGTCCCCACACCCTGGCCGAAGTTGGCGCCCGGCTGAACATCAGCCTGGAAAGGGTTCGGCAGATCCAGAAGGCGGCTCTCGCGAAAATCCGCAAGGGAAGACGGCGCAGCCTGTTGGAACAGTACGCTTGAGCGGGAGGAACCCCTCCGCGGGACCGGTTATAATCGACCTGAACTGCAGCCTGTTGCCGCCTTGATCCGAACCACCCCGAAGCCACCCTGGTTGAAGATGCGCCTCCCCCGCGGGGAGGATGTTGCACGGCTTCGCGCCATGCTGCGGGAAAGAGGCCTGTTCACCGTCTGCGAGGAGGCCCGCTGCCCCAACCTGGGAGAGTGCTGGGCCGGCGGAACCGCCACCATCATGCTCCTTGGGGACGTCTGCACCCGCGGCTGCCGTTTCTGCTCGGTGAAGACCGGCAATCCCCGCGGCTGGGTGGATCCCGGGGAACCTCGCAAAGTGGCCGAAAGCGCCTCCATTCTGCGGCTTCGCTATATCGTCCTTACGAGCGTGGACCGGGATGACCTGCCCGACCTCGGGGCTGGGCACTACGCCGAAACCATCCGGGCGCTGAAAGAACGCCGGCCCGGTCTTCTGGTCGAGGCTCTTGTCCCCGATTTCCAGGGCCGCCAGGACTGCATCGGTGCGGTCTGCGGCAGCGGTGTGGATGTCTTTGCCCACAATTTGGAGACGGTGGAACGCCTTCACCGCCGGGTACGCGACGTTCGGGCCCGGTATGAGCAGTCGCTCGGCGTCCTGGCCGAAGCCCGCCGATTCCGGCCGGGATTGGTCACGAAATCCTCCCTCATGCTGGGCCTCGGTGAAACCGGAGATGAAATCCGGCGGACAATGGCGGATCTGCGCGAAGCCGGTGTGGAGATTCTCACCCTGGGACAGTATCTTCGACCCACGGGAAGCTCCCATCATCTGTCCGTTGAGCGTTACGTGCCGCCGGCCGAATTCCACCGCTGGAAGGAGACCGCCGAGATGGAGTTCGGTTTTTCCTTCTGTGCATCCGGCCCTCTGGTCCGTTCTTCGTACAAGGCAGCGGAAAACTACCTGATGAGGAAACCCGCATCGGAATGAACCCGGCCCGCCAGATCCTTGACCCCGCGGGGAAAAAAGTCGGCAAGGTTCCCCGCGTCGACCGGGAAACCCTGCTGCGCATGCTGAGGGCCATGCTCTCCGTACGGGCTTTCGATGAACGCTGTGTGAAACTCCAGCGCCAGGGCCGGATCGGTTTTTCCATTCCCAATCTGGGAATCGAAGCCGTTTCCGTCGGGGCCGCCGCCGCCCTCGATCCCGGAAAGGACTGGGTTGCCCCGAGCTACCGGGATTTTGGGATGGCGCTCTTCCTCGGCGTTCCCGCCGTCAAGATGATGCACAACATGTATGGGAATTCGCTGGATACTTCCCGAGGACGCCAGATGCCGGTCCACTTCGGCTTCCGAGAACCCATGCCGTGGCTTTCGATCTCTTCTCCGATCGGCACGCACATTCCCCAGGGCGTCGGGATCGCCCTGGCGATGAAGAAGCGCGGCACGGGAGGCGTCTGTCTGATCTCCTTTGGCGACGGCGGCACCAGCAGTCTCGGTTTCCACTCCGGCATGAACTTCGCCGGGGTCTTTTCCGCACCGGCGGTCTTTCTCTGCCAGAACAATCAGTGGGCGATTTCCTGCCCGGTCGAACGGCAGACCGCGGCGGAATCCATTGCCGCCAAGGGAGAGGCCTACGGGATCCCCGGGGTCCGGGTCGACGGCAACGACGTGCTGGCGGTTTTCGGCGCCGTGGGCGACGCCATCCTGCGCGCCCGAGCGGGCGAAGGGCCCACCCTGGTTGAAGCCGTCACCATGCGCATGGCCGGCCACTCCACCTCGGACGATCCGTCCCGGTATGTCCCCCCTGAATTGTTGAAGGAGTGGAAGGTGAAGGATCCTTTGCGCAGGTTCCGGGCCTGGCTGTTCGAGTCGGGCCGCCTGACCGAGGAGGAGGCCCGCAAGATGGAGGAGGAGGTCGAGACCGAGATCGCCCAAGCGGCCAGGCAGGCGGAGGAAGCTCCGCGGCCCGGCCTGGAGACCATCTTCACCGAGGTCTACGCCGAGGTCCCGCCCCATCTGCAGAGCCAGCGCGATGCCTGCATCCAGCACCACGCTTCGCGCGGCGAGGATGTTGACGAGAAAGGAGAATTCCCGCTTTGACCCAGCTTACTTTTGTTCAAGCCGTCAACAGCGCACTCAAATGCAAGATGCGCGAAGACGAATCGGTTCTTGTCCTGGGAGAAGATGTCGGCCCCAAGGGGGGCGTCTTCCTTGCGACCGAAGGCCTCACGAAAGAATTCGGCGAGGAACGCTGCTTCGACACTCCCTTGAGCGAGGATGGCATCGTGGGGGTGAGCATCGGCCTGGCCCTCAATGGGATGCGCCCCGTTCCCGAAATCCAGTTCCAGGATTTCATCTTCCCCGCCTTCGACCAGATCGTTTCCGAGGCCGCCAAAATGCGCTTTCGGAGCGGTGGCCTCTACACGGTGCCGATGGTGATCCGCACCCCCTACGGCGGCGGAATCCGCGGCGGGCTCTACCACTCGCAGTCGGGGGAGGCCTACTTCGCGCATACCCCTGGCCTCAAGGTCGTCATCCCGAGCACGCCCTACGACGCCAAGGGCCTTCTCATCAGCGCCATCGAAGATCCGGATCCGGTGATCTTCCTCGAGCCCAAAGCCATCTACCGCGCTTCTCGCCAGGAGGTTCCAGAGGAGTCCTACCGCATTCCTCTTTCCACGACCCGCACCGTGGCCGAGGGGGATGATGCGGTGATCTTCTGCTACGGGGCCATGGTTCCGGTCTGTGCCGACGCTTCGAAGCGGATCGAAGAGCAGCGCGGGAAGCGCGTTCGGGTGGTCGACCTGCGCACCCTTCTTCCGCTTGATGAGGAGGCGGTCCTCGAGCACGCCCGGGAATGCGGCCGGGTCGTCGTGGCCCACGAGGCTCCGCGGTTCTGCGGTTATGCGGCCGAAATCAGCGCCCTCATCGCGGAGAATGCGATCGAGTTCATGGAAGCCCCCATCCTTCGCGTGACGGGGTTCGACACTCCGTTTCCGAACACCCTCGAGCACTACTACCTTCCCGACGCCCGCCGCGTGACGGATGCCGTGGAGAAGGTGCTCGACTTCTAGGAGTCCCCCCGGGGCTCCACCCGCAGAACGACCGAGGAGAGAGACAGATGACCAGCCTGGAATTCAAGCTTCCCGACATCGGGGAAGGGGTGCGCGAAGGTGAAATCGTGCGCTGGATCGTCGAGGAAGGGGGAGCCGTCAAGGAAGACGATCCCGTGGTCGAGGTGATGACCGACAAGGCCACGGTGGAGATTCCCTCTCCCGCCGCCGGCGTAGTCAGCAAGCACCTCGTCAAGGAAGGCGAAGTGGCCAACGTCGGGGACGTCCTCTTCCTGATCGAAACCGAGGGCGGCAGCAGAACCCAAGACGGGAAGAAAGCCGCAGCTTCCGCCTCCCAGGCCGCCGCTCGCGGAGGGGGCGTCAAGACGGCCCCCTCTTCCGCGGTTGCGGTCGCTCCGCCGGCCCCTGCGGGCAGCGGCAAAAAGGTGCTGGCGGCCCCGGCCACCCGCCGGCTGGCCCGCGAGCTGGGCGTGGATCTCGACAGGGTTGCGGGAAGCGGGCCCCATGGGCGGATCCGCAACGAGGACGTGCGCGGAGCCGTGAAGGCCGCGCAGGCCGCCCCCGTTGCCGCGGCCCCCGCCGCCGCGGCCCCCGCGCCGGTCCAGCCGCTGCCTTCCTTCCCGCGCGTCGCCGGGGAACGCCCGGTGGAGCGCATCCCCTTCCGGGGCATCCGCAAGCTCACCGCTGAGGCGATGGTGCGCAGCAAGACCACGGCCGCCCATTTCTCGCTGATCGAAGAGGTGGACGTCACCGAACTGAAAAAGGTGCGCGCCCGCGCGAAGGAGACCGGCGCCCGCTACGGGGTCAAGGTGACCTACCTGCCCTACATCATGAAGGCGGTGGCGGCCGCGCTTCGGGAATACCCGCAGCTCAACGCCATGCTCGACGAGGAGAAGCAGGAACTCGTCGTCCACAAGTACGTCAACCTCGGGATCGCGGTCGACACGCCGCGCGGGCTGGTGGTCCCCGTGGTGGAGGACGTGCCCTTCAAGGGGGTGCTCCAGCTTTCCGCGGAGGTCCAGGATCTCGCCGGGCGGGCGCGCGAAGGGCGGATCAAGCCGGAGGAACTGAAAGGCTCCACCTTCTCGATCACCAATGCGGGGAACATCGGAGGCGTGCTCGCCACCCCGATCCTCAACTTCCCCAACGTGGGGATCGTGGGCGTCCACACGATCCGGCGCCTTCCGCGGGTCATGCCTGACGACACGATCGTCCCGCGCGACATCCTCTGGCTCTCGATCAGCATCGACCACCGCCTGGTGGACGGCGCCGACGGCGCGCGCTTCATGGTGCGGGTGCGCGATCTGCTCGAGGATCCCGCCCGGATGCTCCTGTGATCCCCTTGCCGGGCGGGGAAACTTTCGCCTGGATCCTGCCGTGAGAACCGATTCTTTCCGGGTTGCCGATCCGGGGACTTTCGTCCTCAAGAAGGTCCTGCGGGAGGACGGCAGCGGCCTGCTCGCCGGCCGCCGGGGTCCTCTGCCGGCCCGCGGGGATCTCGTGCCGCTCTACCGGGCGATGCTGACCACCCGCATGCTCGATGACCGCATGCTCAAGCTCCAGCGCCAGGGGAGGGTCGCGTTCGTGGGCACCTCGACCGGGCTCGAAGCAGCCATTCACGGAACCACGGCTGCATTTCAGGAAGCCGACTGGGTTTTCAGCGCCCTTCGGGAAGGGGGTGCCGCCCTGCAGCGCGGCATGCCCGTCCAGGAATACCTCGACCAGATGTTCGGGAATCGCCGCTCCACCGACAAGGGACGTCAGATGACCAACCACTTCCAGAGCCGCAGGGCCAACTTCCCCTCCTGGTCGAGCGTAATCGGCACCCAGTTGCCCCACGCGGTCGGCTGCGCCCTGGCGATGAAGAAGCGCGGCGAGAAGAGCGTGGTCTGCGCTTTTTCGGGTGACGGAGCCACGAGCAGCAACGGCTTCCACGCGGCCTTGAACTTCGCGGGGGTCTTCCGGGCTCCGGTGGTCTTCGTGGTGATCGACAACGGCTGGGCGATCAGCGTGCCCAGCAGGAACCAGACCGCCGCCCGCTCCTTCGCCGCAAAAGCCGCCGCCTACGGCATGCCGGGTTGCGACGTGGACGGCAACGACGTCCTGGCCTGCCACGCGGAGGTGAAGAAGGCCGCCGACCGCGCCCGTCGGGGGCGCGGTCCCTCGCTGGTCTGCCTGCGCAGCTACCGCATGGGAGGACACTCCAGCAGCGACGATCCCACGCGTTACCGGAGCGCGGAGGAGTTCGAATACTGGTCGCGGCGCGATCCAGTTCTGCGCTTCGAGAAATACCTGGAACAGGAGGGACTCCTGGACGAGGCCCTGCGCGAGACCATGGTCTCCGAGATCTCCGATCTCATCGCGGAAGCGGTGTCCAGCGCGGAATCGGCCGAGTCCCCGGACCTCGAATCCCTGCTCGAGGACACCTACGCGACGCCTCCCCCTGCTCTTCGTCGCCAAGTGGTCCAGGCCCTGCGCCTCCAGGCCGAGAAGGGAGCTGCCGACGAAGTAGCCGGCCGATTCCCCCTTTGACCGTTCCGACCCTGTCCATTGCGAGGCTGGCCCTCGCCTTCCTTCCCGTTCTCGTGGTCGTTGCGGTTCTTCAGCGATGGTCGCTGAACAGCGGGACGGCCCTCTATGGAGTTGTGCGCATGCTGGCCCAACTCCTTCTCGTCGGTTACGTCCTGGTCTACGTCTTCGAAGCCGACCAGCCCTGGATCGTCCTGGCCGTTCTGGTCTTCATGCTCTTCGTCTCGAGCTGGATCGCCCTGCGGCCGCTCAAGAAGGACCGTCCGCGGCTTTATTCCAAGGCGCTCGGGGCGATGGGAATCGGGGGCGGGCTGACCTTTCTTCTGATCACCCAGGGGGTCCTCGATCTCGACCCCTGGTTCTCCCCGCGCTTCCTGGTTCCTCTGGGCGGGATGATCTTCGCAAGCTGCATGAACGCGGTGAGTCTCGCGGGCGAACGGTTCCAGGCGGAGACGCTGAGGCAGGTTCCCTATTTGGGAGCGCGCGCCGCGGCCCTGCGGGCCTCCCTGATTCCGCTGACCAACTCGCTCTTCGCCGTGGGCTTGGTCTCCATTCCTGGAATGATGACCGGGCAGATCCTGTCCGGAGTCTCTCCGTTGGTGGCGGCCCGCTACCAGATCATGGTCATGTGCATGATCTTCGGGTCGGCTGGCGTTTCTTCCGCTTGTTTCCTGGCTTTTCTCAAGCCGGCCGGCCGCCCCGGGGGTGGGGAGGATTCCCCCCCCTCCGGGGAATGATCCCCGGAAATGGAGCGCGGAAACGGCGAGGAGCGGGGGCTTCAAAGACTCCGTCGCTTCGGCCGATGATGAGGAAGGCCACCATGGCACCCTCGAGTCCGGGAATCGGAGGCGTATTTGGAAAAGCTCATCAACTGCTGGGAATTCATGCAATGCGGCCGTGAACAGGGCGGCGCCAAGGCGGAGGAACTGGGAGTCTGTCCCGCAACCCTGGCGGGGGACCGGCAGGGACTCAACCACGGCACCGCCCGGGGCCGAGCCTGCTGGACTGTGGAGGGAACCACCTGTTCCGACAGCTTCGGCCGCAAGTTCATCCGCTGCCTGAAATGTCCCTTCTTCCAGGCCGTGGAGCGAGAGGAAGGGAGCCGGTTCGTCCTTGGGCTCGGCACCTCCCGCGTCCGCTAGGCAAGCGCCCCTCGGGTAGACCGGGAAAGGGCCGGGGGGGCCAAACGCCGCCGCATAGGATGTTGGTTTCCCTAAACCCCTGTTCTAGCTGGATTTGTGTTGTTACACTTTTTTTCTTCTGTTCGATCCTTTTGTGGGGCAGGTTTTTCTTGACTTGCCTTCGGTTGGTATAAGAATCGTTTCCCGGTCGTTTCCCGGTCGTTTCCCGGTCGTTTCCCGGTCGTTTCCCGG
>CAZQAP010000020.1:17352-26198 GCA_964591365.1 uncultured Planctomycetales bacterium
TCGTTTCCCGGTCGTTTCCCGGTCGTTTCCCGGTCGTTTCCCGGTCGTTTCCCGGATCGGCCTCAACCCTTAACAACAAAGAGAAAGCAAATGAGAAAGAACCCCCTAATCCTGGCGGCCTTGGCCTGGATGGGCTTGGCCGCGGCCCTCTCCGCCCAGGATTTCTTCCGGACCGAAGGTGGTGACAACGTACCCCTTGGGCCGAATACGGTTCTCTCCTCGATGGATGTGGGCGAGTTCCACATCGAGATCCAATTCCAGTCGGCGAGCATCAACATGAACACGGGGAAGTTCGCCCTGCCCAACTACCGGGCGGTCTACTCCCTGCGCCCGCCGGGAACTGATCCTACCGCTCAGGGCATTTCCTGGGTGTTCGGACAGAGGGGCCGCTGGGTTCCAGTCGAAACGGGTGATTTCGACGAGAATACCGGCGCTGGCACCGCCTACGTCATCTGCCCGGTCAACATGTCGACCGTGGATGGAATGTGGGGCATCACCTGGGGGGACACCGTCAATGAACTGACCGTCTTTTGGGGATCGGCGAGCAGCCTCGCCCACGATTCGTTTACTCCTCCCTCGGGGCAGAATGTGGAATCCAAGACCATCCATTTTTCCACAGCCACACCACCAACTTTTTTGATGTGGGAGGAAAACCGAAGCATGAGGATGGACAGGCCGACAAGAATCATGCTCCTGTCCAAGACCATTTATCCCTCCGATAAAACCTTTACACTGACTTCCGACCCGGTCGGATTCTTTGAACTTCCTTCAACCGTGACTCTGCCTGCAGGGGAAGCGGGTGTTGCCATTCCGGTTACTCCGCGTTATGTGGGTACGGGAACCATCCATGCTGTCGGAGACTTGGGCGAAATCCTGGATTCTTCCCTGGGTGAAGTCCATCGAAATGTCTGGCCGGTTTCTTTACTTTTCCAAATTGGAAGCCAGGAGGGAAGGCAAGGTATTTGTCACCAAGGTGGCGAAGGAACCCCCAATGGGTTTTCTTCGAAAAGCCCGCAATGGGCTTGCTCAGGCTGTGCATTCGAACCAGAAGCGTGTCAAACAGTTGCAGATGCAAACGGTCAACAATCTTGGGTAAATGAACCCTATTGTTCCTTTAAATGGAATCCTTTTTCTACTGCATATTGCATTATTGTAAGGTCTACCAAAACAGTTAATGCCCACGTTTGGAAAATAGACAAGTCACAACTCATACAATGTATGTCAATCGGAGTGACCCTCAAAGGGATTTTCGGAGTCTCTTTTGGCTTTCTTATAAAAGATTGTTGCCTTTGGGAAAGAACGAATCAAACACGTTCCGCAGACGTCAACAAGTGTTCTGAAGAGCTTCTTTACTAGTAACCGAATGAGAATAAACCTTTTAATCGCTCTTTTGGCATTGGGGTTTCCAGTTCCCCAAGGACAGGGTCCCCAGGGGAGATCCTTACTGTTCCTCACGCAGGATTCACAGACAGCTCTTGGGGTCATTGATCAATGCCGGAAAGACTACTTTCAGGGTTTGGAACAGATTCCCGTTGCCTACCAAGTGAATTCGATCGATATTGACCCCTTGGATAGTGCTGACATTCGCAAGGCATCCCTGGAATATACCACGTCCGTCTTCGGAAAAACCTGGGCGGGGAGTTCTTACCATCCGAGTACCGATTTCCTGAGGTTCTTGCAACCAAGGAAAGAGAAAACGGACCCCCCGAGTTCGAAAAAATCGAGT
This sequence comes from uncultured Planctomycetales bacterium, assembly GCA_964591365.1. Classification (GTDB taxonomy): domain Bacteria; phylum Planctomycetota; class UBA1135; order UBA1135; family UBA1135; genus CAZQAP01. Next base: position 19,079 of record CAZQAP010000020.1, read on the forward strand.
CTGATTTGCTTCAAAGACAAGGAAGGTTCCATCTTTGTGCAGTGGTCCAATTCGATTCCTGAGAGTTGGGAAATCTGGTCCACGCCGGTTCAGGGTGATATTGAATACACTAAGGGTCCTGAAAACGATATACGGGTAAGGCCATGGGATCCCGGGAACACCCCCCGCCCCGACCCCTGGGCCACTGGAGGACAGGAAGATCTTCTCTCCGGTCTGGAGTTCGCCACTTGGGCCCTCAAGCAGAAGGAAGGGACTTCGCTAGAAGTGTGCCCAGGGCACCTTCATCTGGTCTGGACGGTCGACCGGCCGATCCTTGGGAAGTTACCTCGGAACCATGGATTCCATCCCGGCTTCTACATGATCGGAGGAGGGATTGAGGTGAACATCCAAGAAACAGACTCCGGCTGGAACTTCTCGGAGATCCAGATCGATCACATGGGAAATGTCCTGAGTCGGTGGTCGCTCCAGGGAATCGGAGCCGGGGTTCCATTCAAGAAAAGGCTGTTTTTGAACTTCTTCCCCGGGACGCAAGTGGCCATGGCCAAATGGGATCAAGAATTTTCTCCAATGGACGTGGAAGAAGCAAGGAAATCCTGGGCGTTCCCTGATCTTAAGGGGAGAATGGTCAATGATCGCAGGATGGCTTCGCAAAACATGGAAAGGGCCTACCGTTTCCGTGGGGAAATTCCTTCCATGGAGGAATTCCGGAAACGGTTCTTTCCAGGGCTGAAGAACCGTTGAGCCTGGAATCCGAGGGCGGTCAGGGGCCCAGGAGTTCGCCCAGGGCATCGGCCAGGCGTTCGTACTGGGCCGGGTCGTTGTAGAGCTGGGCCGAGAGGCGCAGGAGGCGGCGGGGGGGGGCCGGCCAGGAGATGACCGGGACCTCGATTCCGAAGCGCGTGTGGAGGGCCTCCTGCAGGGGATCGCGCCAGCCGGGGACGGCGGGAGGCGCGGGGTGGCCGTCGGGAAGGGGGACCGCCGCCATCGAGCCGAGCATGTCTTCCGGGCATGGCGGGGGGATGCGGAGCGCCTCGCAGAGGAGTCTCCGGCCCTCGACAGCCAGGGCGTGGTTGCGCACCATGACCGCCGGCCAGCCGCCGGGCAGGGCGGCTTCCAGGAAGTCGAGGGCCGCCGGGACGCACAGGGCGGCGGTGGGATCATCGGTGCCCGTCCAGCCGAACTCGAGCAGGAACCGCGAACGGTCTGTGCGGGGGGAGTTGGCCCCGTGGCTGATCGAGGTGGGCCGAACAAGATCCTGGCGGTCGCGGCGCACCCAGAGGAGCGCCGCCCCCTTGGGCGCGCAGATCCACTTGTGGCAGTTGCCGGTGTAGAAGTCGGCGCCGAGGGCTTCGAGGTCGAGGGGCAGCATGCCGGGGGCGTGCGCGCCGTCGACCAGGACCAGGATCCCGCGCTTGGAAAGCTCGCGGACCAGCTCTTCCACCGGCAGGACCAGGGCCGTCTGGCTGGTCACGTGGTCGAGGAGGGCCAGCCGTGTGTGCGGACCGGCCTTGGCGAGGACCGCTTCGAGGATCCGATCCGGGCTCTCGACCGGAAAGGGAAGCTCCGCGACCACGACCCGGGCACCGGCGCGGCCAGCGGCGAACTCGAGCGCATTGCGGCAGGCGTTGTATTCCTGGTTGGTTACGAGCAGCTCATCGCCGGCGTGGAACTCGAGCGAGCGAAGCACGGAATTGACCCCGGCGGTCGCGTTGGGCACGAAGACGAGATCCTCGGGCCGGGCGCCGACGAAGGCCGCCAGGCGGGCGCGCGCCCCGTCGAGGAGTCCCTCGATGTCGCGCGAGAGGAACTGCACCGGCTGGCGCTCCATCCGGCGCCGCCAGCGATCCTGCTCCTCGATCACCGGCCGGGGGCAGGCCCCGAAGGAGCCGTGGTTGAGGAAGAGGGTCTCCGGATCCAGCGTCCAGCTCCCCGCCGCGGCGGGGGGCTCGAGGTTCCGGAGTTCGCCGGTGGAAGGGTCCTGGAGTTCGGGGGTCATCCGCGTCCGTAGAGCTTACGAAAACCGTTGCGGACGTCCTCCAGGATCAGGTAGGAAGCGGGCACGATGGCCAGGGTGATGAAGGTCGAGAAGAGGATGCCGAAGGCCAGCGAGATCGCCATCGGAATCAGGAACTGGGCCTGGACGCTCTTCTCCATCAGGAGCGGGGACAGCCCCGCGAAGGTCGTCAGGGAGGTGAGCAGAATGGGCCGGAAGCGCACGACCCCGGCCTCCCGAACCGCGTCCAGAAGCCGTCCGCCCTTTTTTCGGAAGCGGTTGATGTAATCCACCAGCACCAGGCTGTCGTTCACCACCACGCCAGAGAGGGCCACGATCCCGAACATCGAGACGATGGTGAGGTTGTAGCCCAGAAGGATGTGGCCCCAGATGGCCCCTACCAGACCGAAGGGGATGGCCGACATGACGATGAGCGGCTGGATGTAGGAGCCGAAGGGGATCGCCAGCATGGCGAAGATGGCCAGAAGCGCCAAGAGGAACCCCCGCTTGAGCCCGGCCACCGAGCGGCGCTGCTCCCGCTGCTGGCCCTCGAAGGTGGCCCGCACCTCGGGGTGCCCGGCCAGAAGGTCGGGCAGGACCCGCGCCTTGAGGGCGTCCAGGACTTCCCCCGCGGTGGTCACCGCGTTGTCCACACCGGCGGTCACGCTCACCGCCCGGTTGCGGTCAACGCGCCGGATGGTGGAGGAGCCCCGTCCGATGCGCGCTTCGGCGACCTGGGGGAAGGGGATCTCCATTCCGTCCGGAGTGCGGATGCGCATCTCCTCCACGTTGCTCAGGGAACGGCGTTCCGATGCGGGGTAGCGGACCATGACCTTGATCTCATCGCGGCCCCGCTGGACCCGCTGAGCCTCCTCGCCGTAGAAGGCCTGGCGCACCTGGCGTCCCAGGGCGGTCAGGGTGATCCCTTGCGCTTCGGCTGCGGGCTTCACCTGGAGCTGAATCTCCTCCTTGCCTTCCCGGAAGGAGTCCGCGATGTCCTCCACCCCCGGAAACTCGGCCAGCTTGCGCTTGAGGGTCGCGGCCAGCGTCTTCAGTTCCTCGAGATCGGGTCCCGAGAACTGCACGTTCACGTCGTCGCCGGTGGAGACGAGCGAAGAGGTGAAGGTCAGTTCCGCCGCCCCCGGCACGGGGCCGGCCATCTCGCGCCAGCGCCGGGCGATCTCGGTGCTGCTGACCGAACGGACCTCGGAAGGGGCCAGTTCCAGGTGCACCTCGCCCAGATGGGGCGCGGCGAAGACCTCGGAAGGGTTGCCGGCGTTCTGCGCCAGGGTGGTGCGGTAGGGCTGGCTGCCCACGGAGGCGAGGATGTGCTCGATCGCCCCGCTCCGTTTCTCGCCGGCCGTCCCCTGCAGCTCCTCCTGAAGCTTAAGGGCGGCGTTCTCCAACTGCTGGATGCCGGTGGCGGTCACGCTGGCGGGGGTGCCGAGCGGCATGGCCAGCATGGCGGCCACGTTGTCGGCTTCCACGTCGGGGAAGAAGACGAAGTGGATCCAGCCCCCGAACACCAGGCCGGCGGTGACGAGCAGGGTGCCGAGCCCCACCGAAAGGGTGAGATAGCGCCAGCGCAGTCCGAAATCGAGGGCGGCGCGGTAGACGTGCTGGATGAACCATTCCAGGCCGCCCGCGAACCCGCCTTGGAAGCGGTCCCAGCGCCTGCCGATCCTCCCGAGAAGACCGTGCCGTTTGCCCCTCGGTTCGTGGGAAAGATGCGCGGGCAGGACCAGCATCGATTCGGTCAGCGAGAAGAGCAGCGTGGGGATGACGATCAGCGGAATGACCCGCATGAACTTGCCCATGTTCCCCGGAACCCCCAGGAGGGGGGCGAAAGCGGCCACGGTGGTCAATACAGCGAAGATCACCGGGATGGCCACCTCCTGCGCGCCCGCGATGGCTCCCCTCACTCCGTGTTCCCCGCGTTTTTGGTAGGTGTGGATGTTCTCCCCGACCACGATTGCATCGTCCACCACGATGCCGAGCACCACGATGAAGCCGAACATGGAGATGATGCTGATCGAGACGTCGAGCCCCGGCATGACCCAGAGAGCCCCCAGGAAGGAGACCGGGATCCCCAGGCTCACCCAGAGGGCCAGCCGGAACTGCAGGAAAAGCGCCAGGAGCAGGAAGACCAGCACGAAACCGATCCGCGCGTTGCGCAGCATGAGGTCCATGCGGCTCTTCATGTAGTTGACCTCGTCCTGCCAGACCGTGAGCTGGATCCCCTCGGGAAGGCGCGCCTGCTCGGTGGCCACGTAGTTGCGGATCGCTGCCGAGATCTGGAGCGCACTCTGGTCGCCGACGCGGAACACTTGCACCAGGACGGAAGGCCTGCCGTCGAAATCGGCCCGCTGGTCGGTTTCTGCGAACCCGTCCACCACGCGGGCGACATCACCGAGGGTCAGGCGGGTTCCATCCGGCCGCGTCAGCAGAACGAGATTCTCGAATTCCCGTCCGTGGTAGGCCTGGCCCTTGGTGCGTAGGAGGATCTCTCCACCGCGCGTCTTCACCGCGCCGCCCGGAATGTCGCGGGAAGAGTTGCGCACCGCGTCCGCAACGTCGTCGAAGCGCAGGCCGTAGCGTCGAAGCGCATCCTCGGAGATCTCGATGGAGATCTCGTAGGGGCGCGCGTTGACCAGGCGGACGAGGGAGACCTCCGGCAGGGCGGCGAGGTCGTCCCGCACGCGTTCGCCGATCTTCTTGAGGGTGAGTTCGCCGGCATTTCCCGAAACGGCCACGTTGATCACCTGTCGCCGCCAGGTCACCTCCCGGACGACCGGCTCCTCGGCCTCTTCTGGGAAGGTGTCGATGGCGTCGACTTCCGATTTCACGTCGTCGAGGACCTTGCGGATGTCCGCTCCTTCCTTGACCTCGACGTTCACCTCGCCGCGTCCTTCCGAAGAGGTCGAGGTGATGCGCTCGATCCCGTCGAGCCCCTGAATGGCCTCCTCGATCTTGACGCAGATCCCCTCCTCGGTGTCCTCGGGGGTCGCGCCCGGGTATGCGACGCTGACGCTGATCAGGTCGGCGCTGATCTCGGGAAAGACCTCCTTCTTGATCCTTCCCATGGTGAGCAGCCCGCCCGCCAGCAGCGTGATCATGATCAGGTTGGCCGCCACTCCGTTGCGAGCGAACCATGCGATGAGGCGGTTCATTCCGTCTTCCCCGTGTCCGGCTCCCGGAGAGGTTTCACGGACATGCCGTCCACCACCGTTTCGAGCGGCGAGACCACCACCTGTTCGCCGTCCGCGAGGCCGGAGCGGACCAGGAGGGTCTCCCCTTCACGGCGGAGGACCTCGACCCGGCGGATCCGGAGATGGCCATCGGGGCTGACGACGAGCGCCTCGTCGTCCGGCCGCACCGCCCGGCGCGGGAGCCGGGCGACGTCCGCCAGGGTCCTGCCCTGGATCTCGGCCTGGACGAACATGCCCACCGAGAAGGGGGGCCGGCCGGGATCCTCGCCGCGGCCGTAGGGGTTTTCGACACGCCCCACTACGACGACCATGCGGGTGCGCGGATCGATCTCGCCCTCCGTGCGCACGATGCGTCCTTTCCAGGAGTGCATCCGTCCGCCGAAGCGGGCCCGGAAGACCGCCGGAGGCCCCGTGGCGTGTCCCTTCTGGCCGCGGTAGTCGAGCGGCAGTTCGAGGAAGGCGAGGTCCTCGTCCCGGATGGGAAGGCGGACTTCGGCGAAATCGACCGCGTAGAGGGTGGCGATCGGCGTCCCGCGCGCGACGAACTGCCCGACGTCCACGTTCTTCTTGCGCACCCGGCCCGCGAAGGGGGCCAGGATGCGGGTGCGTTCGAGGTCGAGCTTGCGCTGGGCGACGACGGCCCCGGCCGCTTCCAGGGAGGCGCGCGCTTCGGCAAGCTGGGGTTCATGGGCGGCCAGCGGAGAAGGAGTGCCCCGCCCGATCTTTTCCCATTCCTGGCGTGCGACTTCAGCCTCGGCCTGCTCCATCTCGAGGGTCTTGCGGGCCTGGGCCACCGCAGCCTGGGCCTGGGCCAGGGCGTACTCGAAATCGCGCGGGTCGATGCGGGCGAGAAGCTCCCCCTTCTCGAAGAAGCCGCCCGCTTCGAAACCCGGGGCGGTTTCGAGGATCCGGCCGGCCACTTCGGGGACCAGTTCGATCTCGGTGCGCGGTTCCACGGTGCCCTGTGCGCGGATCTCCACCTGGACGGAACCCTTCCGCACGGTCATCACCTCGACGAGCGGAGGCGCGGGCGGCGGCGCCAGCTCTTCGATGGGGCGGCGGGCTTCCACGAGCAGCCAGGCGCCCCATCCTCCGGCGGCCAGGACCGCGAGCGGGAGCAGAACGCGCATCAGCCGGATCACGAGGGACCCTCCCCCTCCAACTGAGCGCGCTCGAAGCCGCCTCCGAGGGCCAGGTAGAGATCCACCCGGTTTTCCAGGCGCAGGCGCCGCACGGTGAGGAGCTGGCTCGAAGCGGTCAGCTCGTTGCGCTGGGCATCGAGCAGGGTGGTGATGTCCGCCAGACCCTTCGCGTAGCGTTCCCGGGCGATCCGGCGGGCCGCGTGAGCCTGTTCCGCGGAGGCCGCCAGGGCATCCTCGCGCGCGGCCAGGAAGCCTTCGGCCGCCAGGGCCGATTCCACTTCTCCCAGGGCGGTGAAAACGGCCTGGCCGAACATGCGGACGGCCTCACGGGTGCGTGCCTCGGCCAGGGAGACTCCGGCCCGCAGGCGGCCGCCTTCGAAAAGAGGCGCCGTCAAACTGCCCGCCATGTTCCAGATCTGGAGATCCTTGTCGAAGATGTCGCGCAGCTTGGTGGAGGAGGTTCCGAAGAGCCCCGAGAGGGTCAGATCGGGAAGAAGCGCTGCTCGGGCCTCTTCCACACGTGCCCCCGAGGCCGCCAGCCTTCGCTCGGCGGCCACCAGGTCGGGGCGCCGGGTGACCAGACCAACGGGCAGGCCGCCCGGGAAGGCTTTGGGTGGGGAAGGGAGCCGGTCGGCGCCCTGCACGGCTCCGGCGGGGTAGCGGTTCAGGAGGACTTCGAGACTGCGGGCCGCGCGGTCGAGGATTTCGCGCTGCCCCATCAGAAGCGCGCGCGCGTCTTCGGCGTTGGTGAGGGCCAGGCGCAGGTCGAGGGAGGG
>CAZQAP010000021.1:0-25965 GCA_964591365.1 uncultured Planctomycetales bacterium
TGTTCGCCTGGATGTCCCGCAACGCGCGCAACGCCAGCGCCCACTTCGGCGTGCCTTCCAACCGCGTCATCGAGATCGGCATCAAGGTCGAACTCTGACGCGGAAGAAGAAGAAGAGAATAAACCGCGGAGACGCGGAGACGCGGAGAAGAGAACAACAAGACAGAAAGGTGACCCAAGGCGGCATTCCTGCTTTCTTTCTGGTTTTTTCTTTTTCTTCTCCGCGTCTCCGCGTCTCCGCGGTTTATTTCTTGGTTTTCAGGGGGCCGCTGGCGAGGAAGAATCCGGATCGACGCTGCAAAACCGGGCGCGGGCGAGCATCCAGAGAAGGACGGGGAGCTGCACGAAAAGGCCCGCCAGGGCCATGCCCGTTTCGCCGATGGAAAAGGCCGTGACGATGCTGAAGGCGGCCACGCCGAAGTAGCCGGCCGGGCCGAGGAAGCGCTGGCCGGGGAGGGGCCGCGGGCGGGGGTCCGGGAAGGTGTCGCCGGCCCGGTCGATGCGCTGCCAGACGAAGAAGATCGTCAGGGCGGTGAGGAACCAGCCCAGGAAGTTCGTGGCCGGCACCCCGAACCAGGCTCCCGGCGCCGCGTAGGCGTGGATGCGGCCCAAAAACCAGCGGTCGCCGACCGTCGCCACCGGATCGACCACCACGTCGAGCCAGGTCATGAGACCGGCGGCGAGGAAGAGGACCTTCGGGGAGCGGCGCACGGCGGGGGAGGGCCCGCCCGCCAGGAGTTCCGCGCTGGTCCAGGAGAACCAGGCCAGGAAGACGTAGGAGAGCGAATCGAAGAAGGGGACTCCGAAGACGAGCAGGTCGGCTTTCAGGGCGGCGGGCAGGTAGGCGTAGCGCCCGTAGGGGAAGCCGTCGTGGATCGAGGAGAACTCCGAGAGCCAGGCGAGCAGATAGCCGGCCGCCGTGAGGAAGAGGACGCGGCGGCGGCCGAATTGCCGCGTCGCGGCCCAGAGGAAGAAGACGAAGGGGAGGAAGCTGTAGGGCCGCTGCAGGAGGGAATGCAGCAGACGGCCCGCCGCTTCGAGGAGTCCGTCCATGCCCGCGCGCCCGGGATCAGGCGGAGATCTTTTCCTTTTCCTTGCGGCCCGGCCGCAGGGCGGGCTCCGCTTCGGCGAAGGGGCCCTCTTCGGCGGGGTCGGGCGCGAAGGGCCCCTCGGTGCGCGGGCCTTTCAGGAAGACCCGCAGGGCCTTGAGGGGATGCGCGAAGGTGTCGTCCACCGCCGTGGGCTCGAAGCCGCAGTGGACCTGGCAGTGCGCGCACTTCTCGTTGGCGCCCACCCCGTAGCGCTCCCAGTCGGTCTCCTCCATGAGGGCCTTGTAGGTGGGGGCGTAGCCCTCGTCCACCAGCAGATAGCAGGGCTTCTGCCAGCCGAAGATGTTGCGCGTGGGATTGCCCCACGGCGTGCAGCGGTAGGACTGGTTGCCGGCCAGGAAATCGAGGAAGAGGCTCGACTGGTTGAAGCGCCACTTCTTCCCCCGGCCCCGGCGGAAGATCTCCCGGAAGAGGTTCTTGCTCTGGCTGCGCTTGAGGAAGACGTCCTGGCGGGGCGCCTTCTCGTATTGGAATCCGGGCGAGATCGTGACCCCCTCGATGCCGAGCGTGGCGGCGAAATCCATGTATTCGGCCACCTTGGCCGGATCGGCTTGGTCGAACAGGGTGCAGTTGAGCGTGACCCGGAAGCCCCGCGCGCGGGCCTTGCGGACCGCCTCCACGGCGACCTCGAAGACCCCGTCGCGGCAGACCGCCAGGTCGTGGTCGTCCTTCAGGCCGTCGAGATGCACGGAGAAGGTCAGGTAGTTGGACGGGGTGTAGCGGTCGAGGTGCTTTTCGAGAAGCAGCGCGTTCGTGCAGAGGTAGACGAACTTCTTGCGCGCGACGATCCCGGCCACGATTTCGGGCATCTCGGGGTGCAGCAGCGGCTCGCCGCCCGGAATGGAGACGATCGGAGCGCCGCACTCGTCCACCGCGTCGAGGCATTCCTGCAAGGAGAGCCGGCGCTTCATGACGTCGGGCGGGTAGGCGATCTTGCCGCAGCCCGCGCAGGCCAGGTTGCACTTGAAGAGCGGCTCGAGCATCAGCACCAGGGAGTAGCGCTTCCGCCGGCGCAGCTTCTGGGAAAAGATATACCGGCCCACGCGGTACTGCTGGATGAGAGGTACGGTCATGCGCGCTGCTTTCCCGGGCGGCTCAGCTCCGCGAAACGGGGCCTCCGGGGACGTTTTCCAGCCGAAGGGCTTCCGGCAGGGGAAAGACGGTGGTCTCGTGCTCGCCTTCCATTTCGGTGACCGGGCCGGCGCCCAGGGTGCGCAGGCGTTCCACCACCTGATGGACCAGCTTTTCCGGGGCCGAAGCCCCCGCAGTGATCCCGATGCGCTGGCCGGGGAGGAACCAGGAGGGGTCCAGATCGTCTCCGCACTCGATCAGGTGGGAGGGGACCCCGCTCTGCTCGCCCACTTCCCGCAGGCGGTTGGAGTTGGAGCTGTTGCGGGCCCCCACGACCAGCAGGATGTCGATCTTGCCCACCATCACCCGCACCGCGTTCTGGCGGTTCTGCGTGGCGTAGCAGATGTCGTCCAGGTCGGGGCCCAGAATGGAGGGGAAGCGCCGCTTCAAGGCCTGGATCACTTCCCGCGTGTCGTCCAGGCTCAAAGTGGTCTGGGTGATGTAGGCCACCTTCCCGGGATCGCGGACTTCGAGGCGCTCGACCTCCTTCACCGTGGAAAGGACGTGGACCGGCCCGTCGACCTGCCCGCGGTGCCCGTCCACTTCGGGGTGGCCGGGGTGGCCGATGATGATCAGCTCCAGGCCCTTGCGCTGGTAGCGGCGGGCCTGCAGGTGCACCTTGGTCACCAGCGGGCAGGTGGCGTCGATGACCCGGAGCTGCCGGGCCTCGGCCTGCCGGACCACCTTGGGGGCCACCCCATGGGCGCTGAAGATGGTCACCGATCCGGGGGGGACTTCCCCCAGGTCCTCGACGAAGATGGCCCCCTTCTCGCGCAGATCATCCACCACGTGGGGATTGTGGACGATCTCGTGCAGGACGTAGACCGGCGACCCCTGCAGTTCGAGGGCGCGTTCCACGACACCGATCGCGCGGATCACTCCGGCACAGAAGCCCCGCGGGCGGGAGAGAATGACTTCCATGGGTTCCATTGGCGGCGTGGTCCATGGGGACCGAGGGGGCGGCCGGAGCCCCAAAGTATCAGATTCCTCCCCCCCGCGTCCGGCGTCCGCCGGAAAGGAAACCCTCGCTGCGGTACCAGTCGACCGCGTCGCGGAACGCCTCCTCCGCCGGACGCGGCCGGAAGCCGAGTTCCGCGCGGGCGCGCTCGCTCGTGAAGAACATCGTCTTGCGCGCCAGGCGCACTCCGTCCACGGTGATTCGCGGTTCCTTTCCATGCGTGACACGGGCCCAGCCCTGCGCCAGCCAGGCCAGGGGCAGCACGACCCCCGGGGAAAGCCGGATGCGCGGCGGGCGGCGGCCCGTGAGTGCCGCCACCGCGGTCAGGATCTCCTTCAAGGTCATGTTCTCGCCGCCCAGGATGTAGCCCCGGCCGGGCGCACCCTTTTCCAGTGCCAGGAGGTGTCCGGCCGCCACGTCGTCCACGTGCACCACGTTGAGGCCGGTGTCGACGTAGGCCGGCATGCGCCCCGCGGCGGCGTCGAGGATCAGGCGCCCGGTGGGGGTCGGCTTGCGGTCCCGCGGGCCGACCGGTGCGGAAGGATGCACGATCACCACCGGAAAGCCCTCCGTGCGGACGAAGGTGCGCACGACCTCCTCCGCCAGGAACTTGGAGCGCTTGTAGGGGCCGATCATCTCCTCCAGACCGACGGGAGTCTCTTCGTCGGAGGGCCGGCCGTCCTTGCGCAGCCCCAGGGTCGCGACGCTGCTCGTGTAGACCATCCGCTCGGCGCCCGCGGCCCGCGCGGCACGCAGCACGTTGCGGGTGCCCTCCACGTTCGATTCCAGGATCTCGCGCGGGTGCGGGTGCCAGAGCCGGTAGACGGCGGCCACGTGGAAGACGCAGCGGCAGCCCGCCGCCGCGTTCCGCAGGGAAGCGGGGTCGCGCAGGTCGCCCAGCCGCACCTCCACGTCGAGCCCTTCCAGGTTGCGGCGGTCGCTCGAGGGGCGCACCAGGGCGCGCACTTCGAATCCGCCGGCAACGAGCGCCCGCACGACCGCGGAACCCACGAATCCGGAAGCTCCCGTGACCAGGGCGGGGCCCGCGCTCATGCCAGGAATGCGAAGTCCGGGCCGCAGCGCTGCGCAACTTCGGCCAGGGTGGCGCAGGCCTTGCGGAAGGCGCTGCGGAGCTCGCTCAAGCGCCCCCATTGCCGTGGATGGCGGGAGAGGGCTGCCAGGAGCCGCAACAGACGCAGGCGCCCCTCCCCGTCCAGCGCGGCCAGGGCGGCGGCGGGAAGGGCCATCCCGGCCGGATCGGCCACCGCGCGCACGGCCAGGAAGGGCACCCCCCCCCCAGGGCCGCCCGCGCGGCGCCCGCGCTCTCCATGTCGACCGCGGCCGCCCGGGTGGCCTCGAAGAGACTGCGCTTGGAGGCGGGATCCGCCGCCGGGACGGACGCCTCGGCCAGGGGACGGGTCACGGCGGCCGGACCGCCCTGCAGGACTTCCCGGAAGCGCTGCCGCCAGCCGGAGTCGGCCGGGAAGACGCGGCCCTCGGTGCCGATCACCCGGTCGGGAAGGAGCAGCGTTCCCGTCCCGAGAGCCGGATCGAGGCCCCCGGCGATCCCCCAGGACAGGATCCCGGCCGCCCCGCGGGCGATCAGGGCCTCCCCGGCCCGCTGGGCACGCCGCGGTCCGATCCCCGAAACCGCGAGCAGGGTTTCCGCGCTCAATTCCTGGATCCTTCCCGGGACCGGGTGATTCCTGGCGAGGGTCCGGGCTTCCGCCGGCAGCCCGACGACCAGGCCCAGCAGGGTCACGAAGCCGTTTCTTTCAGCATCCGCCGGTAGCGCGCCAGGGCCCAGAGCGGAAAGTACTTCTGGTAGCCGTGGTAGCGCAGGTAGAAGACCCGCGGAAAGCCGGGCGCGGTGTAGCTCTCGTCCTCCCAGAGCCCGTCCTCCTTCTGGGTTTCCAGAAGGTACTGGATCCCGCGGCGCACGCTGGGCGAATCGCCTTCGCCGGCGGCAAGCAGGCCGAGCAGGGCCCACGCGGTCTGGAAGGAGGTGCCCCGGCTGCCCCGCCCCGCCTTCTCGGGGTGGGCGTAGGTGTCGTTGTCCTCGCCCCAGCTTCCGTCCGGCCGCTGCACCCGTTTCAGCCAGTCCACCGCGCGGCGGACGCGCGGCTTCTTGCGCGGATCGGAGACTTCCTCCAGGGCCGAAAGGACCGACCACGTGCCGTAGATGTAGTTGGTTCCCCAGCGGCCGTACCAGGGCCCCTCGGGCTCCTGCTCGCGGTAGATGTAGTCGAGCGCCTTCTCGAGCGTGGGGCGGTCCTGCGGGCGCCCCATGCGGGCGAGCAGGGTGATGCAGCGTCCGGTCACGTCGGCGGTGGGCGGATCGAGCAGCGCGCCGTGGTCCGCGAAAGGGATCTCGTTCAGGTATTCGGCGGTGTTGTTGGCGTCGAAGGAGGCGAAGCCGCCGTTGCGGGACTGCATTCCGCACAGCCAGTCCGCCGCGCGGTCGAGCGGCCCGGCGTAGCGCTTCGGATCGCTGCGGTGCAGCGACCACGCGACGGCCGAGGTGTCGTCCAGATCGGGATACCAGGGGTTGCGGTACTGGAAGGCCCAGCCGCCGGGCTGGAGGTGCGGCCGGGAAGCGCGCCAATCCGCCGGGCCGTCGCAGATCTGCCGTTCCACCAGCCATTGGTGGGCTTCGTCCAGGGCCTTCTTCGTGCGCACGTCGGGAGCGACCCGCTGGACCTCCCCCAGGGCCAGGGCCGCCAGCGCGGTGTCCCAGACCGGGGAGAAGCAGGGCTGGCACCAGGCGTGATCCTCGTTTTCGACCACCAGTTTGCGCAGGGCCTTGCGCCCGAGGACGCGGTGGGGGTGACCGTCCGGGTAGCCCAGCAGCGCCAGCGCTTCGTAGGCGTAGACCATGGCGGGGAAGATGCCTCCCAGGCCGTGGACGCCGTTCATGCGCTCCAGGAACCAGTTTTCGGCCCGCCGGATCGCCATGCGGCGCAGAAAGCCGGGAAAGACCGGCTCCAGCCGGCGCGCGGAACGTTCCATGCAGAGGAAGAAGCGGTTCATCCGCGAACGGATCGGGAAATAATCCCGGACTTCCTCCGGCGGCGAGACGAAGAGTTCCTGGATGTGGACGTTGCGCGGGTTGCGGGCCTTCGCCTTGAGGCTGTAGAGGACCGAAAGCGGCACCATCACGGTGCGCGACCAGTAGGAGATCTTGGACAGGTGGAAGGGGAACCAGCGCGGCAGAAAGAGGATCTCGACCGGCGTGAAGGGGACCCCGCGCCAGGGGATCTCGCCGAACATCGCCAGGGAGAACCGCGTGAAGACGTTGGAGTGCTCCGCGCCGCCGTGCTCGAGGATCGCCTTGCGCGCGCGGACCATGTGGGCCGCCTCGGGGTCGTCCCCGGCCAGCTTCAGGGCCCAGTAGGCCTTCACGGTGGTGGACAGGTTGAAGCTGCCGCCGTGGTAGAGGGCCCAGCCCCCGTGCTCGGCCTGGTCGCGGCGCAGGTGGACGGCGAACTTCCGCTGGAGGTCTTCCTCGATCTCGTCGAGGAAGTGCATCATCAGGATGTACTCGGCCGGAATGGTGCAGTCGGCTTCGAGTTCGAACAGCAGGTGGCCGTCTTCTTCCTGAAGACCCAGGAGTTCCCGGCGAGCCCGGTCGATGGCCGAGTCCAGGGTCCCTTCGGCGCCCGGAGCGACCCGGGGGTGCGGCGACACGACTTCCGGCGAACGGAGGCTCAAAGGGTTCATGTCGGGAGGATCAGACGTGCCCCTGAATGGGGAGGGTTTCCGGGCGGATCATGATCAGCTCCGGGCCGGGAAGAACCGGGGGGCGGGGAGGCGGCTCGCGCAAAGCGAGAAGAGAATGCGCAGGATGCGGTCGCTTCTCGTGGAGAGGTTGCTGGCCAGAATGGTCGCCCGCACGCTCCGGCGGGTGATTTTCACCTCCCGGGAGGAGCGGTAGTCGGGGTGCTTGTGGATTTTTCGCAGGGTCAAGACAGCCATGCCGAGAGCCCAGAGGCAGAAGTGCCGGATCTCCTTTTCGGCCGGAGGAATGAGCAGCGTGTACTCGAGGGCATCCACCAGATGCCCGTGAGCGAGGGCGATCAATTCTTCCAGCCCGTCTCCGAAGGCGGAATTGTAGCGTCCCGGAGCTAGGTCGCGCAGATCGAATCCGTGCTCCAGGAAGAGGTCCCGGGGAAGCCAGCAGAACCCGCGCTCCAGATCGTCCCAGACGTCCTTGAGGATGTTGGTCATCTGGAGTCCCTGGCCGAAGGAGACCGTGCGCTCTTCCAGGCCGGCCCTGTTGCGGTCGATGGCCGGGGAATGGGCGCAGAAGAGTTCGGTCAGCATCTCTCCGACAACTCCGGCCACCCCGTAGCAGTAGGCGTGCAGCTCGGCCACGTCTTTCAAGCCGCGGGGTCCGCCCCGGTCCTGGAAACGGGGCATCTCCTCGCACATGACCCGCACGCAGCGGGCGATGGCGCGGTGCTCCCGTTCCCCGAAGGACAGGGTGATGCGCACGATGCGGCCCGCGTGCCGGACAAGCTCCTTTTCGGCGGGGATGGTGCTTTCGGAGAGAAGCGGGCCCAGCTCCGCGGCCAGCGCATCCGGGTCGCCTTCCCCGGTCACCGCCTGGGCGAAACGCCGGTGGAAACGCCGTTTCCGCCCCGGATCGAGGGCCGGCTCGTCCTCGATGGTGTCGGCGATGCGGCAGAGGAGATAGCTGTTGGTCACCGCCTCCCGGAGCCCGGCGGGCAGCTCGGGGATGGTCAGCGCGAAGGTGCGCGACACCCCCGGCAGGATCGCCTGCTGAAAGGCGAGATCCGCGGGATCCAGGACCGGGTCGGGCCGGGATGTTTCCACAGGCAGGACGGTGGCCTTCAGCGGGATCCCCATGTGTGCATCGAAACCCTCGGGGCGGCCGAGTCGCCATGGGGGGGGATGGCACTCGTTGCGGGGAGAGGATAGCGGAAAGTGCGGCCCGGGCTCCAGTGGAGACCGGTCCGGGGCCCCTTGGTGCGCCCGGCACGACTCGAACGTGCGGCCTACAGCTCCGGAGGCTGTCGCTCTATCCAACTGAGCTACGGGCGCGAAAAAACCGGCATTTTGGCCCCGGCAGCGCCAGAGGATAGCGCCGGGGCCCGCGGTGGAACAGGAGGCCCCCAGAGGGCCGGGGAGCGGGAGGGAAAGGCGGTAACCGTCCATTTTCGGCTCCACTAGAGGATTCAGGCCCCATCGGGTTGCCGCCAGGGGCTCCGCACGATTCCAGAGTGCTACCCTGGAATCGCCGGAAACCCGGGCGCATCCCCCCGAGCGCCACCTCCGCCATGCACAGCAAACCCCTCCTTCTCTTTCCTGTTCTGGCCGCCCTGGGCGGTCTGGCGTGGCTGGGAACCGGCCTCCAGCCCGCCGCCCTGCAGGCCCGGGCCGGCACCCTCCTGCCCCTGGCGGATGCCGATTCAGACGGGCTCGACGACGGCCTGGAAACCCTGATGGGAACCCTTCTCGACCAGGCCGACACGGACGGCGACGGCGTCGAGGACGCCACCGAGGTGCTGCTCGGAACGGACCCCCTGGTTCGGGAATCCCAGGTGTTCCAACCCTCGCCGACCCTGAAAACAAGGACCTACATCCTCGGAAAGCACGTGGTCGTGGAGGTGCTGGTCCTTTTCCGCAAGAAGCTCCTCGACCCTTCCTTTTTTTGGGCCGACACGAGCCAGGCGCTTCAGGTCCCCTTCCGGAACATCCGCTCCTTTTTCGTGGATTCCCGGATTCGGCCGCTTCAAGGCAGCTGGAAGACCCTGGTCGCCCGCTTCGATTTTCCGCGCAACTGGGTGAAATCCGATTCTGCCGTGGCCTTGGGGTTCTCCGTCCGGAGCGCTGGAGGGCTTTTCTTCGACTCGATCTCCTTGATCAACCTTCCCACCCAGGTGGTCGAGGTCCGTCCCCCCACGGTCCAGGGCCTGACCTCCGGGTCGGGTCCGGGAGGCAACAACTTTCAATCGGGGAATGGCGCCGGCGGGCCCGGCGGCGGCGAGGGCAACCATGGCGGGGTCTTCCCCGTGGAGCCTGATCCGAACCAGAACCAGGGCCAGCCGGACAACGTCTGCGTCCAGGTCCTGATCCCCACCGGCAGCGCCGGCCCGGGTATGGTCACCTACCAGGTCCAGAATGCCTTCTGCGACCCCCTGCCTGGAGCCGTCTGCGTCTCGGGCTGCTCCATGGCCGGGATGGCCGGCATGGTCGTGGTCGGCATCGACATCCTGGGCCTGATCGGGGGCTGAATCCCGTTCAATCCCCGGGCCCGCCTGGAATCCGGCTCCAGAGGCCTGGGCCATCGGTCGGAAAGTCCTTGACTTCAAGGACTTAAGGCGGCAACCCTGTTTTTCCTGGAACCCTGAGCCCCCCCCTCGCGTCCTACTGCAGCCTGGAACCGTGAACGATCCGAATCAGGAACTCGTCCGGCGGTGCCAGGAAGGCCGCGGGTCGGCCTTCGAAGAGGCCTACCGTGAGCTCTACGATCTTTTCAAGGACCGGGTCTTCACGATCTGCCTGCGGGTGACCGGCACCGAGGAGGATGCCCTGGACGCCGCCCAGGAGACGATGGTCTCCCTGGCTCGGCGCGTCCGGAGCTTCCAATTCCGGAGCCGGTTCTCTTCCTGGGTCTACCGGATCGCTGTGAATGCCGCCATCGATGTCCGCCGGCGCCGCCTGGACGCGCCCCATGGAACCATCAGTACGACCGTGGGGGGCGTCGAAGAATCTGGCGTCGCCCAACCCGTCATGGAGGCCGCCGCGAGCGATCCCGCTGCCCGAGCCATGGGAGTGGAATCCCGCCAGGCGGTGAAAAAGGCCCTGGCCTCAATCAGCCCGCGTTTTTCCAGCATCCTCGTCCTCCGCTACATTGAAGGGCTGAGCTACGAGGAGGTTGCCGAGACGTTGGACTGCAACCTGGGCACCGTGAAATCCCGTCTCAACCGGGCCCACGCGGCCCTCCGGGACCATCTCTCCCGCCTGGGAGTGGCTGGTCCCGAAACGAGCTGAACCCCTCCCTCCCTTGAACCCCGAAAACCAAACCGACCCGCTCCCCCAGGAGCTTCAGGCAAGCCTGCGATCGCTGGCTGGGCGCAAAGCGCCGCCGGAGCTCTGGGACCGCGTCGTGCTGGCGCGGCTGGAAGAGATTCCGGCTCCCAAGGGGCTTTGGACGAGGGTGGCCGCCGAACTCGCCCCCTTGTTTCATCCCGGCCGGGCCCCGATCGAACCCTCCAGGGAACTGCGCCCGGTCCTCTCCTTCCGGCGGCTGGCCGCCGCCGCGGCCCTGCTGCTCACCGCAGCCGGAGTCCTGCTCCCGGGAGGGAATCCGGTTCGCGGGAGCCGGGAAAAGCTGGCCCTGGCCCCCCGGGACGGAATCAAGGCCTTCTATCGCAGCCGGGTGACCACCCTCAAGGTGGATCCCAGCCAGCTTTCCCCCCTGGCCCGGGACCTCGCCGGTTCGCTGGGGCCGGCTCTCGGGGAGGAGGAATCGTGAAGCCCGGGACGCTTCTCCTGGGGGGCCTTTGTGGTCTTCTGGCCTTCCTTCCCGCTTGCAGGCCGGGAGGGGGGTCGCGGACATCGGCCGGTTCCGCGAGCGCCACCCAGGCCGCCAGGGGCGGGAATCAGAGCGTTCTCCTTCACGAGCTGCCTTTCGTGCGCTACCCGGAAGAGTTCCGGGCCGACGAGAACCGGCTCGTGGAACTGCGCTCCGGGGGAGGCCCGCTTCAGGGATACCAGGAGCGGTTCCTTTCCGACGGCCAGGGGAACTTCCGGCTGGACCTGAAGGGGTTCCGTCCCGGCCAGGGCCAGAGCATGGTCTCTCCCACCTCCCTTCAGACCGATACCTGGGAGCGGCGCCAGCGTTTCCTGGTCCACTACCGGGACCTGCATCTCGGTCCGCAGCGGGCCGCCATGCGCAACTACGACTTTTTTCATGTCCCCGGGGCCTTTCCCGTGGCCGGACGGGCCGGAGAGAAGTTCGAAGCCCGCTCCCGGCGCGGCCTCGGGCGGGTCGAATTCGTGGTCGATCAGCAGACCCGGATGCTGCTTCAATGGGCTTTCTATTCTCCCAGCGGAGAGCTTCTGGGAAGGCTCACCGTGCAGACCATCCAGAAGAACCCCGACCTGACTGGAGTCCTCTGGTCTGCCCGGGCCGTAGATGAGGCGCCCTACCGCGGCTCGATCGACAATCCCCTTCTGGGCTTTTCGCCCCTGAAGGTCCGTTACGTTCCCGACGGCTTCGCCCTGAAAAGGCGGCGGGTCCTGCTCAGCTCGCCGATCACCGACAACCTGCTGCTGGACGTCTTCTCCGACGGGCTGCGCACCCTTTTCGTGGCCCAGCAGAAGGGGGATCCCGCCCTCCTCAGCGAGACGTATCGTTTGGGGCTGGATGGCGGCAAGCCGGCCCGCAGCCTCTTCGCCCGGGAAAGCCTGGTCGGCGCGGTGCGGGTCTTCGAAGGCGACGTGTTCGGCCTCAACGTCTTCGTGGTCGGCCCGGTCAGCCGGGACGAACTCATGACCGTGTTCGGCTCTCTTTCCAGGAGCTGACCATCTTCAAAGGACGGCCCCGGCCGGCCGATAACGGTTTGGGAACTCCTTTTCCCGCCACTCGGATCATGCCTGCCCTGCCCCTCCTTCTGCTTTTCGCTGCTCCCGCCTTCCCCCAGGACGTTCCCCTGGTGCGGGGCGCCTACCACGGCCCCTTCGACGAAGCTCTCGATGAATCGGTTGCCCGCGACAAGGACGGCCGGCGGAGCGGCCTCCGGGAAACCTGGGAACGCTGGGAGTTCTGGTTCGAGTTCGAGCGCGACGCCCTCTTCCGGGGCCCGGGGAGGCCGGACGATCTCGCGCTTGGCAAGGACGGCCGTTACGGGAAGCGGCCGGATGCCCTGGCCCGCCAGGCCGTGCTCGAGCAGGCCGTGCCGCTGCTTTTAACGGCACTGCACTCGCCGGAGGCTGCGGTGAGGGAGGCCGCCTCGCTGGCTCTGGGGAGGATCGCCCCCCCGGGCGCTCCGAAGACCCTGCAGGAGATGCTCCAGGATCCGAGCGTGCCCGTTCGCCAGGCCGCCCTGCTCGGGCTGGGTTTGAGCGGAATGGGCAAGGCCCTGGTCCCCCTGGCCGAGGTTTTCACCAACCGGGCCCAGCCGGCCGGGGAACGCGCTTTCGCCGCCCTGGGGCTGGGTTTGAGCGGCCGCAAGGAGGCTGAAGAGCTTCTCGAGCAGTACCTGCGCGGCAACCTGAAACCCGATCGCCTCTTCGGGGAGGAGGAGTCGGTTCTTCTGGGTGCGGTCTGGGCCTGCGGTCGGCTGGGGGAGGCCCGGCTCGTGCCGGTGCTCCTCGAGGGATACAAGGACCTGGAACGGAACGCGGCGACGGATTCCCGGCGCACGCGCACGGTGATCCTGGCTTCGCTGGGGCAGATCGGAGATTTCTCCGTTCGGCCCTTCCTGGTCGGCAGCTTGCAGTCTTCCGATGCGGCCATCCGCTGGGGGGCCGCCCAGGCGCTCGGGCTGCTGGGGGACCGCGGGGCGCTTGCGGGCCTGGCCCGCGGAGTCCGCGAAGGAACCGACATCGAAACGGTGAACTTCTGTCTGCTGGCCATCGGACGCCTGGGCGGGCCCGATGCCGGGGCTCTTCTGCGCGGCCTGGAGGACCTGGCCCGCCGTCATCGCCAGACCCATGCGACCTGGGGGCTTGCAGTCGGCCTGGCCCGCGCGCACGGTCTGCTGGACGAGCTGCGCAAGGGGTTTCAGGTCCCCGGGACCAGGCCCTTCCGGGGCCGCGACGCATCCGGCCGGGATTTCGAAAAGGTGCGCCGCGACGAAGAGCGTCTACGGGGCGCCCTGGGTCTGGGGATGGGGTTGGCCGGGGATCCCAATACGGTGCCGCTGCTGCTGGCCTCGTTGCGGCAGGAAGGTAACAACGACGACTTTGCCGGCTACCTTGCGATCGCGCTCGGATTGCAGGGGACGGATTCCGCGGTGGCGGAACTGCTGCAAGCGGCAGCCGGCCCGAACGCGCGTCCCGAATTCCGACGCGGCCTAGTACTGGGTCTGGCCTTGACGGGGAATCCCAAGGCCGCCGACGAGATCGCCCGCATCCTGGTGGAGGACTCCGATCCGACCGTGCGCTGGGCCGCCGGGCGGGCGCTGGGTCTGGCCCGCACCGGGAAGGCGTTCGACACGATCCTGGCCGCCCTCCGCGAGGAGGGGGAGATCCGCCCCAGCCCGCAACGGAGCGCCCAGCTTCTTCTGGCGCTCGGCTACCTGGGCGACCGGCGCCGCGGCGACGGCCTGGCGGCCGTGCTTTCCGGCTTCGACTACCGCCAGGAGTTCCTTCTCTTCCGGGCCCTGGCCGGATATTGAAGTACCGAAGTACCGTGCCGGAGCAATTCGTTCTCGGTTGACGGCCGGGGATTGAAAAGGGTCCTCTTTCCGGGCCGGGATCGCCCCGGAGGGGGCCCAATCGGGAAGAATCCTTCTCCGGCGGGAGGCGTTTTCTGGGGTAGTCTTGAGTTGTCCCCTCAAGGTGTCATGAGCGATCCCTTCTCCTCCCCTCCCGAAAGCCGGCTGGCGGATCCCCGCTACCGGGCCGAACTCCTCTCCAAGGTGGAAGCGCTTCTTTCGGTCATGGAAGCCGCCCGCGGCAAGGTCCTGCGCAACCTGGAAGCTCCCGGCGGAGCCACCGAACGCCTGCGCCGCATCCTCGGCAACCTGGAGCGGACCCTCGAAGTCTGCCGCCGCGCCAGGGCCACCCTGCTGCATGCCGAGCGGACCCGCAAATCGCTCCCCGCTCCGCCCCGCAGGAGTTCCGCAATGGGCCCGGACCAGATGTCCCCGCGCGAGTACGCCGAGCTGACCTTTTCGGAGTACCGGCGCTTCAAGGATATGGGGCCCATCACGCGCGAAGAACTCGAGAACGTCGATCTCGACTCTCTCTGCTGGCGCTTCTGAACCGGAAGGAACCGGCCGGGGCCGGGGCGGTCAGATTCCGGGACCGGCGGTGACGTCGCGCGGGTAGCGGTAGTCCAGGTTGATGGTGCGGTTGGCCAGCTTCGCGATCACCGGCGGCATGCGCTTGAACTGGTTGCGGTGGACCCGCGCCTGGACCCGGTCGAGGAACCCGCCGGGAAACCCGAGCTTCTCAAGGGCCTGCCGCGGATAGCGCCGGTCGATCCACAGGTGCAGCAGCGCATCCACCGCCGCATAGGAGAACCCCAGCTCGTCCTCGTCGGTCTGGCCTTCCCACAGGTCGCCGCTGGGCGGGCGTTCGAGGATTGCGCCGGGAACCCCCAGATGGCGCGCCAGGGGGAAGACCTGGGATTTGTAGAGATCGCCGAGAGGATTGATGGCCGAGGAGAGATCTCCGAAGAGGGTTCCGTACCCGAGCAGAAGCTCCGTTTTGTTGCTGGTGCCGAGAACCAGAGCCCTTTCGGCGGCGGAACGGTCGTAAAGCACCACCATGCGGGTGCGCGCCAGGATGTTGCCCCGCCGCAGCCGCCCGGCCGGCGTGTCGTCGCCCTTCAACCCGGCCGCCTCCAGGTGGGCGTCCGCCATGGGCGTGATGTCGATCTCCTCCAGGGCCACACCGGCGTGCGCGGCGGCCTCGCGGGCCAGGACCAGGCTCTCCTTCTGGCTGGTGCGGTATGGCAGGGCGAAGGCGCGCACGTTCTGCGCCCCCAGGCCGCGGGCGGCGAGTTCGAGCACCACGGCCGAATCGACCCCGCCGCTCAATCCCAGGACCCCGCGGGAAAACCCGAACTTGTCGCACTCCTCGAACAGGAAGGCCGCGAGCACCTTCCCGGCCAGCGGGGCGTGGATGCCCGGCGGATCGGGGAGCGTCATTCCTGCTCCAGGGCGTCGGGGTCGGCCAGAAGCCGAGCCAGGTGCATGCGCACCAGATCGGGCCGCGCATCGCGCAGAAGCGGGGTGAAGATGCGCGCCCGGCGGGCGGGATCCTCCTGGATCCGCTGGAGCAGGAGGTGCTCCTCCTGCCCGGGAGCCTGGGCGGCGGGGAATCCGAAGGGCGTGAACACCGACGATCCGCCCCAGAAAAGGGCTCCCTCCTCAAAGCCGACCCGGTTGCAGTGCAGCACCCAGGTCTGGAAGAAGAGCGCCTGGGCGGCGTTGAGGGTGCGCCACGCGGTCTGGCTGGAGAGCTGGGTTTCTTCCGTGTCGACGCCGCGGGCGGGGGCCGAGGAGGGGATCAGGAGCGCGTCGGCGCCCTGCAGGAACTGGAGCCAGCCGGCCTCGAGGTGCCAGGCGTCCTCGCAGATCAGCAGGCCGAATCTGCCCAGCCGGCTGCGAACCACTTCGAGGCGGTCGCCGCTCGCGAAGTAGCGCCCTTCCTCGAAGATTCCGTAATCGGGGAGGAAGACCTTGCGGTGCGCGTGCAGGATGCGGCCCTCTTCCGCGAAGACGGCCGTGTTGAAGAAGCGGTGGTCCTCGCTCTCTTCCACCAGGCCGAAGACCAGGCTGCAATCGGAAGAGAGGGCGACCAGCCGTCCGACGCGGGGATCGTCCAGCCGCAGGGCCAGATCCTGGGTCAGGTCGCGCAGGAAGTAGCCGCTCAAGGAAAGCTCCGGAAAGAGGATCAGATCGGCCTTCTCGGCGCGGGCGCGGGCGATCCACTCCTCGTGGAGGGCCAGGTTCCGGCCCAGGTCCCCCAGGGAAGGGCGGACCTGGCAGAGTGCGGCGAGGAAATCCATGCCCGGAGGTCAGCGCAAGGGGAAGCGCTGGAGGAGTTCTTCTACCAGCTCCCCGATCCGCACGCCCGCCGCCTGGGCTTCGTAACGCAGCAGGATCCGGTGCCGCAGGGCGGGAAGAAGGGCGTCGCGGAGGTCCTCCGGCGCCGCATGGGCCCGGCCGCGCAGCAGCGCCAGGGCCCGCGCACCGGCCAGGATCGCCCGGCCTCCGCGAGGACTCGCCCCCCACTGGACGTGTTCGCGCACCCTCGGGGAAGCCTCGACGGCGCTCGGGTCGGTGGCGCGCACGATCTCCGCCACCCGCGAAAGGAGTCCCGCCGGGAGCGGAACCTCCCTCGTAAGAGCCTGGAGATCCAGGACCTCCTCGTGGGAGACGACCGCCTGCAGGGCCGGCGGGCCCTCTTCATCGGGGAGTTCCAGGATCTTCTCCAGGGACTCCCGGTCCGGGGAAGGAACCTCCACCTTGAAGAGGAAGCGGTCGAGCTGGGCTTCCGGGAGCGGGTAGGTCCCCTCCAGTTCGATGGGGTTCTGGGTGGCGGCCAGGAAGAAGGGCGGCTCCAATGCGTGGCTGACCCGGGCCGAGGTTACCTGGCGTTCCTCCATCGCTTCGAGAAGCGCGCTCTGGGTGCGCGGCGTGGCGCGGTTGATCTCGTCGGCGAGAAGCACGTTGCAGAAGACCGGGCCCCTCACGAAGCGGAAGGCGCCCACCCCGTCCCGTTCATCCAGGATTTCGCCGCCGGTGACGTCGCCCGGCATGAGGTCGGGGGTGCACTGGATCCTTCCAAACGAAAGGTCGAGCAGCGCGGCAAGCGAGCGGATCAGGCGCGTTTTGCCGAGCCCGGGGGCGCCTTCCAGCAGGACGTGGCCCCTCGCCAGGAGGGCCGCAAGCACCTGCTCCACGACCTGCGGATGGCCCAGGAAACGCTCCCGGAGCCGCGCCTGCAGCCTGGAAGCGGCTTGAAGGGCGGGATTCCCGGCGAGATCAGTTTTTCGGGGCATGGACGGGCTGCCCGACCAGCGATAGGACCTCGCGCAGGTCGTTCAGCATGGGAACTCCATCGCGCGTGATGCCGCCGTTTCCATTCTGCCGGTCCAGCAGCGCGGCCCGCATACCCGCGCCGAGGGCTCCGCGGACGTCGTGCTCGAAATTGTCTCCGACATGCAGGGCCTGCTCGGCAGGGACGCCGGCGCGGAAGAGGGCCCGGTCGAAGATCGCACGTTCGGGCTTCTCGGCCCGCAGTTCCGCGCTGGTCACGATGAAATCCACCATGGCGGCGATCCCCAGTTCCTGGCAGAGTTCGGGGAGGAGTTCCGACCAGTTGGAAATCACCCCGAGGACGAGGCCGCGGCCGGCGAGTTCCCCGAGGACCTTGGGGACTTCGGGAAAGACGCGGTAGTTGCGGGCGTTGCGGAAGTGCTTGAGGATCTGGCCGTGGGCCTTGTCCCGCCGGTTTTCGGCGACCCCGAGGGTTGCGAAGATGTTGCGGTTGAAGGCTTCGAACCAGCCCAGGCTGTAGCGGAAGTTCCCCCCAACGGAGGAAGGGAACTCGCCGTGGCCCCTGACGATCGATTCGAGGGTCTCCTCTTCGGTGGCCGAACTGCCGTATTTTCGGGCTGCGCGGGCGTAGACCGAGCCCCTCGGCAACCTCTCGGCGAAGAGAGTGTTTCCGGCATCGAAGAAAACGGCCTTGATTGCTGCTTGTGCCACGGGGGTGATACCGCGGAACGGATTGTAGCGGAGGAATCGGGGAATCAACATCCCCTGGGAGAGGAAATCCCCGCTTCTGGCAGGTCCTAGAATGGAAGGCCATGGTTCCCTCCGGACCCCGTTCGAGCATGGGACTCCTCCGGCTCGCATCCCGCCTCCTGGCAGTCGTGCTGTTCTTCTGCGGCACGGCGTGCAGCAGCGTGCTGGGCGAACACGAACCGGCTCTTGAAGAGACGGAGGCCCCGGCGCCCGCCGAATCCCTGGCCTTCCTGCCGGATCTTCTCCAGGCCAGGGACCGCACCCTGCTCCCCGAGCCCGACTTCCAAAAAGCGATGGACGCCTTGGGCGCCGGCGAACCCCGCCAGGCCGCCATTCTTCTCAACGGGCTCCGCAACGAAGCTCCCTATCACCTCGAACTCGCACGCCTGCACGCCTGGGCCCTGCTCCAGTCGGGAGACCCTGAAGCGGCCGAGAGGGAACTCACCGCCTTCTCGTCGGAACATGGGGGGGATGATGCCGGCCTGGCCTTTGTCATGGCCCAGGCGCTTTGGGAACTCGACCGCCAGGCGGAATCCGCGCCCTGGTTCCGCAAGGTGCTCGAAACCCGTCCCAACGACCTGGGACTTCTGGAGAAGGCCGCCAAGGCCTCTTATGCGGCTGGGGACGGTGCCTACGCGGTCCGGGCCATCGACCGCATTCTCGTGCGCAAGCCCCTTTCGGCCGAACTCGCCCTGATGCGGGCGCGGGCGCTGGCCGTGGACGGGAAATGGGAACCGGCGATGGCCCTCTACGACCGTCTGCTTGTGGACAAGGGCGACGATCCCGCTTTCTGGGATGAGGCCGGTCTGGTGGCCTTTCAGAGCGCCTTGGCCGGGAAGAAGCCGGTCCGGTTCCTGGCCGCGGCGGGCTATTTCCAGCGCGCGACCAAGATCGCTCCGCAGGATGCACGCGTCCAGTACAACCTGGCCTGCTGCCTCGACTGGGGCGGGAACCATCCTGCCGCCATCGAGGCCTATGAACGAGCCATCGAGCTGCAGCCGGACTACTGGAATGCGGTCGAGAATCTGGTGGAACTCCTGGCCCGGGATGGGAAGACCGACCACGCGCGCGCGGTCCTGAAGGAGGTCCTTCGGCAGCCTCTTTCCCCGGCCGAAGTCCGGCGGGCCCAGGCCGTGGAGGAGGCGCTCGACCAGGGCCGGATCTCCGAAAAGGATGCCGAGCCGGATCGCAGCGGACTCGGACCCGATGCCGCCAAAGCCACCGGGGCGCGGAGCGGAGCCCCCCGGCCCCAGGAGTCGGCCGCCTCCCTCCCGGATTCGAACCCATGAGCGATTTCGTTTCCTCGGACTGGATCTCCCCCGCACCCGAACTCCGCCTCGTGGACGGGGTCTGGAAGGCCTTTCCCCGGCACCTCCCGCGTTCCAGCTCGAAGGCCGCGGGCGAGGACAAGCCTCGCAGCTTGAAGGAGAAGAAGGCCCGCGAAGAACGGGCGCTTGCCGAGAAGAAGGCGGCCGAACCCGGCGCGGCCTGACGTGTCTTCCCGGTCGCGCCGACTGGTCTTCTGGCTGGGGCTCGTTCTCGTGCTCCTGGCCGGGCTGGCAACCTGGGGGTTCCTCTGGCTGCGATCTTCCGGGCGGGCGGTGCGCAGCGGAACCCTCCGTCTTTCCGGCCTCGAGGCCCCGGTCACGGTCCGCTGGGATCGCTGGGCGGTTCCCAGCGTCGAGGCCGCCAGCACGGCCGACCTTGCCCGCGCCATGGGGTGGCTGCACGCCAACGACCGTTTCTCCCAGATGGAGCTGAGCCGCAGGGCCGCCTCCGGCCGTCTTTCGGAGCTGTTCGGATCTTCCGCCCTTCCGATCGACAAGGAGTTCCGCACCCTGCGGCTTCGCGAGGCCGCCGGGGTTGCCTGGGAGACGTGCAGCCCGGAGTCTCGCGAATGGCTTTCCGCCTACGCCGAGGGGGTGAATGCCTGGCTGGACGCCCGGGAAGGCGACCTCCCTCCGCTCTTCCGGCTGGTCGGCGGCGAGCCTGAACCCTGGCAACCAGTGGACAGCCTCTGCGTGGCCTCGCTGTTGAGCTATTCGCTCTCCTTTGCGGCGGGGCGCAGCGAGGAAGCCCGCTTTCAATGGCTGGGGGCTCTGGGTCCCGGTCGGGCCCGCGACCTGATCGGCGACCCGGATCTGTCGATCCCTCCCGGGCTCGCGGAACTGGCGGCCCGATTGCATGCGGAAGCCGAACAGGCCCGCCTGGCTTCGGAGCCGAAAGTGGGCGGCAGCAACAACTGGGCCCTGGCCGGAAACCGCACGGCCAGCGGGAAGCCGTTGCTGGCCAACGATCCCCACCTGCGCTTCGGCCTGCCCCCGGTCTGGTTCCAGGCCGCGCTGAAGGCCCCCGGCTACCACGCCGCGGGAGTGACCTGGCCCGGGCTTCCCGTGGTGATGATCGGGGAGAGTCCATTCGCGGCCTGGGGTTTCACCAACGCCATGATGGACGACCACGATTTCTTCCTCGAGAAGCTCGACGAAACCGGGAAGCAGGTGCGCCGCGGAGAGGCGTGGGTTCCGATCGAGACCCAGACTGTGGAGATCGGGGTTTCAGGCGCAGAGCCGGTCTTCCTGAAGCTCCGGAGGACCGACCGCGGCCCGCTGTTCGAGGCCGATCCGGAAGGGGGGCTGCCGGCCAGGAGTCTTTCCTGGACCGCCTATGAAACCCGCGATCCCCTGGCGGCCTTCCTGAAGCTCGCTCGGGCACGCAATGGGGAACAGGCCCTCGCCGCGGTTCAGGGTTTCGTCTCTCCCGCGCAGAATCTCGTCTTCGCCGACCGCGGGGGGGGGATACTCCACACCGTCATGGGGCGCATGCCCCGCCGCCTCAAGGGGGACGGGCGGCTCCCCTCGCCGGGCTGGGATCCCGCCTACGGCTGGGACGGGCTGGAGCCGCAGTCGAAGAACCCGCGCACTCTCGATCCCCCGGATGGGCTGATCGCCACCGCCAACGCGGACATCCGTTCCTCCACCGACCCTGCGCCCTTCCCGGCCGATTTCGACACCCCCTTCCGGCGGGACCGCATCCTGGAACTCCTGCGCCCGCGCCGCGATTGGGACGTCGCCGGTCTCACGGCGGTCCAGAACGACCACGTTTCGATCTATGCCCGCGAGATCGTGGCCGCGCTCTCCAAGTTCTCTTACGAAGGCGAAGCGGCGCAGGCCATGGCGCTGCTTCGAAACTGGGGCGCCTCCATGGACCCCGCCGGCCCGGCGGCGCTTTTCCTGATCCTCGAGCGCCATCTCCAGCAGGTCCTCTTCGGGGATGAAGTGCGCAAGTTCCATCTGGCCCCCTTCCACAACATCTTCCGCCGCTGGCGGCTGTCGCGGCTGCTGCGCGGGGAGATGGACGCCTCCTGGTTCGACGACGTCACCACGGAGGCGGTGGAGACGGCCGGCCAGGATTTCGCGCGCGCGCTCGAGGACGCTTGGCGGGAGGGGCGGATCCGCTTCGGCAATGACGATGCGGGCACCTGGAAGGCTTCGGCTTTCCACACCCTCACCCTGCGGAATCCCCTCGGCGGGGTTCCCCTGATCGGCGGGGCCTTCAATCGCGGCCCCTTCGCGGTCGCGGGCTCCGCCGCCACGATCAGCGCGTTCGGGGGGCCCTGGATCGGCGGGGTTCAGGAGGTCACCTACGGCCCCTCGGTCCGCTTCGTGGCCGACCTCGGCGACCCCGACAACTCCCGGATCGTGCTGCCCGGCGGACAGGCCGGCCAGCCGTGGGATCCGCACTACGACGACCAGATCCCGCTCTTTCTGAAAGGGGAGACGCGCCCCATGCCCTGGAGCGAGGCGGCCGTGAAGGCCGCCACCGTCTCGGTGCTCACGCTGCGGCCCTGAAACCGATGCTGCCGGTAGAATGGGGCCGGATGCGGTCTCCGGCGCCCTGGTTTGCGATGGCGGTTTTCGCGGGGGTTTCCTGCGGGAACGGGAGTCGGCCGGGAGCGGGAGACCCGCGGCTCGAAAACCGTTTGGAAACCTTTTCCGAGAACCCGGCGGAGGCCGTCGTGTACAGCGAAGAAGAATGGCGCCGGATCCTGACGCCCGAGCAGTTCCGCATCCTGCGCAAGGCCGGCACCGAACGCGCCTTCAGCGGCGCTTTGTGGGATGAGAAGACTCCCGGCACCTACCGCTGCGCGGGCTGCGGGGCCGGGCTCTTCGCCAGCGAGACCAAGTTCGAGAGCGGAACCGGCTGGCCCTCCTTCTGGGAGGCCCTCGACCCGCAGTCCGTCACGCTGCACGAGGACCGTTCCCTCTTCCGCAAGCGCATCGAGGTGCGCTGCCGGCGCTGCGGCGGGCACTTGGGGCACGTCTTCGACGACGGGCCCGAGCCCACCGGCAAGCGCTACTGCATCAACTCCGCCGCTCTGACGCTCGAGCCGGCCGCGGACGCCCCGGACGAGCCGAGCGCGGGAGAATCCGGGGCCGGCCCCGGGGGTCACTGACCGGAAGGAGGTGCCGGGCCCTGGCCGGGCCCCAGCAGCCGCAGGGCGTTGGCCACGACGGCCAGGGAGACCCCCATGTCGGCCGCCACCGCGCTCCAGAGGTTGGCCAGACCGAGGAACGCGAGCACGAAGAAGAGCGCCTTGACCAGCAGGGCGGCGGCGATGTTGCCGCGGATGATGGCCAGCGCACGCCGGGAATGGCGGATGAGCCAGGGGAGCTGGAGAAGATCGTCCGCCATGATGACCGCATCGGCGGTTTCGATGGCCGCGTCGGTGCCCGCCGCCCCCATCGCCACGCCGAGGGTGGCTTCCATCATTGCGGGCGCGTCGTTGACCCCGTCGCCGATCATGGCGACGTGTCCCCACTCGCACACGAGCGCCTGCATCTGGGCCACCTTGTCTTCGGGCAGCAGCCCGGCGCGGACATCATCGACTCCCAGCCGTGCGCCGATTGCGCTTCCGGTCTCGGGATTGTCGCCGGTGAGCATGACGATCTTGCGGATGCCGGCCCGGTGGAGGTCTTCGATGGCGCCGCGGGCCTCCTCGCGGGGTTCGTCGGCCAGGGCGAGGACGCCGCAGACGTGGCGGTCGGTCCCGAGCACGACCACGGTGGCGCCTTCCGCGGCGAGTTCCTCCAGGGTGCCGTGGAGTCCGGGCGATTCCTGGCCGCGCTCCTCGAGCAGGCGGTGCGAGCCGAGCCAGTAGGGCTTGCCCGCCACTATGGCTTCGGCGCCGCGGCCGGGGAGCGCGCGGTAGCTTTCCGCGGGAACCGGACGCAGCCCCCCCTCGCGCGCGCGGGCGACGATGGCGCGCGCCAGGGGGTGTTCGGAACGGGCCTCGATGGCGGCCGAAGCTTCGAGCACCTCCTCCTCGGTGTGCGGCGCGAAGGCCAGGACCTTTCCGAGAATCGGCTTTCCGCGCGTGAGCGTGCCGGTCTTGTCGAGCGCGATGCAGCGCAACCGGGCGGGCTCCTCGACGAACGGGCCCCCCTTGAGCAGGATCCCCCGGCGGGCCGCGGAGGCCAGCGCGCAGACCACGCTGACCGGCGTGGAGAGGACCAGCGCGCAGGGGCAGCCGATCACGAGCAGGACCAGCGCGTTGTAGAGCCAGGCGCCCCAGGCGCCGCCCAGGAAAAGCGGCGGGACCACGGCGGTCAAAAGCGCCAGGCCCAGGACCGCGGGGGTGTAGATCGCGGCGAAACGCTCCACGAAGCGTTCGCTCGGGCTGCGCCGCCGCCCGGCCTCGCCCACCAGGCGGATGATGCGCGCCAGGGTGGAATCGCCGGCGGGTTTCGTGGCGCGCACCTCCAGTGCCCCCTCGCCGTTGAGCGTGCCGGCGAAGACCTCGTCGCCGGGCTCCTTCTCCACGGGGACCGACTCGCCGGTGATGGGGGACTGGTCGATCGAACCGCGTCCGCGCAGGACGACGCCGTCGAGCGGCACCTTTTCGCCGGGCCGCACGAGGACCACGCTCCCCACCGAAACCTCGGCCGCAGGGAGGCGGTGTTCGTGGTGCGCGTCGGGATGCTCGTGCTCGTCGCAGGGGTCGCCCCGGCAATCGGGCATCCGTTCCCCCGGCCCGTGCAGCACGGTCGCCTCCTGCGGGGAGAGTTCGAGCAGCGCGGAGACCGCGCGCCGCGCGCGGCCGACGCTCCACGATTCGAGAAGAAGCGAGACGCTGAAGAGAACCGTGACGGTAGCGGCCTCGAACCACTGGCCGATCCCCACCGCGCCGGCGACGGCGATCGTCATGAGGAGGTTCATGTCGGGCCGCAGGCGCCGCAGCGAACCCCAGGCCTTGGGAAGAATGCCCAGGATTCCCAAGAGCACCGAAGCCAGGTAGAGACCCTTCACGGCGAGCGGCATGGCTTCCGCGCCCAGAGCCCGCGCCAGGCTTCCCGCCAGGAGGGCGTGCAGCAGGAAGGCGGCGATCAGGAGGAGCCCGGCCGCGAGCGTGCGCAGGGTGCGGCCGTCGAGGCGCCGGACCGGCTCGGCGGCGGGTTCCTGCCGCCAGGGTTCGGCCCGCATGCCGGTGCGGCGCACGGCGCGCTGGAGTTCTTCGACGGCCACCAGGCCGGGGTCGGCCACCACCACCAGGCGTTCCCGGAGCAGGTCGAAATCGAGGCGTTCCACCCCCGGGATCGGCTCCAGCTCGCGCCGCAGGGCCCCGACCTCCTCGGCGCAGTCCATCCCCGCCACGCGGAAGGCGAACTCCCCTCCCCGCACCTGCGCGCCCTGGCCGGTGGAAACCATCTTCTGCCCGCCCCCCATCATGCCAACGGCCCGGGGAGGCCTTCGTTATGACCGCCCCGACAAGAGTCCCGCTCAGGGCTGCCATCGTAAACCACCATCATTTATGGACTTACAACTAAGATGTGCAGGACTCTAACATTTCATTAACAGGTTTGGAATCGTGTTAATGAATAGGCCTTCCGGCCCGGACCTCCCCCTCATGGATCCATTTCGAGGCCAGCAGCCAGAGGACGCCGGCCAGGCCGAAGGCCGCGGCCAGGCCGAAGGCGAGTCCGGGGCGGCCGGCCTGGAGCAGAAACCCCAAGTAGAGGCTGGCCGTCAGGTCGCCCACTGCGTTGGCCGCCGCCAGTGCGCCGAACCCGAGACTGCGCAGTTCGCTGGGCAAGAGTTCGGCCGCCACGGCCTTCTCCAGGGTCTCTTCGACGGAGATGTAGATGCCGGAGAGCAGGACGGCCGGGATCAGGACGGCGAGCGAGCTGCTCCCGGCCGCCAGGAGGAGGTTGGTGGCCACGCCGATCCCATAGCCGGAAACAAGAAGCTGCATCTTGGGATGGCGGTCGCCGAGCCGCCCCACCGGATAGGCGGCGAAGCCGGAGACCAGGTTGTGGCCGGCGTAGAGGAGGATTGGAAGGGCGAAACCCAGGCCCAATCCTTTCTCCTGCGCTCCCGCCGCCCCCGCGGCCAGCAGGATCAGAAAGGTGCGCGAGAAGTCGCCCAGTCCGAAGAGAAGCACCCCGATCAGGAAGAAGCAGAAGGGGCGAGGAAAGGAGCGCCAGCGGACCTTCGGGCGGCCCCCGGCTGGGATGGGGGCCGGGCGGTCGGCGGCGCGCGTGAAGAAGAACATGGCGCCCGTCGCC
The DNA here is from genome assembly GCA_964591365.1 of uncultured Planctomycetales bacterium. Taxonomy (GTDB): domain Bacteria; phylum Planctomycetota; class UBA1135; order UBA1135; family UBA1135; genus CAZQAP01. Next base: position 25,216 of record CAZQAP010000021.1, read on the forward strand.
ACAAGGCCGGGAACCACGGTGAAGAGCAGGATGGTGGGGAAGTCGAAGGCCAGGCCGAGAAGCAGGGCGGCTCCCAGCGGGCCGGCCACCGCGCCAAGCATGTCCCCGGTGCGTTCCAGGCCGAAGGCGCGGCCGTAGCGCGCGGGTTCGACCGCCTCGGCGAGCAGGTGGTCGCGCAGCGGCGAGCGGAACCCACGGCCCGCCCAGGCGGCGCCGCGCAGAGCGGCCACCCCCGGCAGGGTCTTCACGAAGGCGATGGCCGCGGTGGCAAGTGTGGTCGTGAGATAACCCGCAGCGGCCGGGATTCGCCGCCGGCGCAGATGGTGGCCGGCCACCCCGCCTGCGAGCCGGGCCACGCTCACCAGGAAGTCGCTCACCCCTTCGATCACGCCCAGGGCCGCCGGCCCCAGCCCCACCGCCCCCAGATACATCGGCAGCACCGCGGTAGCCATCTCGTGGCTGAAGTCGGAGAAGAAGCTGGCCGCCGCGATGGCCGCAACTGCCCGGGGAAGCCGCCGGTCCTTCACCGGGCGGCTCCCGCACCCACGAGCGCATGCGTGAGGACCGTCGCCATGAACGTGAGAACCGCCGTTCTACCCCGGAAGCATCCTGGTTCAAGAGAAATGCGCCCCGGGGGTGGGGGCGACGGGGGCTAGAATGCTCTGCGAAGTTCTTTCCGGGCCGATAGCTCAATTGGTCAGAGCAGCGGACTCATAATCCGTCGGTTCCTGGTTCAAGTCCAGGTCGGCC
>CAZQAP010000022.1:0-24464 GCA_964591365.1 uncultured Planctomycetales bacterium
AAGTAGAAGTAGCCCGAGTTGTAGTAGAAGGCCTCGTGGGGGACCGGCCGCAGCCTCGCGATGTCGAGGAAACGGTGATCCTGGAGAAACACCTGGATTCCCCACAGGAGATCGCGGGGCGTGGCGCCGGGCCCGAGGCCGGCCTCCTTCGCCCGGACCAGGGCCAGGTTGCCGACCTGGATCCGCGAGAGCGAGCCCTTGACCTGGTTGAGGCCGTCGAGGCCGTCGGGGGCGGGGATGGCGGCCACGTCGTAGGCATAGGCGCCGCCGGGAAGGCGGCAGCGCGCCAGGGCGCGCACCGCACGCTGCAGGCGCCCCTCGTCGACCTTCCAGCCTTCCTTGCGGGCGGAGAGGATCCCCAGGATGCCGACCGCGGTGCAGAACGAGGTCGCCCAGGTGGGGCGTGCCGTGTAGGGGTGCACGTCGTAGTAGCCCCAGCCTCCCAGCGGGGTCTGGTAGGCATCGAGCTTGCGCAGGAGCGTTTCACCCATGGAACGGATTCCCGTCCGCCGTTCCTCCTGATCGGGTCCCTGGTAACGGGGGAAGCCGCTGGCTTCGGCCAGGGCCGCAAGACCGTAGAGATAGCCCCACACGTTGTCGGTGTCCCAGCCGCCGGGGCGTTTCAGGGCGGCATTCGCGAGCAGGTAGTCGATGCCGCGGTCCAGGGCCTGGAAGTGGGCCGGACCCCGCCCGGCTTCCATCATCGCCATGCAACCCAGCCCGGTGGTGGCGACCTGGAAGGACCGCTGGGTCTCGAGAACCGGCCAGTCGGCGTCCATGGGGTGGCGCCAATGGCCCCAGCTCCCGTCCTTGTTTTGCGCGGCAAGCAGCCAGGCGAGTCCTTTTTCGATCCCTCGACGGGCCCCGGCTGCGTCCGGAAGAGGGCGGGTGGGGGACGGAGCGGGGGCCGGCGGCGGCTCCTGGGGAGGGGGAAAGAAAAAGCCGCCGAGAAGGGCCAGAAGGGGAATCACCGCCCCTCGTCCCCGCCCTCTTCGGCCTCCTCGTCGCCGGCCGCCTCCTCGTCGCCGGCAAGCTCCGCAACGGCCTCCTCGGCCTCTTCCTCGGCCGCCTTGCGGCGCAGGTTCAGGATCTCCAGCGCCAGCCGGCTGGCTTCGAGTTCCCCTTCCGCGTCCTTCAGGCCCAGTTCGAGTTCCTGCTCTTTTTCGACAAGCTCGTGGCCCCGCAGGTCGGCCAGGGCTTCTTCCCGCAGGCGCAGCCGTTCCCGGGCGTTGTCGAGCTTGCGGCGGGTGCGGGCCAGGACGATCTCACCGGCCTTGTCGGCCAGCTCGGATTCGCCGTACATCGCCTCCAACTGCGCCAGCTCCTCCTCGGTCTGCTTCATGTGGTCCGCAGTGGTCTTCCGTTCGAGTTCGGCCTGGGCGAGCTGGTGGGGGCGATCGTATTCCTGGAAGTGCTTCAGGTCGCGCCGGGCCAGGGCCAGGGCGGCCTCGGCGTTCCGCACCTCGTTCTCCGCTTGAAGGCGCATGCGCGCGCTCTTCTTGCGCTCGAGCCTGAGCTGGCGGCGGGCACTGCGGAGTTCTTCCGCCTCCTGCGCCTGGTCTTCCTGCGAATCCCGGTCCCGGGCGGCGGGGCCCGCCCGTTCCGCTTTCGGCATCCTCTTCCCGGGAGAGGGAGCGTGGCCCCCTTGGATGAAGGCGCAGGCGCCGGTGCCCAGCAGGAGCACGGGGGCCAGGAGGAGGGGGAGAAGAAGGCCCGGCTTCATGGAGGAAGATTATCAGCACTTCCTGGTCCGTTGCCTGACCCGGCGGCCCCGTATCCCCCTCAAGGAGGAAGGCGGACAACCTCCACGAGACCCGAAGGCCCCGGGGATCAGGCTTCCGGAGCGCTTTTCTTGCGGGCCAGGATTTCGATCTCCCCCGTGTAGAGCGGGAAGGAGAACCGCTCGGACCAGCCCCAGCGCGCCACCAGGCCGTGCAGGAGCCGGCCCAGTCCGCGGCTGTAGGAGCGCAGGCGTTCGCAGACGAAGCGCGGGGTCACCCGGCGCCGGTTGCGGCGCACCTCGGCGACCTCCAGGCCGGCTTCTTCCAGGAAACGCCCCAGGGTGCGGCGGTCGAAATAGTAGGTGTGCTCCAGCGGCTTGAAATGGAACCAGAAGCGGCCCATCAGGCGCCGCGACCATCCCGAGACGTTGGGCGTCACCAGGAAGAGCCAGCCTCCCGGCCGAAGCAGGCGTGCGGCCTCCTTCAGGAAGGCGCGCGGGTCGTGGACGTGTTCCACGACGTCGAAGGCGGTGAGCGCGTCGAAGGAACCGGCCGGCAGGCGCAGTTCGCCCAGGGTTCCCTGGTGGACCGGCAGGCCCGTCAGGCGGCGGGCCCGCTCGCAAGCCCATTCGGAGACATCGACCCCTTCCGGATCGAAACCGCGCTCCCTGGCCACCGCGAGAAGAAAGCCCAGGGCGCAGCCCACGTCGAGCAGCCGCCCGCGGGAGGGCAGGCGGCGTTCCAGCCGCTGCAGGCCCTGGCGGAACATCTGTTCATGAAGATCCCGGTGGGCGGCGTAATCGTCGTAACCGTAAGCCAGCTGCCGGTCGGTGCGGAAGTAATCGCGGCGGGAATAGCGCGCGGCGGCGGCCCGCCGGGTCTCCCGGGGAGAGGCGAAGACCAGTCCGCACCGGCGGCAGGCCACGATCCCGAGACCGTCCTTCTTCCAGCGGGGCCGGACCTCGCACCCTCCGCACCACGCACACGCGGGGCGCTCTAGGCCGTCCATCTTCACTTCACCGGAAGCGGTCAACCCCTCTTCCGGGTCCTTCCAGCCAACCCGTGCTCCGTTTCTTCCCCTTCGCCGTTCCCTGGTCTAGTCCAGGTAGGGATCGTTGGGATCGTGGTTGAGGAAGTACTTGGAAAAGGCGTCGTAGGAGGCGTTGGAGTCCCGCTTGATGACCTGCCATTTCTGGCCCAGGTCGTCGAAAACATTGCGGGTGCAGGCGCTCAGCCCGAGGGCGGTCAGGGCCAGGGCGAGAAGGGCGAGGACGCGCAGTCGCTTCATGGGTGGTCGAGGAGGAGGGTGGGGGGCCGGGGCAGGGGAGGCCAGCCGGGCAAAGGGAAGCCTAAGCCCCCTCTTCCTAGCGGTCAACGCAGGGGAGGGAACGGGGATTCCGGGCCCCCGCCCCGATATCCTGCCCGCTCCCATGGGTTCGGCCGCTTTTGAAGCCCCGCGCGGGGCCCGGGACCGCTTTCCCGAGGACCTGGTCCTGGTCCGCCACCTGGAACGAACCGCCAGGCGGGTCGCCCGGGCCTGCCGCTACGGGGAGGTCCGTCCGCCTTTGTTCGAGGACACGGCCCTCTTCACCCGTTCCCTGGGCGAGGCCAGCGACGTGGTGGAGAAGGAGATGTTCACCGTCCCGCGCCGCAGCGGGGGCTCCTTCTCCTTCCGGCCGGAGGGGACCGCCGGCGTGGCGCGGGCCTATGTCCAGGGCGGATTTCCGGCCCGGGCCCCCTTCCAGAAATGGTTCTACGTGGGGCCCATGTTCCGCTACGAGCGCCCCCAGAAGGGGCGCGAACGTCAGTTCACCCAGTTCGGAGTGGAAGCCTTCGGCTCCCCGAGCCCCCTGCTGGATGCGGAAGTGGCCGATCTGGCGATGCGCTTCTTCGAAGCCCTGGGGCTGAAGGAAGGCATCGAGCTGCGCGTCAACAGCATGGGGGACCCCGCCGACCGCGACCGCTGGCGCGGGGCCCTGAAGCAGTTTTTCGGAGGACAGCTCGCCGAGCGTTGCGCGGATTGCCGCAGCCGCTTCGAGCGCAACGTCTTCCGCCTGTTCGACTGCAAGGTGGCCCGCTGCCGGGAGTTGAACGCGGATGCCCCCCCGCTGGCTTCCGTGATGGGAGCCGGGCCCCGCGCCCACCAGGAACGCTTTCTGGCCGGGCTTGCCGCCCTGGGGCGCCGCCCGCTGGAGGACCCCGGGCTCGTGCGCGGCCTGGACTACTACACCCGCAGCGTCTTCGAGATCCTCGATCCCCGCCTGGGGGCCCGTTCGGCCCTCTGCGGAGGCGGGCGCTACGACGGGCTGGTGGAGGAGGTGGGCGGACCGCCCACCCCGGGAGTGGGCTTCGCCATCGGCTTCACCCCCCTGGAACTCGCCCTGCGCGAGCGGGGGCTCCCCCCGGCGGCCGATCTCGCCGACCTGGAGGCGGAACTCCGCCCCGACGTCTATCTGGTGGCCATCACCCCCGAGGACCGCCTGGAGGTGCTGGCCCTGGCCGGAGAACTGCGTTCGGCCGGCGCCCGCTGCGTCGAACTCGACCACCGCGAACGGGCACCCAAGGCGCAGTTCAAGGAAGCGCACCGGCTGGGCGCGCGCTCGGTCGTGGTCGTGGGCCCGGAGGAGCGCGAAGCCGGAACGGTGGTCCTGCGCGACATGGAGCGGCGCCAGGAGCAGCGGATCGCCCGCGGGGATCTCCTGGCCGCGCTCGGACTTCCCCCGGGCCCATGAGGCCCCCCCCCGGCCGCCGGCGGATCGCCCTCTTCGGCGGTTCCTTCGACCCGGTCCATTGCGGCCACCTGGCGGTTGCGGACGCGGTGGCCCGCCGCCTGCGCCCGGATCTCTTCCTCTGGATCCCGGCCCGGCAGGCGCCGCACAAGCCCGCCCAGGCTCCCGCCCCGGGGGGCGAGCGGCTTGCCCTCCTGCGCCGCGTTGTGGCCGCCCGCCCGGGCGAAGCAGTCCTGGGACTGGAACTGGAACGGCCGGGGCCCTCCTACACGGTCGAAACCCTGGAGGCCCTCCGCGCTCAGCACCCGCGCGCCGACTTCGTGCTGATCCTGGGTGCGGACTCCCTGGCCCACCTCGCCGGCTGGCGCCGGGTGGAGGAGATCTACGCGGGCGCGGTTCTCGGATTCGTGCCCCGGCCGGGCTGGGGGCCGGAGTCCCTGGAGGCCTTCCGGAAGGCGCTCTCCCCCGGCCCGGCCTCCCGTTTCCGGGCGGAGTGGATCGAGATGGACGAGGTGCCGGTCTCCTCCACGGAGATCCGCCGCCGGCTGGCCGCGGGCGAGGCCTGCGGCGACCTTCTTCCACCCGGGCTGGAGGAGGAGATCCGCAAGCGGGGGCTCTATTGCCCGGCCTCCTGATTCCGATCGGGGCCGCGCTCTTCTGCGGACTCCTCCTGGGAGGGGCCATCGGCCGGGTCTGCCGGCGGGCCGGATTCACCGATCCTCCCGGCGGTCACAAGGGTCACGACCGGCCGGTCCCCATGGGCGGGTTCCTGTTCGTCCTGCCGCTCTGGGGACAGATGCAGACCCAGGGGGGGGGGCTTCTGTTCGCGGCGGGCGGGATCGTCCTGGCCGCGGGGCTTTGGGAGGACGTCCTCAAGGTCCGCGGGAGGGAACTCCCCTGGCTCCTGCGTCTGGGGATCCTGGCTGCGGCCGCCGGACTCGGGGCGGGGGATGCGGTCTTCGGCAGCCCGGCGGCCGGCGCGCGGATCCTCCCGGGGTTTCTTCTTCTCGCCGCGGCGGTCTCCTTCAACTGGTTCGATCATGCCGACGGACTGGCCGCCGGGGCGGGCCTGGGAGCCTTGGCGGCGATGCTGCACCCCGGCGACGCGCGCACCGCGATCGCAGCGGGCCTGCTGCTCGCCTTCCTGATCCAGAACGCGTTCCTCCCGGGCGGAGCGCGGCTTTTCCTGGGCGACGCCGGCGCCCAGCTTCTGGGCTTCTCGCTGGCCGGTCTGGCGCTCCTTCCTCCCCCGGGCGGGACTCCGGGCGCGCAGCCCCTGGTCCTGGCGGGCGCCGCGATCGCGCTTCCCTTCCTGGACGGAGCGCGGGTGGCTGTCTGGCGTCTCGCCGCCGGCCTGCCTCCCTGGCGTCCCGGCCGCCGGCGCCACCTGGGGCACCTGAACTGGGCCCGCAGGCTGCCCCGCGGGGTTCTGGCGGCCCTTTGCGCCGCGGCGGCCTTCGGACTCCTGCGGGCGGGACTCGGGCTTTCCTGAAGATCCGGGCCCGGCCTACCAGAGCTGGACGTGCCCGTCGGCCTGCAGCCCGTTGAGCAGGCCCGACTTCTCCTGCCAGGTCGGTTCCGCCGCGAGGATCCCCTTCACCAGTTCCGGGCGCACATCTTCGAGGCGGGTCTGGGTGCGCTCCACGAGCTGGATGACGTGGAAGCCGGCTCCGCTCTCGACCACTTCCGAGATCTCTCCCGGTTTCAGGGCGTAGACGGCATCGTGGAAGGCCTTCCCGTAGAGCCGTCCGTTGTAGCGGGCCAGTTCGCCGCCCTGGTCGCGGGTGACCCGGTCCATGGAGGCCTCGCGCGCCACGGCCTCGAACGACTCTCCCCCGCGCACGCGAGCCAGGGCCTTTTCGGCCAGGGAACGCGCCTCGGCCTTGACCGCCGGCATGTCGATCTGGTTGGCCGGGGTTCCCGCACGGATCTTCTGGCTGCGCAGCAGATTGGGCATGAAGAGGATGTGGCGCACGCGCACCTTCACGCCGCCGGTTCCGTACTGTTCCTCGAAGGCCTGGCGGACCTTGGCGTCGGTGACGACCCGCGTGGCCCGGACGAGGGCGTCGAGCAGCATGTCCCGGCGGATTTCCCGTTCCATGGAGGCTCGGAACATTTCGAGGCTCTGGCCGCTTTGGCGAAGCTCCTCCTCCAGGCTCATCTGCCGGGGGGCGTTGCCGGCCGCCTCGAGCCGCCCTTCCACCGCATCCTCCACGTTCTTCTCGTCCAGGGTGATCCCGTAGCGCCGGGCTTCATCCTGGATGAGGATCTCGTCGGTCAGGTCCTTGAGCGCCCGCTTGCCGAAGCGGGTATAGAGGTACTCCAGGTACTCCTGGCGCTGGATGAGGTGGTCTCCCACCCGGGCCACCACGCCCGGGGGAAGGGGCTCGGAGACCTGCGGAGGAGGAGCGGGCTCCTGAAAGGCGGGCAGGAAGAAGCGGAAGAAGAGGAGAACCAGCATGGCTTGGGGATCCACGGGCACCCGGGTGGTCCGGGTTGCGGGAGGAATGGGAGACCCGGACAATACCGCGTTCCGGGATTTGTGGGTAGCGGTTCGCAGACCGGGGTGCGAAGGCCGCAGGAAGGGCCCGACACGCCTGCCCGCCCGGAAATGACCCCCTCGCCCTTCCAGGACCCGCGCTTGATCGCCTTCTTCTCCGACCTCCACTCCAACCAGGAGGCGATGGAAGCCGCTTTTCGGGACCTGGACGAGCAGGGCGTGGAGACCCTGGTCTGCTTGGGCGATGTCGTCGGGTACGGCGCCTCGCCCCGCGAAGTCGTCCAGGGCACGCGCGGGAGGGCCCGGGTCGCCCTGCTGGGCAACCACGATGCCGCCCTCCTGGATGACCGCGACGCGCGCGGGTTCAACGAACGCGCCCTGCAGGCCATCGACTGGACCCGGCGGGCTCTCGACCCGGAGCGCGAGGAGAACTGGGATCTTTGGGACTGGCTGGGAAGCCTGGTCCCCGCGATGGAACTGTCCGACGACGAGATCGGTGAAAGCGTCCAGATTGTTCATGCCAGCCCCTGCGATCCCTTGAGCGAATACCTGCTGCCCTCCCTGGGAAACCGTCCCGAGCAGTTGAAGGCCAATTTCGAGGCCGCCCGGCACCGGGTGACCTTTTTCGGCCACACCCACCATGCAGGGTTCTTCCCCGAAGGCGGCTCCTTCGTGCGGGCCGCGGAGGCCGGGGAGAGCCTGGCCCTGGAGACCGGCCGCCGCTACCTCATCAACGTCGGCGCCGTGGGCCAGCCCCGCGACGGCGACCCGCGCCTGGGCTACGCTCTCTTCGACGGCGAACGGGTGCGCTGGCGGCGGCTGCCCTACGACGTCCAGACCGCCTCCCGCAAGATCCTGGAGGTGGAAGACCTTCCCGACAGTCTCGGATCCCGGCTCTCGATGGGCCGCTGACCCTTTTCCCCCGGATTCCCTCCCATGCGCGGCCGTTCGATCCTCACCATGGTCCTCTGGGCCGTCGTGGCCATCCTTCTCATCCGGAGCTGCCTTCCCAAGAGCACCCCGCCGGACGAGATCGTCACCGGTTTCGTGCCCGAGACCTTCGATCCGCCCGATGCGCCCCCGGAAAAGGACTTCGTCCTGGAGACCGATCTTCTGCGGACGAAGTGGACCAACCGCGGGGCGGGCTGCACCGAGGTCGACCTCAAGGACTTCCATCCGGGCTCCCTGGATGGCGGCGGCGGAACCGTCCCGGGAGAGAAGGACTGGCTGCGGCTCTACCGTTCCGTTCCGGCTTATCCGCCTCCGGCCGGGACCGAACCCGGGGTTCTCAATCACCGCCGCCGCGACGCCACCCGGCTGGTCGAACCGGAGCATCAGATCGGACCGGCCCTCGACGTCCGGGACTGGCAGGTGGAACGCCGGGAACTCGAGGGCGGCAGCGCGGAGCTGGTCTTCACCCTGGAGACCCCGGACCTGCGCCTTCGCAAACGGGTGCGCGCCCTGCCCGGCGAGCGCCACATGCTGATCGAGGTCGAAGCCGAGCCGCTGTCGGACAAGCTCACCGGTCACGATCTCCACCTTCGAATCGGCACCGGCGGCGGAATCCTGCGGGTTTCAGACCGCTACTACCCCAACCCCTACGTCGCCGCCGCGAAATTGGAGCATGGGGTCGTCGACAAGGTCGAGCGGCTCATCCCGCGCGGACGCCTGATCGGCGGACGCCGGGACGCGGCCGCCCGCTGGAGCGGCGAGTTCGCCTTCGTCAACGACGGCTCGAAGTATTTCCTGGGCGCCATCCGCCCGCTGGACGGTCCCTTCCAGGGTGCGGTGGCCGAGATCCTTTACGACCACTATGGCTACGAAGACACCATCCGGGCCGGCCTGGAGCCGGATGTCTTCGAGAGGATGGTTGAAATCGCCCGGGTGGACGCGGCCGTCTTGAAGGAAAAGGGCCGTCCGGCCAGCGGGGAGGAACTGGCCGCCGAGACCGGCCTCGACCCGGCCGAAGCCGCGCGCCTGCGCAACGAGTACTACCAGCGGGCCCAGGATGCGGCCAAGGTGCTCTGGAACCGGGCCTCGGTCTACGGGGCCTTCACGCTGCACGTCGGCCGTCCGGGGGATCCGCCGGCCGTGCGCCGCTTCCAGTGGTTCCTGGGGCCCAAGGATCCCGCGATCCTGGCCAGCTCCGCATACCACCCCCTCGACGCCATCATCACCGACGTCGACTACGGCGGCACTTTTTTCTACGACATCTTCCTGACCCGTTACATCGCCTACGCGATCCTCTGGTTCCTCAAGGTCTTCTATTTCCTCTTCGGGAACTGGGGCGTCTCGATCATCCTCATGACGGTGCTCGTGCGGGTCAGCCTCTTTCCGATCAACCGCCACAGCCAGGTCAAGATGGCGCATTACCAGGTGAAGGCCGCCAAGGTGAAGCCGCTCCTGGACGGCATCAAGAAGAAGTACGCCGACAATCCCCAGAAGAAGAACGAGGAGACCATGAAGGTCTACCAGCAGCACAAGCTGGCTCCTCCCCTGGGCGGGTGCCTGCCGATGTTCCTCCAGTTCCCGATCTTCATCGGCCTCTTCGCCGCGCTGCGCTGTTCCATCCTCCTGCGGCAGGAACCGTTCTTCGGCTGGATCCGGGACCTCTCCCGGCCGGATGCCCTGATCGACTTCCACGGTCCGGTGCTCCATTTCTGGCCCATGACCGGCGTGACCACCCTCAACATCCTTCCCATCCTGATGGTGGTCCTGTGGGTTGCGCACCAGAAATCGATGCCCAAGCCGATCGACCCCCAGCAGGCCCAGATGCAGAAGATGATGACCTTCATGCCGATCCTCTTCGGGCTGCTGCTCTACAACTACGCCGCCGGGCTTTCGCTCTACATGATCACCTCCAGCTCGCTGGGCATCTTCGAGTCGAAGGTGATCAAGAAACGCTGGCCGGTGCCCACCGCGGCCTCCGCCGTTGCGTCCGCAAAGACATGATTTCATCGTCGCCCCGGCGACGCCCGCCGGGCCGGCGGAGCGGGCCGTCCTGCGCCTGAGCGGGGCGGGGCTGCTCGAGGCGGCGGGGCGGATCCTGCCGCCCGCGTGCCCCCGCCCGCGGGGGCTCCGCGAAGTGCGGGAGGGGGAGATCGAATGGACGGCCGGCTCCCGCCTGCCCGCGGCCCTCTTCGTGTTCCCGGGCCCGGACTCCGCCACGGGCGAGGACGTGCTCGAGATCCACCTCCCCGGCTCGGCTCCGGTGGTGGCCGCCGTTCTGGCCGGTCTTCAGGCCCGCGGAGTGCGGCCGGCGGAACCGGGTGAATTCACCCGCCGCGCCTTCCTGAACGGCCGCATCGACCTGACCCAGGCGGAGGGCGTGCTCGACCTCGTGCAGGCGCGCACCGCCGCCGGGGCCCGGGAAGCCGCCGCGGTCCTGGAGGGGAGTCTTGGCCGCCCGCTGCAGGCCGCGCGCGATGCCCTGGCGGATGCCCTGGCGGAGCTGGAAGCGGGCCTGGACTTCGAGGAAGGGGATTCCGCCGACGTGAAGCCGGCCGAGGTGGATGCGCTGCTCGGCCGCGCGCGGCGAGCCCTCGAGGAGGGCCTGGCCGGAGAGACCCGGCGGAGCTTTTTTCCGTCGGGATTCCGCATCGGTCTTCGCGGCGCTCCCAATGCCGGCAAGACCACCCTCTTCTGCCGTCTGACCGGCTCCCGGGGCCTGGTTTCTCCGGAGGCGGGGACCACGCGGGACCGGATCGAGGCTCCTTGGGAGCCGGAAGGCGCCGGGGAGGCCTGGACCCTGGCCGATGGGCCGGGGCTGGGAGGTGCCCCGGCCGACTCCCGGGATGAGGCGGCCCGCCGCCGCGCGGCGGGGGACCGCTTCGACCTGATCTGGTGGCTGGCGGACGCCTCCGACCCGGCCACCCGGGTTCCCGAAACCTTTCCCGAGCCCAGCGTCCTCCTGGTATGGACCCGGACCGACCTTCCCCGCCGCATTTCCGAAGAGGTGGTTGCCGACGCCGCGGCCCGGCTCCCCGCGGTCTGGGTCTCGGCGCGCAGCGGGGAGGGGCTGGCGCAGCTCGCCACGGAGACGGCCCGGATCCTGGGGCGGCAGGGGGTGGAACGGGAGGAGCGCCAGCTCGCCCGGGCCCGGCATGCCGGCGCCTTGCAGGCTTCTCTCGAGGCTCTTGGCCGCGCGGAGGGCCTTGCGGCGGCGGGCGGGCCGGCCGAACTCCTGGCCGAGGAGATCCGGGCCGCCCTGGTTCCTCTGGGGGAATTGGCCGGAGAATGCACCCCCGAGGAGCTTCTGGACCGCATTTTCGCCCGCTTCTGCATCGGCAAGTAGTGGTATTGCCACAACCTGTTGTGGTACAAACGGCCAAGAGCCCAAGGATTCGGGCTCAGGCGGATCCCGAGTGCGCTGCCCCTTCTGCAAACAGGATCACGACCGGGTCATCGACTCGCGTTCTTCCGGGGACGGCTACGCCATCCGCCGCCGACGGGAGTGCCTGGACTGCAACCGCCGGTTCACCACCTACGAGCGGATGGAGGAGACCCCGCTGCGGGTGGTCAAGAAGGACGGTTCGCGGGTCCCCTTCGACCGCAACAAGATCCTTCAGGGGCTGCTCAAGGCCTGTGAAAAACGGCCGGTGGCCCTGGAGGGCCTGGACGAGATCGTCACCCGCATCGAGCGCAAACTGGGGGAGATCTTCGAGCGCGAAGTCGGCAGCAAGTTCATCGGCAAGCTCGTGATGGACGAACTGAAAGACCTCGACCAGGTCGCCTACGTCCGCTTCGCTTCGGTCTATCGCGAGTTCAAGGACGTTTCCCAGTTCCTGGACGAACTCAAACCGATGCTCGAAAAGCACGGCCGCGGAGGAGATGAACATCCGGGTTCGTAAACGGGACGGGCGCGTGGAGGCGTTCGATTCCCGCCGCCTGGTGGCCGCCCTGTTTGCCGCCCTGCAGGCCGCCGGGGAGGACGGCCGGCAGGCGGTGGAGCTGGCTGATTCCCTGACCCGGGTTCTGGCCCACTGGGAGCGGCCGGTCGAGGCGGCCGAAATCGCCACAGCAGTGAAGACCCTGCTCGAGCAGGGCGGCTGTTCGCAGGCCGCCCGCGGATTCGGCCGCCATCGCGCGGAGCGGGAACGCCGCCGGAACCGGATCCGGGTTCACGACGCCGATCCCGACCGTCCCGGTTTTGGGCGCTGGGACCGCGGGCGGCTGGCCCGCTCTCTGCTTCGCTCCCGTTCCCTGAAGGGCGGCGTGGCTGCCCGGATCGCCGCTCGCGTGGAGAAACGCCTTCTCGGCTGCGGCTTGGTCCACGTGACCACGCGCCTGGTGGCCGCATTGTGCGACAACGAATGCCGCGCCCTGGGCCTGCGCGGCGACGTTTCGCGGGGGGATCCGATCGGACCCGACCGCAACGACCTGCGCGCCTGGCTGGGGGGGAAATGCCTGCCCCCCGGGGCCGGGAGCGGGCCGCAACCGGTGGTTCTTGAAGATGCGGGCGGCCTCCGGCCCGCCCTGGGGGGCGAGATCCTGGCCCGATTCGCTCTGGAAGAGGTTCTCGACCGGGAGCAGGCCCGGCTGCTCGAAGAGGGCCTTCTGGATCTCCCCGGGATCGGCGACTGGCTGCGCCCGGCCTGTCTTCGTCTGGCCCCCGGGGATGGGGAGGCCGAAGAAGCCTTCTGGGACCGGGTGGCGGTCGCCGCGAGGGAGGCCCGCGAAGTCCAGGTCTTCTGGCCGTCCCGCCGCGAGGCGAGCCCGCTCTGCGTCCGGGCTCCGGGCTGGATCGCTCCGGGCGGCAGCCTGCGGCTGGCCACCGATGATCCGGAACAGGCCCTGGCCTGGGGGCTGCGAGGGCTTTCCGTCCGCCTGGCCCGGGTTGGCTATGAGGCCGCTCCGGCCGTGCTCCGCAAACGCCTGGCTTCCACGGCCCAAGTCTCCCTTTTCTGGCGTCCGGGGGGCAAGGACTGGCGGCCCCATCTTTCCCGCGACGGTCGGCTCGATTCTCTGGCGGTCCTCAATCTGTCCGCGGCCGCCGCGCAGCCCGGCGGGATCCGGGCGGCCGATTTCCTTCAGCGCACCTGGGCGGTGGCCGGTTCGGCGTGCCGGATCCTGGGGGCCCTGGCCGAGAGGAACCAGAGCGGAGCCCATGCCCGCGTGGCGCTCCTTCCGGCGGCGCTTCCCCGCGCACTGGCCTGCGTCGCACCCGGCCAGCCAGCCTCCTCGGACCGGGTTCGCCGCATCCTGCTTGCTCTCCGGGATATCCTGGAGCGCCAGGCTTCCGCCCACGGCCTCCGGCTTCGTTCCACCCACCCGCCCCGGGCGGCCGGCGCGGGAGCGCGCCTCGCTTTCCGCGAGGGGCTCGCCGGAGTCTCTTCCCACCCGGTGGGCTGGGTCCTGGGCCCGTTGGCCGGGCCCCCTTCCGCCACCGCCTTCGATACCGCCCCTTGGCTCGAATTCCCGCTTCCCTCGCTCGCCGTCCCGGCTGCTGCCGGTTGAGCCGGCCCGATTCGCCATGGATCTGAAACGAATCGAAATCGAGGGCTTCAAGTCCTTTGCCGAGCGGACGGTCATCCAGGTGGAGCGGGGCCTCACCGGGATCGTCGGGCCGAACGGCTGCGGCAAGTCCAACGTCATCGATGCCATGCTCTGGGTGCTCGGGGAGCGCAGTCCGCGGGCGCTGCGGGCCGATTCGATGGAGGACGTGATCTTCAAGGGGACCGACGGACGTCCTGCCGGCGCCTATGCCATGGTCGAGATCATCCTCTGTGACGAGGAAGGGAAGGTGGGGGAACAGGGGGCGGAGGTGGCCGTGGGCCGGCGGCTGTTCCGCAGCGGAGAAGCGGAGTTCCTCCTCAACGGGCGCAAGGTGCGCCGCAAGGACGTGCGCGAAGTCCTGCTCGACACCGGCCTGGGAGTGCGTGGATACATGGTCCTGGCGCAGGGCAAGATCGACGCCATCCTGGCCGCCAATCCCCGCGACCGCCGCCAGGTTTTCGAGGAGGCCGCGGGCATCAGCCGCTACCGGGAGCGCAAGGAGGAGAGCCTGCGCAAGCTGGATGGAGTCGGCCAGAACCTGGCGCGGGTGGAGGACGTGCTGGCGGAAGTCCAGAAGAGCGTCCGTTCCCTGCGCTACCAGGCCGGCAAAGCGCGCCGTTTTCTCGAAACCCGCGACCGCTATCGGACCGTTCGGATCCGGGCCGCCCGGGTGGAGGAGGCCCGGCTTCAGTCGGAAGCTGCGGATTGGAAAGCCAGGACCGCTTCCCTGGAACAGACCATCGCCTCCATCCGCCGGGACCGCGGCGAGGTCGAGGTGCGCCTGCAGGAGCTGGAGCGCGAGGCGCAAGCCTTGCGCAGCAGGCACGAAGAACTGCGCCGCGAAGCCGCCGGTCTGAAGGAGCGCGCCGCCGGGCTGGAGGAACGCATCCACGGGCTGCAGGCCCGCGCCGGGGAGATGGAAGGCCGTCTGGGCCGGGAGCGGGAGCGGCAGGCGGAGTTGAACCGCGAGAAGGAGCAGGCGCTGGCCCTGGCGGAAACCCTGACCGGGGAAAAAGCCGAGGCCGAGGCCCTCCTGGAGCGGGCGAAGCAGGAAGTGGCCGACTGCGAGGCGGCCTTCGAGGAGCGCAACCGGGCCCGCGGCGAACTGCGCCGGAGGATGGAGGAACTGCGCGGCCAGGTTCTGGAAGCCCTGGGGGAACGCACCCGCTGGAACAACCAGCGCGAGGAGGCCGCCCACCGGCGCAGCGAATGCGAGGGCTCCCTGCACGCCCTGGCGCGCAGGCAGGGTGAAGTCGAGGACGGGCTGGCCCGGCTTTCCACGGAGCAGAGGACGCAGGAGGCCACCCTCGAGCAGGCCGAAGCCCAGGTGGCCTCGGCCGAGGGGCGCGCCGCCGGGCTGGTCCGCAAGCGGGAGTCCCTGCGGCAGGCCGCCGAACAGCATGCCGGCGAAGCGCGTTCGGCCGGGGAACGGGCCGCGCAGGCCCAGGCCCGGCTGGCTGCCCTGGGGAGCATCGAAGAGGAACGCCAGGACCTCCCCGAACACGTGCGGGAGCTGCTGGCTGCCCCCCCGGAGGGGATCCATGGACTGTTCCTGGACCGCATCCGGATAGCACCCCCCTGGGACCGCCTGCTTGAAAACCTTCTCGGCCGCATGCAGCACGCTCTTTGGGCGGACGGCCGCCGGCGCGGGAAGCCGCTGCAAGCGGGCACCTTCGATCTCTTCTTTCCTCCCGCCGCCGGGCTTTCGCCGGTCAACGTTACCGGCGCCCGGCCGCTGCGCGAACTTCTCCAGGGAGACGCGGATCGTTGCGAAGCCCTCTGCTCCCGGCTGGGGGAGGTCTACTGCGTGGAGACCGGAGCGCAGGCCGGTTCCCTGGCGGAGAAGCATCCCGGGGCGCTCTTCCTCTCGCGCGACGGTGAGCTTCACGGCGGCGGTTCCCTGCGAATGGGGCTTCTTTCCTCGGACTCGGCCGGGATCCTGGCCCGGCGCAACGCCCGCGAAGAAGCGGGCCGGGTGGTGGCGAAGAGCGGCGAAGAGGAGCAGTGCGCCCGCCGGGAGGAGGAGGCCGCCCGCGAGGCCCTGGTCCAGGTGGAACAGGAACTCGGGGAGCGGGAGGCCGATCTGCGCGAGGCCCTGGCGCGCCGCGACCGGGCCCGTTCGAGCCTCGCCGAGAGCCGCCGGCGCCTGGAAGCCCTGGCCGAGGAACGCGCCGCCCTCGAAACCGAAGTGCGCGCTCTTGGAACTGCGCGGGAGGAGGCCCGGCGCGACGAGGAAGGGGCCGAAAAGGAGCGCGCCGCCTCCGAAGCCCGGCGGCAGGCCTGCAACAGGGAATTGGAACAGGCGGAAGCCCTGGCCGCCGGGGAAGAGGAGGGTTTCGAGGCCGCCCGGGCGGCGTTGGAAGCCGCGCGGATGGAGGCCGGGAGGCTGGAACAGCACCGCGAGCATCTTCAAGAGCGCGAGGCCGCCGCCGGGGAAGCGGCCGCGCGCAAGACGGAGGAGATCGAAGGAGTGGTCCGCGAAATGGAGGAGATCGCCGGCCGCATCGAGGAGCTGCGCAGCCAGGCCAGGGATGGCCGGGACGAGGTCACCGCCCTGCTGGAGAAGCGGGCGGCGCTCGAGGCGCGGGCCGAGGAGGCGGGCCTCCAGGGGGAGAAGGCCGCCCGGGCTGTTGCGGAGGATCGCGGCCGGCAGAACGAGGATGCCGGCCGGCTGGAAGAACTGCTCGAAAGCCGGCAGGAACTGGCCCTGAAGGTGCAGCGCAACCGGCTTCAGTCCGAGGAGCTGCTGCGCGGGATCCAGGAAGAATTCCAGCAGTCGCTGGGGGATCTTGCTCTGGCCCTGGGCGGGCCGGAGGAAGAGGAGGCCTCCCCTTCCGATGGGGAGGCCTTGGCCGCGGAACTTGTGGAACTTCGTTCCCGTTTGGAAGCGGTCGGTTCCGTGAACCTGGAGGCGGTCCGGGAACTCGAAGAGCGCGAAGGGCGGGCCGCGTTCCTGGAAAAGGAGCGCAACGACCTGGTGGCCGCGCGGGGGCATTTGCAGGCGGTCGTGGAGGAACTCGACGTCGAGTGCCGCCGGCGTTTCGTGGCCGTATTCGAGGACATCTGCACGCAGTTCCAGTCCATCTTCCGCCGGCTTTTCCAGGGCGGCCGTGCGGAGGTCCGCCTCACGCCGGATATGGATCCTCTTGAGGCGGGCGTCGAAGTGGCCATCCGCCCGCCCGGAAAGAAGCTTCGTTCCATCAATCTGCTCTCCGGCGGGGAACGCACCTTGACCGCCCTGGCGCTCCTTCTGGGCGTGTTCCGCGCACGGCCCAGCCCCTTCTGTCTGCTCGACGAGGTGGACGCGGCCCTGGACGAAGCCAACATCGAGCGTTTCCTGGGGGTCCTCGAGGGGTTCACCCAGGACACCCAGTTCCTGGTCGTGACCCACAACCGGATGACCATGTCCCGCTGTGCCCGGCTCTTCGGCGTGACCATGCGCCGGGCGGGGGTGAGCCAGGTGGTCGGGGTCGAAATGGAAGCCTTGGAAGAGGGGCTCGCAGACTCTGGAAACGAAGGAGCCGGCGGAAACGGGGCCGTTCCCAACGCGGAGCAGCCCGGCCCGGGCGTCTCCCGGACGGAAGCAGCGGAAAAGGAGATGACCGCCTGAATCCTCCTGGCGGCTTCCTCCGCCCGCGTCAGCCCCGTTCAGCCCCGCGTTTCTCGATCTCGGGCAGTGCCGCCAGGATCAGGTTTCCCATCTTCCCCAGGCTTTCCGCGCTGCACTTGTCGAGCGTGTCCTCGCGCGTGTGCCAAAAGCGGTTGAGAGGGCCGTAACGGAAGTCGATCAGGTCGATGGCGGGCACGCCCAGCCGCCGGAAAGGGACATGGTCGTCCTTGATTTCCTGCGAGCCCCCCGCCAGAAGGTGCGGCCAGCCGAGGGCCCGCGCCTTCTTGTCGAGCAGGTCGTGCAGCCAGCCGGTGGAGCCGGTTTCGTGGATCAGGGTCAGGTCCTTGTCCCCGACCATGTCGAGAAGCAGCAGGGCGCGGACGGCCTTCAGGCCGCCCGATTCCTGGAGCTTGGCGGCCAGGTGGCGGCTGCCGAAGGTGGAGTTGGTGTGATCGTCCCAAGGGATGGGAGAGAACGATTCTTCGCCGTCGAACCAGCAGAGCACCAGGCCCATGCCTTGCCGGGGTCCCTCGCCCGCCAGCTGGCGGCCGAGTTCGATCAGGATGGCGGTGCTGCTGCCGCCGTCGTTGGCGCCCAGGAAGGCGGGCAGGTCGTAGGTGTCGTAATGGCCCGCGATCCAGATCTCGCCCGGCTTCGTTCCCGCGCGCCGCGCCAGCAGATTGACCCCTTGGACCGTTCCCTTGCGCCGCGCGCCTTCGGGCGGGGTGCAGGAAAAGGGATCCTCCTCGAACCTCCAGCCCTGGTTCTTGAGCTGGGCGCGGATGAAGGCCCGGGTGCGGGCGCTTTCCGGGGTTCCGATCCGCCGCACGCCGATGTCCTCCACCAGCGTGCGCAGGTCCTCGAAGCAGCGCCCCGCATCGAAATCTGTTTTGGGAAGGCTCGGGGCGGGAGTCCGCTGGCCGCAGCAGGCGGCCGCGGCGGCAAGCAGAAGGCCGGGAAGGAGGCGGGAAACCGGGCGCATGGCTTTTGTAGGAACGGCGGGCGGCGCGCATGATACGCGCCCGTGGGAATCCAGGAAACGCGCCCGGGTTTGTCCTTCCAGGTGGCCGTCCCGGCCTTCTGCGGCATGATGCTGTTCCTGGTCGGCCTCCACCCGCAGGCTCTGCCCCATCCTCTGCTTGCCGCAGCGTCCTTCCTGGCCCTGGCCTGCTTCGCCTGGATGCTCCTCTTTCTGGCGCGGCGCCAGCCCGCGCTTGCGCCGCTGGTCCTCGGGCTTGGAACCCTGGCTCTTCTTTTCGGGGTCTATTCAGCCCTTTCCCTGGTCATGCCCTGGCTTCTTCCGGAACCCCGGGAATGGTTCCTGCTGGGATTCGACCGGCGCGTGCTGGGCTACACCTGGGAGGGCTGGTGGAGCTGGGCCGCGGTCCCCTGGTGGACCGATTTCCTCCAGGCGGTCTACACCTCGTTCTACGTCTTCCCGTTCCTTCTCGGCGCAACCCTTTTCGTCAAGCGGGACATGCCGGGGTTCTACACCACCCTCGACCGTGTGCTGGTCGGGTTCCTGGTCTCCTACTGCGGCTATCTGCTGGTGCCGGCCCGTTCTCCCTACGACTTCCTCGCTTACGGAATGGATCTTCCCACCCATGGATTGCGGCCCCTTCTGCACGACCATCTGGTCAACACCTCCTGGACGCGCCACGACTGCTTCCCCAGCGGGCACACCATGATTTCGGGCTACGTGGCCTGGCTCTCCTGGCAGCGGGCGCGGGGGGTTTTCTGGGTGCTGGGCCCCTGGGCCCTGCTCACCATGACCGCCACCCTCTACCTGCGTTACCACTACCTGGTGGACGTTCTGGCGGGCTGGGCCTTCCTTTTGGCCTGGATCCTGGCCTCGGAGCGGGTCTTCGGCCCCTTCCGCAAGGCCGGGGACGGTGGACTCGGGGAGGGCACGGCCCAACAATAGGGCTCCGCCGGTCCGCTGCGGGCCGAAGGAACGTCCCCGATGGACTCGCCGTCCCCCCCGCCCGTCCAGCGCGCCCCGGCGCCCTACATCCCGGCCTCGAAGTCGCTGCCCGAGATCACCGTCAAGGCCGTGATCCTGGGGGTGGTCCTTTCGGCCGTGCTTGCGGCGGCCAACGCCTATCTGGGGCTCTTCGCGGGCCTGACCGTTTCGGCCTCGATTCCCGCCGCGGTGATCTCGATGGGCGTGCTGCGGTTGTTCCGCACCTCCAACATCCTCGAGAACAACATCGTGCAGACCGCCGCCTCGGCGGGGGAGAGCCTGGCCGCGGGGGTCATCTTCACGATCCCGGCCCTGATCATGCTCGGGCAGTGGACCGAGTTCGACTACTGGGAGACCACCATGATCGCGGGGTTCGGCGGGCTGCTCGGGGTGCTCTTCACCATCCCCTTGCGGCGCGCCCTGATCGTGGAGGATCCCCTCCAGTTTCCCGAGGGGGTCGCCACCGCCGAGGTGCTCAAGGTGGGCGACGCCGGCGGCGGGGTGAAGGTGATTGCTGCCGCCGGGATCGTGGGCGCCTTGTTCAAGTTCGGCTCCACGGGTCTCAAGCTCTGGGGCGAGGTGGTGGAAGGTGCGCATGCGGTGGGCGGCACGATCCTCTACTTCGGTTCCAACCTTTCGCCGGCGCTCGTGGCGGTGGGCTACATCGTGGGCCTCAACATCGCGGTGCTGGTCTTTTTGGGGGGTGCCCTCAACTGGCTGGTGGCCATCCCCGTCCTGGTCTGGGTGCGCGGCATGCCGGAAGGGAAGACCGCCGTGGAGGCGGCCAACTTCCTCTGGACCTCGCAGACCCGCTATCTGGGCGTGGGCGCCATGGTGGTGGGGGGGGTGTGGGCCCTCATCCGCCTGCGCGGGAGCCTGATGAGCGGGGTGCGCTCCAGCATGGAGGCCTACCGGCGCATGCGCGCGGGGGGGGCCTCGGGCGTGGAGCGCACCGAACGGGACGCCCCCTTCCAGTGGGTGATTGCGGCCTTGGTCGCCTCGGTGGTGCCGCTCTTCCTGATCTTCCAGTACTTCACCGGCGACGCGGGGATCTCGGCCGTCATGGCGGTGATCATGCTCATCGCCGGCTTCCTCTTCTCGGCGGTGGCCGGCTACATGGCGGGGCTGGTCGGTTCCTCCAACAATCCCATCTCGGGCATCACGATCGCCACCATCTTGAGTTCGGCGCTGCTGCTCCTGATGATGATGGGGACCGAAAGCGGCAAGGGCCCGGCCGAAGCGATCTTCATCGGCGCGGTGGTCTGCTGCGCCGCGGCCATTGCGGGCGACAACATGCAGGACCTGAAGGCCGGACACATCCTGGGCGCCACCCCGATCAAGCAGCAGATCATGCAATCGGTGGGCACGCTCTCCGCGGCGTTCGTGCTCGCCCCGGTCCTGACCCTTCTTCTCCACGCCTACGGCATCGGGGATCCGACGGCCGCGCACCCCAAGCCGCTTCCCGCGCCGCAGGCCACCCTGATGGCCTCGGTGGCCAAGGGGGTCTTCGCGGGCGGGCTTCCGTGGGGCATGATCCTCATCGGGATGGCCGTCGCGGTCGGAATCATCCTGGCCGACCTGCGCCTGGAGGCCAAGGGGAGCAAGTTCCGCATGCCGGTCCTGGCGGTGGCGGTGGGGATCTACCTCCCCTTCGAGCTGTCGGTGCCGATCTTTCTGGGCGGGCTCATCGCCTGGGCGGTGGGGCGGGCCTTCCACAAGGCGGAAGCCGCCGGGGCCCCGCCCCAGGAGGCGGCCGAAGCGCGCACGCTCGGCGAGCGCCAGGGGCTGCTCTTCTCGGCGGGACTCATCACCGGCGAGGCCCTGGTCGGCATCGGCATGGCCATCCCGATCGTGGCTTCGGGCGACGCCAATGTCTGCGCCTTCTTCGGCGTGCATGAGGATTCCTGGCCGGGGGTGCTTCTTCTGGCCCTGGTGGTCTACGGTCTCTACAAGGTGGCCCTGGCGCCGCGCAGGAAGCTCTTGGCGGATTAGATGAATCCCTCTTCCCCTGAACCCCGCCTTCCGGCACGATGAAGCTCTCCGTCCTCATCCCGATCTTCAACGAAGAGGACACCCTGCGCGAGATCCTGGAGCGCGTGCGGGCCACTCCGTTCGAAAAGGAGATCATCCTGGTGGACGACTGTTCCGCCGACGGCACGCGCGCGATCCTGAAGGATCTGGAAGGCGATCCGGACCTCGCGATCTTCTACCACGAGGTCAACCAGGGCAAGGGCGCCGCTTTGCGGACCGGATTGCAGCACGTCACCGGCGACGTGGTCCTCATCCAGGATGCCGACCTCGAGTACGATCCGGCCGAATATCCGATCCTCCTGGAGCCGATCGAGAAGGGCCTGGCCGACGTGGTCTACGGTTCGCGCTTCAAGGGCAGCCGGGTCTCGCGCGTGCACATGTACTGGCACCAGTTCGCCAACAACACGCTCACCTGGGTTTCCAACATGTTCACCAACCTGAACCTCACCGACATGGAGACCTGCTACAAGGTCTTCCGCCGCGAGGTCCTGGAGGGGATCGAGATCGAGTCCAAACGGTTCGGCTTCGAGCCCGAGATCACCGCGAAGGTGGCCCGCAAGCGCCTGGACGGCCGCCGCGTGCGCATCTACGAGGTGCCGATCTCCTACTACGGCCGCGACTACAACGAGGGCAAGAAGATCGGCTGGCGCGACGGCGTGGCCGCCCTCTGGCACATCCTCAAGTTCAACCTCTTTGCCTGAACCCCGCGGAATCTTGGCCTGACCCCCGCGGAAACCCCGATTTCCCGGTGCAAATCCTTGGCCCGGCTGAGGTTGAAACATTGCGAACTCCTAGAAGGAAAAATTCTCGAAAAGGGATGGTTTTTTTTTCGCTCCCTAGCTAGAATTACTTTCGTGGAAGCTGATTGGCTTCCAGGAGGTTTAATAATCATGACTAACTTGAGAAAATGCTTCGCCGGTTGGGCGGGGCGCTTTCTGGCCCTGGCGGGAATCGTCCTGCTGGGAGTTGTTTCCCTCAACACCAGCCTCTTAAGCCAGGGTACAGGTTTGGATGGCTGCACGGGGACTGCGAAAACCGTTAACGGCGTTTGGACATTAACGGGTTGTCTTGGAAGATGCCCTGGGGATCCTTTTTCTGCATGTGCCAACCAGGAGGGGGTGGACAACGGGGTGAACTTCGATTACTGTGGCTGTGAAGGACCGGAACAGGCTTGCTGCCACATTGTTGTGTGGGCCACGACGCCCCCTTCCCCGGGCGTTCGCGGCGGGTGCCCTTCTTGCGGGGCTTCGGGCTTATGTCAGATTCATCTTGTAACGCCGCACAAAGCCGTGGCATTCTGCCAGTAGAATCGATCAGCCGGACCTGGGCCTTTCGGCCCGGGTCCTTTCTCTGGATTTCACCATGAAAAAGTTCCTGTTGTTCGTCAGCTTGCTGGCCGTGCTCCTGGCCTTGGGGTTGCTGTGGAGGATCCACTCTTCGTTGGAAGACGGGGAGAGTCCGTCCGAACCCGCCCCCCGTGCTCTTTCCTCGCCGGCGAGGGCACCTCTTTCCGAGTCTCTGGAAAGCCATTCCCGGCGGGATTTTCCCGCGGAAGAAGAGGGCCGAGAGCCTTTCGCGCGGGTACGCATCCAGACCGTGGAAAAAGTTGGCGGGGTTCCCATCTCCGGAACCGAGGTTTTCCTGGTGCTCGCGGAGCGAAGCCTTTCCTTGGGAACCACTGGAAGCGAAGGTCAACTGGAGGCGAAGGTTCCAAGCGCCCTGGTGAAGCTCGATTTCGCAGCCCGGGTTCCCGGTTACGCGTCCTTGCGGAAATCCTTCCCTCGACCGACGAATGAGAAGGAAACTCTCGTCCTGCGTCTGTCCCCCGGTCGTTCCCTCGAAGGCCAGGTGGTCTGGAGAGCGAGCGGCGAGCCGGTAGGCGCGGGCTTTGGCGTACTGGCTTCCGAGGAGGGGGTCTATCCCACCCTGCGCGAGGTGCGGCGGACCATTCTCGGGGAGAGCGGACTTCCGCTGGCCGCAACCCGCGCGGATGGAACCTTCCGACTGG
This sequence comes from uncultured Planctomycetales bacterium, assembly GCA_964591365.1. Lineage (GTDB taxonomy): Bacteria > Planctomycetota > UBA1135 > UBA1135 > UBA1135 > CAZQAP01. The sequence goes on from CAZQAP010000022.1 coordinate 23,058, forward strand.
ACGGGCTTCCCCTGGGGGCGCTGCGGGTCTGGTCCGGAGGGCCGGGCGGCGCGGTTCCTTTCGCGGGCATCCAGGTTCCCGCCCAAACCCAATACGTGGAGGTCCCGGTTCTGCCCATGGTGGGAGCGCAGATTCGTCTGCGTGAGAAGGACGGCAACGCTCTTCGTACCTCCCCGATCAGCCATGCCGGGGGCATCCAGCTCCGTTACGTGGATTCCCAAAACCGGCGCCCCGAAGGCGTAGATCCCTTTGGAGCGGCTCTGGCCGGAGTCGATCTGCAATGGCTCCAGCCCGGAAAAGTGCCCCCTTGGGAATTCCTGCTTCTCAAGGCCGGGTGGGAAGATGGCGGCCCGGTTTTTGTTGAGGTGCAGACCCAGATCCCCGGTTACCTGGCCCATGCCGAAACGATCGAATTGCCTCCCCTGGCCGGATCTCCAGCCCGATACGACCTTCTGCTCGAGCGGGAGGCTTCCGACTGGGGAACCTTGGAAATCGTTTTCTCCGGCCTTGGGGAGGGTCCTTCCCCGTTGGGGGCCTTCCCCTCGGGTGTGGGCAAATTGACCCTCGATCGGGCCGGGAAAAAGACCACCTATTGGCAGGCGAACGGCAGCTTCTGGAGCACCTTCGAAACCTTGAAAGGAAGAACTCTCCAGATCCCCTTCGGCGACTACCGGTGGTCTTTTCACTCCCGCCAGGGATTGTTCCGTGTTCCGCCCTCGGGCACTCCCGAGGAACGCCCCGTGGTCACGATCAGCAATCTTCCACAACGCATCGAGATCGATTGCTCCCTGGCCGGTGGCCTGGAGATTCTTCCCATCACGAGAGATGAATCCTTCGGCGGTCAGCTCTTGGTGCATCTCTTCAAGGAAAAGGATCCTGACCACCCGTTTGGTTTTGATTTCGCCCGGCCTCCCTATCGGATCCCCCTGCTCCCTTCCGGCTTCTACGAGATCGAAGCCTTGAATCCCCCCAGTGGGAAGACCAAGGTCTTCGTGGCGCCGGGGCGTTTCGATACCCCGGTGGCGCTGCAATTGAAGCAGGGAGAACTCGTGCGCTGAAGGCCCGCTCGCGCGGCGGCTCAAGCGCCCAGCTTGACCACGCCGCGCGGGGGGGCGGGACGCACGCGCACCGAGCCGAGCCCGCGGGCCTTCAAGCCGGCGCGGGCCTGGGCCAGCGCCAGGGCCGGCGTGTTGTTCTTGCGGCTCAAGTGGGCCAGCACCAGGGAACGAAGCGAGCGGGGGGCGGCTTCGGCCAGGACCGCGGCGGCCTGCTCGTTGCTCAAGTGCCCCTCCGCGCCGGCCACGCGCTTCTTGAGTTCGGGGGGATAGGGGCCTTCTTGCAGCATTTCCGGGTCGTGGTTGAACTCGAGCACCAGGAAGTCGAGCCCGTCGAGAAGTTCCGCAGTGA
>CAZQAP010000023.1:0-24322 GCA_964591365.1 uncultured Planctomycetales bacterium
ATCCAGTCCGGAGAGAAGTTTCTGCACGTAACCCGCGGCCGTGCGCACCTCCCCGTCGTAAAGCCCGCGCAAATGCTCCACCACCTCCGGAGTGGCCCGCTCGGGGTTGCGGTTGAGGGAATAGAGCGTCTCGTTGTCTCCCGCAGGACCTTCCCCCGAGGCATACCGCCGGTCGTTGGGCGGCACGGGCGTGTAGGGCTGGTGGGGCGCCATGAAATGGGCCCACAGAAGAAGCGGCTTTCCCGTTCGGATGGGATCGGAGGCCAGGTCCAGCAGGTCGCTCCCCACCCGGGGCTCCTGTTCCTTGAACCGCAGGCCGTACTGATCGAATCCCCGCGCCAGACCGATCACCGGGGCCAGGGAACGGTTCGCGACCCGGGCCAGGGTGGTGAACCCCAGGGCGTGCAGGCTTTCGGCGCGCGTGGGCACCGACGGGTTGAGCGGGGTGTTGTTGGAAACCGCCCCGTGTTCCAGGGGCGGCAGCCCGGTCCAGAACGTGGCCAGCGAGGGGACCGTCTTTCCGGCGGGAGCCCAGGCGTTTTCCCAGGTGGTTCCCCGGCGCGCAAGCCAGGGCAGGCTCCATGGCTGGGAAGGGTCGCCGCCCGTGTCGCGGGAGGCGCCGTAAAGGGGCAGCCGGTCGGCCCGCAGGGCGTCCACGGAAACCAGCACGAGATCGTGATCGAAACCGGGGTTGGAGGGTTTCCCGCAACCGGCCGCGAAAAGGCCCCCCAGCAGGCCCGCCGAACCAAGGAGGGACGTGAAAAGCCGGCCTGCCGCCGCCATACTCCTAGTATAGCCAGGGACGGGAGGGCCATTTCCCACCCCCCAGCGACCTTCCCGGTGACCCGGACCCTTCTCCTGATCGCGCTGGTGAGCATCCTCGTGCGGGTGCTCTTCCTGGCCCAGATGGGCGAGGATCCGCGCTTCGACCAGCCCATTTCCGACCTGGCCGTCTACCACAACTGGGCCATCGACTGGTCGCATGGCGAGCCCTATGCCCAGGAACCTCCGGGGCGCCCCTTTTGGCGCTCGCCGGGTTATGCCGCTTTCCTGACCCCGCTCTACGCCCTGTTCGGCGACGATCAGGTGGCCACTCCGCGCAAGGTGGCCGCCTTGCAGATGCTCCTTGGCGTCCTGGCCATCCTGGCCGCCTGCGCGTTCGCCTTGCGGCGCTGGGGCGCCACGGCGGCCTGGATCACGGCCCTTTTGATCAATCTGCATGCTCCCTCCATTTTCATGGAGGCGGTCCTTCTGCCCGTGGGCCTGGCCACCCCGCTGCTGACCTTCACCGGTCTTCTGCTCTTGAAGCTCCTGGAAAAGGAAGCGGGACGCTTCCGCAAAATCGCCCTGGGTGCGGGCCTGCTGGCGGGGATCAACGCCGTCTTGCGCCCCAACCTCGGTCTTGTCCTGCCCCTGGCGGCCTGGTTGATCTGGCGCCGGCGCGGCCTGCGCCGGAACGCCGGCTGGTTCCTGGGAGCGGCGGCGCTTCCGCTCCTGGCCACCACGGCCTGGAACCTGGAGCGTTCGAGCAAGGTCACGGCCTGGAACCCGGAAGGCTCGGCCCAGTTCGCCGTGACCGGGACCAACGGCCCCATGAACCTCTTCTTCGCCTACGGCGCGAACACCGGCCCCACCTTCGACGTCCGCGACCGCCGCTGGGGGAATCCGGAACTCCAGGCCAAGATCGCCCGGGAGTATGCGGTCGTCAGGGAGGCCATCCGCAAGAAGCTGCCCCCGAAAACCCGCCTCACGCCCCTGACCAACAAGGAGGCTTCCCGGTACTGGGCCAATGAAGCCCTCACCTGGATGAAGGCCCATCCGGAAATGGTCCTGCAACGGCTGCTTGAGAAGTTCCTGGGAGTGCTCACCTGGCGGGATCTGGCGGTCATCCTGCCCATCGATGCGAGCCGGGGCGCCATCCTGATCCTTTACCTTCTGCTGGTCCCTTTCCCCCTCATTCTCCTGCTGGCTCTCTTCGGCGCGCGGCGGCGCGGCGGAATCGTTTCCTCGGCCGTCTGGGTCGGCTTCGTCCCCATCCTCATCGGAGCGCTGCTCTTCTTCACCTACACGCGCTTCCGGGTTCCGGCGGTTCCGCTCCTTGCGCTTGCCGCCGGGCCCGGCTTCCTGGAGCTGCGCAAGGTCCGCTGGAACGGAATCAAGATCGCCGGCCTGGTCCTGTTCGCGGCGGCCTTCACCGCGGCCACCTGGAACCCCTGGCTTGGAAAGGAAGCGCGCGCCAAGCACTACGACAAGACCTCGGTCGCCCATGGCTGGTGGCAGGTGGGGGTGGGGTGGTATCAGCGCTACGAGGCGACCATCCACGCCGGACATCCCCAGCCCGGCATGATCAACCGTTCCCTGGAGGCTTTCCAAAGGTCCAAGGAACTCCAACCCGAAAGCCCTCTGCCCGATTACTGGATCGGCTTGACCGCCCGCGAATTCCAGCACGACGGCCCCCGGGCCTATGCCATCTTCAGCCAGCTGGCCCGAAAATACCCGGTCACGGTCTTCCCCGACGCCTCCGCCGAACTGGGGATTTGCGAGGTGCTGGGCCTGGGAGAATCGGGGGTCCCGGACTATTCCCGCGCCGACAAGCTCTTCACCCAGGTGGAGCGCAACAACGGCATGAAAACCGTTTACCTGCCCCACTGGGCCAAGGCCTTGAAGGAACTGGGCCGCACCCCGGAGGCGTGCCAGAAGCTGAAAAAGGTCCTGGAAAGCAGCATTCTCACCCCGCAGGAGCGCTCCCGATTCGAAAAGATGTACCGCGACTGGGGCTGCGGTTGAAGCCGGCGGAAGCCGGGCCGGCCCCGGGTACCGCGCTCCTCAACCGGCCCAGTCCGGAAAGGAGCCCAGGTCGAAGCCCCAGCTCGGCGCAATCCAGAAGACGGCGAAGAGACTGACCAGGATCACCGCGAGGAGGTTGAGCAGGAACCCCGCGCGGGCCATCTGGAAGACGGTCAGCCTGCCGCTCGAAAAAAGGATCGCATTGGGGGGGGTCCCCACCGGGAGCATGAAGGCGCAGGAAACCGCGAAGGTGGCCGGCAGCGCCAGAAGCAGCGGGTGGATGCGGGCCGCCACGGCGGCGCTGAAGAACAGGGGCAGAAGGACATTGATGGTGGCGGTGTTCGAGGTGATCTCGGTCAGGAAGGTCACCACCAGCGAAACAACCACCACGAGGGCAAAAGGCGGCAAAGCAGAGACCATGGGCTGCAAGGCCAGGCCGACCTCGCCGGAAAGCCCGGTGCTTTCGAAAGCCCTGGCGAGGGCGAACCCCCCTCCCAGGAGGAGCAGAACGCCCCAGGGGATGTCCTTGCAATCCTTCCAGCCGAGCAGGCTTCCAGTCTCGCGGCTTTCCCCCGGAAGGATGAAGAAGAGGAGCGCTCCGAAAAGAGCCACCGTGGAATCGGAGATGGCCCCGGCGATGGCCGCCGGCAGGAGGGAACTCCAGCCGGGAAGACTCCAGTTTCCGAACTCGATTCCGCGGCGGGTCAGCCAGAGGAGGGCCACCAGGGCGAAGACGAAAAGAACCCGGTTCTGACCGGGGGTCCGTTTCCCCTGGGCCTTGCGCCGTTCCGCGACTCCCTCCAAAGCCGAAAGCGGTTTGGGGGAGAGAGGGTGGAGCAGAAAGGTGAGCATCAGCCAGGTGACCAGGAGCATGACCAGGACGAAGGGGAGGGCCCCCAAAAACCAGGTCCCGAAAGCGATCTGGGGAGCTCCGGGAAAGCGGTCGCGAAGCTGGCCCAACAGAACGGCATTGGGGGCCGTTCCGATGGGTGTGGCGGTGCCTCCGATGGAACACGCGTAGGCCATGCCCAGAAGGAGCGGCACGCCGAGGCGGTTTCGCTCTCCCTCAGGACAGTCCTCAAGAACCGCCAGGGCCACCGGCAGCATGAGCAGGGCCGTGCTGGTGTTGCTGATGAACATGCTCAGGCCGGCCGCCACCACCATGAATCCAAGGACGAGGCGGCGGGGCCGCACCCCGAAAGATTCCAGGGCCAGGAGGGCGAAGCGGCGGTGAAGCCCGTAGCGTTCCAGGGCCAGAGCCAGAATGAAGCCTCCCAGGAAAAGAAGCAGGATGTCGTGGAAATAGCTGGGGGCCACAACCCGGGCGGAAACCGCTCCGCTGGCGGGGAGCAGGATCGCGGGGAGCAGCGCACTGACGGGGAGCGGCAGAGCGAGGGTCAGCCAGCACCAGGCCGTGAAAAATGCCACACACGCGGTGGCGTGGGCGGGATCTTCGAGGGCCGCGACTCCCGGAAGACGGGAGACCAGGAAGGTCCCCAGCCCGCCGGCGAGCAGGAGGAGCATCCGGCGGCGATGAAGGGACCGGAGCGCGGATTCGGACATGGACCTTGACTGGCGCACGGGGGGGTGCGAGGCCATCCTATTCTTCCCCTTCGAACACGAAACGGCCTCCCATGAATTTCCTGGACCGAGCCACCCTCACCCTGCTCCCCCTGGTCCCCCGCTGGATCATGGCGCGCTTCAGCAGGCGCTATATCGCCGGGGAAGGGAGAGAGGATGCCCTCGATGCGGCAGCCCGCCTCCAGGCTGCGGGATACCGGCTCACCTTCGACAACCTGGGCGAGGCGGTGGAAAACCGGGATGGCGTGGCCGCGGCGGCACGGGAATACCGCCAGTTGATCGCGGCCCTTGTCCGGCGCGGCCTCGCGGGCAACGTCTCGGTCAAACCGACCCAGATGGGCCTTCTCCTGGAGGAAGACCTCTGTTTCGAGACCGTCTCGGGCCTGGTTTCCGAACTCCAGGGAGCCGGCGGCTTCCTTCGTTTCGAAATGGAAGACTCCCCCACGACGGATGCGACCCTGCGGGTCTTCGGCCGGCTGCAAAAGGTTTTCGGAGATTCGGTCGGCTGCGTCCTCCAGGCCCGGCTGCGGAGGTCGGAAGGGGACGCGCAGGCGCTGATCGCCCGGGGGAGCCCCCTGAACATCCGCCTGGTAAAGGGGGTCTACCGGGAGCCCGCCGATATCGCCTTCCAGGGCCGGGAAGAGATCCGGGATTCCTTCATGCGGATTCTTGAAACCCTGCTGGCCGGCGGAGCTTATGTCGGGGTCGCCACGCACGACGAGAAACTGGTGGGAGGCCTGGAGGGCCTCCTCGCCGGGAACGCCTCGTTCCGGGACCGCTTCGAAATCCAGATGCTGCTCGGGGTCCGCGAGCCGCTCCGCCAGCAGATCCGCGCCAGGGGGATGCCGGTGCGGGTCTATCTCCCCTATGGGCGGGACTGGCACGCCTACGTGGTCCGCAGGCTCAAGGAAAACCCGGAACTGGCCCGCCACGCCCTGCGCGGAATGATCCTGGGCAGGGAGCGTTTGCAGCCTCAGCCCGGAAGCCGGCCCTCTTCTGCAAGCGAAGCATCGTAGGCTGCAAGAAGCTCCTCCCGCAGCCGCCCGCGGGCCTCTTCGATCGAAGTCCCTTCGGGGAACGTCAATCCCGCGGCCTGGGCATGGCCCCCGCCCCCAAGCTTGCGTGCGATCCGGTTGACGTCGACCCGGTCGGTCTTGCTGCGCAAGCTGGCCTTCACCCGGCCGTTTTCCTGTTCGAACAGATACGCCGCCAGCTCCAATTCCTCCACCGAACGCAGCACGTCGAGCACCTCTTCCACGCCGCCCAGGGTCCCGCCGGAGCGGTCGAGAAGGTCCTGGCTCAACCAGGCCAGCCCGATCCTGCCGCCGCGCTCGTACTGCAGGGTTCCCAGTGCGGCCGAAAGGCCGCGCGGAGCCCCAGGATCCCGGAACTGATAGATCCGGCGGTAGAGAACCTCCGGAGAAACTCCCAGGGCCACCAGTTCGGCTGCGGCCATCCAGGCCTTGCGACCGGCACTGGAATAGCGGAACCATCCCGTGTCCGAAGCGAGGGAGATGAAGGCGGCTTCCAGGGCGGGCAGGGGAAGCTTTCCGCTCAGTTTCCGGGCCAGTTCCAGGGCCAGGATCCCGGTGGCCGGAGCCTGCGGGTCGTGAAAAAGAACGTCCCAAAACCCGGAATCCTCCTCTTCCATGGGATGGTGGTCCACGGCAATCCGTTTCGCCGGATGCCGGGCAACCATCTCCCCCATGGGCCCCAGACGCCCGAGGGAGGAGCAATCGCAAACGATCAGGACATCGAATTCTGGCAGATCCTCGCCTTCCTGATGGATCGAAAAGGGAAAGTGTTCCTGGAGGAATCCGAAGCGCACGTCGGGAGGGTCCGGATTGATCACCCGGACCTCCTTCCCCATCCCGGCCAGCGCGTGGTAGAGGACGCCCTCGGCCCCAAGACAGTCTCCATCCGCTTGCAAGTGCCCCGTGAGGAGGAAACGGGAGCGCGTCCGCAGAAGGTCCAGCACAGGACCAGGATCGGTCATGGGATCATTCTAGACGGTGTCGGGAGGCGCCCAGCGGGACCCGAATGACCCAGCGGCCGGATCTCCGAATCAGCGGTCAGCCGGTTACAAGCCTCTTCCGCGGATCCCTCGCCTTCCCAGGCGATCCGAAGAGGCTGGAAGAGGCTTCCCGGCGCCAGCCGCCCCAGCTCCGGACGGTTCAGGGCGAGACCCGCCCCCTCGGTAAGACGATCCCACCAGGCACAAGGGCCCGGGCCCGGGATCCATTCGCGTGCGAGGCGTACTTCCCGCAGGGGATCCAGGACGGGATTGGAGGCTCGGGAGTCGCACCCAAGGAAAGGAAGCGGGGCTCCTTCCGAACCGAAGGCTGGAATCGGGCGGCCGAAATAGCGGTGGGTTCCCGGGCACCAGACCGTCCGGACTCCCGCCCTCTCCAGCCGGTGAAGCTCCGCGGGGGTGAGATTCCCGGCGTGGACAGCCAGGACTCCTTCCCGCAGCCCGCCCACGGCTTCCAGCCAGTCGACCGGAGAAGCCCAGGTTTCCCGTTTGAGGGGATGGCCGTTTTCCTCCAGGAGCCGGGCCAGCGGCCCTCCCCCGCCCGCCAGGAAGCAGCGTTCCTCCTCATGTTCTCCCAGGTGGATCGAAACGGGGAACGAGCCGGCCCGGGTCCGCGAGAAAACCCCGCGGGCCAGCTCCTCGCTCACGGTGTAGGGCGCATGCAGAGCGACTCCCCAGGATGGGGAATGCTGCCAACGATCCAGTTCTTTCAGCAACGAAGCGGCCTCCTGTGGGGCGGGCGCCAGGAGTTCGACCAAGGGGAGGACTTCCGGCCGCAGGCGGTCTTCCAACAAGCGCGACATTCCCGTGCCGCCGGCCCCTCCCTCCTCCACGTGAGCCAGGAGAAACCCGTCCCCGCGCTGATCCAGTTCCCGAAGAGTGGAGCGGGCGCTTTCGGCCGGCCCCATCCGATCCGCCCGGCGGCGCCAGGCGAGAAGATGACGAACCCAGGCGGAAAACGAAGCCCGGGGCCAAGACTGGGAAGGCGCGTCGAAATCCGCCAGGTGGCCGTGGAGCAGAATGGGAGCCGCGGCCCAGAGTTCGCCGGGAAAAGGCTCGAGACGCCCCGCCGGGACCGAAGCGGCGGGCTCCAGAGCTGCAACCCGGCCTTCCTCGACCACCACGACCCGGCCGCGAAGAAGGTGCCGGGAATCAGGGAGAAGGGCGTCCGGAAGAAGAAAACGGGGCACTAGGGAAAGGCCCCCGCCTGCGGAATCATTCTCCGTCCCAGAAGATTTCCACGCTGTCCACCCGGAAGAAAGCGCCCGGCTGGTTTCCGATCAAGGCGGCCACCTGGTCCTCATCGAAGATCAACTGAAAACGGGCCATCCGGGCGATGCCGTTGTTGAGCACGAGAAGGCCGTTGTCATTCGTGCCGAAGCCGGGAATGATCCAGTCGGTGAGCGTGGAAGGATCCGGAGAAGGATCCTGACCGGGAGCTGAGGGGGGCCCCCAGCCCGCCTGGAAAGCCATCCAGATCGGATCCGTTCCAGGGACCGGGAACACGTTCAGGCTGTCGCTGACTTCGTAAACAAGGGGCTGGCTGGGACCGGTCCCATCCGACCAGAGGCAGGAAATTCGGTAGCCGGTGAAATCCAGAAAGACGATGTTCGTCGGCGCTTCATACCACAAGCTGCGCACACCGCTGGAGTTCCCATTGAAGGTCACCCCGCTGCCGGCGGGGCTGAAATCCCCGTCTTCAATGCGCCCCTCGAACAAGCCGAGGTTCGGCCCGCTCATTCCGCGGGCGGAAAGGTCCACCGCCTCGTCGGGGACCACGAAGTCCTGGAGTTGGGCAAGGGTCTCATTCGCATGGCGGGAATAGAAACGGACCAGCCCGCTTCCCCCTTTTCCGCCATCGTTTCCCATGTCGCCAAGCCCTCCCGGCCCCCCTTGGACATCGATGGCATCGGGGAGGATCGCACCGGCAAGATCGTCGTTGACCTCGATCCGAAGCGCTCCGCCGGACCCACCCCCGCCCCCGGCGACGCCCATTCTTCCCTGGTTGTAAGCGGTGTTGCCCGGAGTGAAAAGCATGAAGCGGCTGTTGCCCCCCTTGCCGCCCGAAAGGCGGATGGTCCCGTTCAGAACCAGTTTTCGCCCGGAATGGATCAGGGCGGCCCCGCCGCCGGCCCCCCCGCCCGCGCCGGTGTTGGTGCGGAAAGTGTCGATGCTGCGCCCGTCCACCCCGTTGGAAGGATCGGAGTTGTAGGAACCGTGCTGGCTGCAGCCGCCGCCCCCGCCGCCGGCACCGCCCTGAAGCAGGCCCGATGCCGGATCCAGCATCCACCAGTCCACTCCTGCGGGTCCGGTGAAGGCCCCGCCGGCGGCATCCGCCACTCCTCCACCGGCCAGCTCGTTGAAGTCGAAGAAGGCGTTGAACTCGTCTTCGTCACTGTTGATCAGGGGCTCCGGGGTGGGATTGGACTGAGGATCGAGGGTCCCGGGGATCCATTCCACGCCGTCCTGGCCCGGGGTCCAGTAGCCCCCGCCGCCCCCGCCGCGGGAACGCTGGCGGGCATGCTTCTGGACGGTCCCGCCCTCTTCTGGAGGGTCGATGTGCGACAGGAGGATCGCCGCATCGGAAAAATCGGGAAGCCGGGCGGTCATGTCGCTGACGGGCGGCCAGGCCCAGGAGCCCATGCCGGCGCCCGCCTGCCAGTCGGCCAGGATGTCCCCGGGATCGGAAATGGGATTGCCGGGGGAAGGCCGCGCGCCCACGCCCTGGCCGCTGCGCCCATGGACGATCGGGGAAACGATGCCGTCCAGGTAGCGGGCTTCATCCGCCCCGATGCCGCCGTCCCGGTACCCGTTCCCATCCGGGGTCCGGGAAAGATCCCAGTAGTTGTCGGCGGGGTCCGGTTGGTTTTCTATGGAGTACCAGGAGTCTCCCCCCAAGCCTCCGCTCCCGCCGCTGTTCTTCCCGCGCCCGGCCAGCCCGCCGAACTTGGCCAGGGCGGCGTTCGAGCCCGGCTCGGCCCCCTGGTCCTTGATCTGCTCCTCAGGGGGACGGTATTTCCCATTATGGGCGCCGGCACCGAACGCTTCATCAACGACGGGGTCGGCATCCTCTCCCGAAAGGTCGATGTCCCCGAAAATGGAGACCGGCCCCCGGCTGTAGATGCGAAGGGGATTGCTGCCTTTGGCGGTGATCCGAACCCCGAAGGGAATGGTCACCTTCTCGAACATGAACACCCCGCCGTTGACCACGATTTCTTGCTGGAGGAAGGGAACGATTTCAGGCATTTCCGGCAAGAACGTCATCGAGTCGGTATCGAAGACGAAATCGGTGGAAGGACTGAAGGATCCCAGATAGCCCGGACCTCCGCCCCCATGGAAACCGGTCACCGGGTCGATTCCACTGCCGAGGAAACCCGCAGGGCTGTTCCAAAGGCCGTTCGAACTGGATCCGCCGTCCTCGCGTGAATTGTCCGTGAATTCTTCCTGGAAGGATCCGGGAACCGGGATCACATCCGGAAGCGGAATGATGCTGGTTCCCGGATTGACCAGGTCATTCCCGGCCAGGTCCTTGATCTGGGGGGAGACCTGGACCTGGAGCTCCCGGCGAGGGATCCCGTCTTTCGATCCGTTCCCGGGGTAAGGGGCCAGGGCGGTGAAGGTGACCCTCGTGACGAGGGAATTCTGGTCGATCTGGGCGGCAAAAGCGCCCGGAACCGGGGTGAAGATGGTCTGGCTCTGGGTGCTGTCGGCCAGGACGATCTTGATCGTCGGGCTGGTGCCGCTGATAACATCAACAAGCTGGGAGCGCTGCATGATGTCGTTGAAAACCAGGGTGATGATGAAATCCCGGGTCGTGGGAGGGGTTTCGGCGGTGGGTGTAATCGTGACGTTGGGGCGTCCGGGCACCACGTCGATGATCCCCGTCGTCCTGACCGTGCAGTTCAGGGGAGTGGTGTTGGAACGCCCGATCTTCGACTTGAGAACCTCGGATTCCGGGGCGGCAAGGAGCTGGATTTCGTAATCGGAACCCTCATTGAAGCCGAACTGAATCCCCGAATCGGTCTCGATCAAAAGCGGCCGGAAGACCACCTGCTTTCCATTCACCAGGAACGTGCCGGGAGGGGTGGAACCGGTCCCCCGTTCCACGATATGGAAGGTCGTGAAATTGGCCGTTGCAGGATCCACCTTGTCGTTGAAGGAAAGGATGAGGTCCTGGTTGGTGGCCATCGTGGTCACGGAGCAGGTCCCCGCACCGCAACCCAGGTTGCAGTTGACCAGCCGGAAGACGGAAGCAGCCCCGGTGGAGGACCTTCCGGCCCCCCCGCCGCAACCGAAAACCAGAAGGAGCCCCAAGGCTCCGGCAACGAGTATTCGCGTTCTGCTCACCATCCAGGGAAGAATCAGGCCGATCGCCAGGGGAAGCTACCCTATTCGCTCCCTGGCCGAGTTTAGCACAGGCAAGCCAGGGAACCCCATGGGGCCGGGAGTGGGCCGGCCCGGCCCGGGATGAAGATTCCCCTGCGAATTCCGTTCCTGATCCTGGCCGCCTCCTGCGGCTTCCTTTTCTGGGCCTCTCCGGCCCAGAACCCGCCCCTGGTGCAGAAGGAACCGGTCCCTGTCGGGGTTTCCCTGGCCTGGACCGCCCGTCTGGCCGCGGCGACCCGCGACCCGGATCCCCTCCTTGTGCGAGCCCGCACTCTTGCTGAGCGACTCCGCACAGGCACCCCGGAAAACGAGTGGGCCGGCGTCAACCGGGAATTGAACATTGCCGCGGCAGCCCTGGCCCGGCTTCCCCGGGCACGGTCCTTCCCCTGGCGGGGCTGGATCCTCGAAAACCGCCACCGTTACCCGGAACTGTCCCTGGCCCTCCTTCAGCACGCGGCCAGGGTCCTGGACCGGAGGAGCCTCCTGGCGCTGGCGCTGGAACTCGACCAGCGGATCACCCCAAGGCCCCTGCGGCTGGAAGCTCTTTCGCTCCTCTGGACCCTGGACCCCATGACAGGCCGCAATCGCACCTCCAGTCTGTTCCGGGAGGACGTGCGGGCCAACGACACCTTGCGGGCGGAGGTGGTCCAACGTCTCCTCCGGCCCCGCCGGGGACCTCTTGTGGACGAGGTGCTTCTTCAGGACGTTGTTCAACAAAACTCCATGGAGGACCGGGCCCGGCGCCTCGCGATCGAAGCCTTGAGTGAGCATGGAGTGACCAGGGCTTCCGCAGACCTGGAGGTCATCTTCCGGAGCGATTCCCGCAGCCTGATCCTTCGCACGACGGCCCTCCTGGCCGTGCTTCATCTGGATCCAGCCCGCGGGCGGCTGCTCCTCGACCTCCAGCCCAACCCGGCCGACCAGCCGGTCCTCTTCGGATTCCTCCAGCGGCTTCGCAAGGAATACGGCCTCCCTCCCTTTCCGGGCACCGGTCAATAGCCCTGGTCCTATGCAACTGTTCGACAGCCACTGCCACCCCTACCTGGAAGCGTCTTCCGGCGAGTTCCGTGCCCAGATCGACCGCTCCCGGGACGCCGGAGTGGATCAGTGGCTGATGGTGGGCATCGACCTTCCAACCTCCATCCAGAGCCGGGAGCTGGCCCGCGAAGTCGATGGCGCCCGGGCGGCTGCAGGCCTCCATCCGAACGAAGCCGGCGGGCAGGGGGCCGCTCTCCGCAGGGGTCTGCACGATCTGGAACAGCTCATCCAGGATGGAGGCTGGGCTGCGGTGGGAGAAACGGGGATGGATCTCTACCGCAAACGTTCCCCTGAAGATCTTCAGAGGGAGGCCTTCGAGTTCCATCTCGACCTGGCACGCCGGACGGGCCTCCCGGTCATCATCCACTGCCGGAACGCAGCTGGGGCGGTCCTTGAGGTTCTCCGCGCCCACGGGGATTCCATCCGCGGTGTCATGCACTGCTATTCGGAAGGCCCCGAATACCTTGACGACCTCCTTTCCCTGGGCCTGCACGTCTCCTTCGCCGGCAACCTGACCTATCCCAAATCGGATGCCATCCGAGAATCGGCCCGCCAGGTGCCGCTCGACCGGATCCTGGTCGAAACGGATGCTCCTTTCCTGGCCCCCCAGCAGGTCCGGGGAAAACGGAACGAACCCGCCCACGTCGCCCTCACCCTCATGGAACTGGCCCGGGTTCGCGGGGAGGACCCGCAGGCCCTCGCCCGGGCCACCCGCCTCAACGCGGAACGGCTGTTTCCCGTCCCCGGCGACCACGAAAACGCCGCCTGATCCGGCAGCGATCAGGGAAGGATTTCGGGGCCAAGGGAATCCGGTGGCGGAGTGAGCCGATGGCCGGGATCCCGGGCGAGGGCGTCCTTCCGCACCGGAAAGACCTTTCCCCGGGCGTGGTCCAGCCAGAAAATGCGGCTTCCGGAATATTTCGATTCCTTGGGCCAGGCCCAGCAACCGGAACGGTCCTCTTTCCCGGCTTGCCGGAAGTAATAACCGCTTCGCATCAGACCGCCCTCCGAATCCACGGGAATGCCCCCCGGCAGAAGCGGGGGAAGAGGACCCTCCCCCCGGACCCCGCTGGGAGGAACAGGGGAAGTCCAGGTCATTTCCATCAGGGAGGCCCAGCGGCCGGTCCTCTCCTTCCAGGCCATCTCCGCCTGGGACTGCATGCGCAGGAATCCGATGGCACTTTCTTCATTCACTGAGATCCGTTCCTCCAGGACCGGAGGATAAAAGAGAAACAGCCCGGCCGTGGTGAGCAGGAGGAAGGCCAGGAACTCCAGGAGGGTGAAGCCCGGGGAGACGCGGTCCGCCATGTTCAAGAGCAGCAAGAGGGAGGAAGAAGAAGAATCAGTGCTCGTTCTTCCCCGGGTTGCTGGCGGCGACGATCTTCTCCTGGAGATGGCTGGGCACCTTGTCGTAATGATCGAACTTCATGGTGAAGGTGCCTTCTCCAGCCGTCATGGATCGCAACGGCGTGCTGTAGGTCTGGACCTCTGCCAACGGAATGTGAGCCTTGATGATCTGGAAATCCCCGTCGGACTCCATGCCCAGGACCCTGCCGCGCCGGGTGTTCAGATCTCCCGTCACGTCTCCGAAAAAACGGCTGGGCACGATGATCTCGACGACCATGATCGGCTCGAGAAGGATGGGCTTGGCCTTCAAGAAAGCATCTTTCAGGGCACGGGCGCCGGCAAGTTTGAAGGAGAACTCATCCGAATCGACGTCGTGGAACTTGCCGTCATAGAGTTCCACCTCCACGTCCACGACCTGGGAACCGGAAAGAATCCCCTGCTGACACTGCTCTTTCATTCCCTTGTCCACGGCGGGAATGAACTGGCGGGGAATGGAGCCGCCCACGATCTTGTCCACGAAACGGAAGCCTTCTCCCCGGCCGCAGGGGTTCATCCGGATGAAGCATTCGGCAAACTGCCCGCGGCCCCCGGTCTGCTTCTTGTGGCGGTAATGCCCCTCGGCCCGGGAGGTCACGGTCTCCTGGTAGGGGATCCTCGGCAAGGTGGTTTCCAGGCCCACCCCCCGGCCTTCCAGACGTTGGAGCCAGGTTTTCAGATGGAGTTCGCTCAGGCCATCGATCAACTGCTCGTGGGTCTGGGAATCCCGGCGGAAACGGAAAGTGGGGTCTTCTTTGGCGATCTTGGCCAGCTCGGGCCCGATCTTCTGCTCGTCGGCCCGGCTGCGCGGATGGACGGCCAGGGAGGTGAACGGTTCGGGGAAGGGGAATTCATGAGGGGCAACATCCCCCTCACTCACCAGTTCATCCCCGATGTAGAGGTCCTCAACCCGGGTCACCGCAACCAGGTCTCCCGGAAGAGCCTGGTCCACAGGCTTCAAATCCTTGCCGAAAATCGTGGAAAGCCCGGTCATTTTCAGGGTCTTGCCTCCGCGGGAACTCTTCAACGCCGCTTCGGACGCCAGAGTCCCCTGAAGGACGCGCAGATAGGTCACCTGCCCCAGATGCTTGTCCGTCAGGACCTTCCAGACCCGGACGACCGTGCGATCGTCGGCGCCGCCGCCCTCCACGTTGGCGCCTCCGAGTTTGTCCACCTGCAGGCTGCTTCCCGGAAGAGAATGGCAGAGGAACCGGTGGAACTCCTCGATCCCGGTCCCCTGGAGGGGGTTGACGAAAAAGAGCGGCATGAAGGTCCCCTTGGCCATGGCATGGGGAAGCGCAGCAAGGAGATCCTCTTCGGAGATCTCTCCTTCTTCCAGGTAGCGCTCCATGAGGGCATCGTCCCCTTCCACGATCGCCTCGACCATGGCCTGGCCCAGGGCACCGTCGGCTCCGGCGACGGGCATGACCTTGGAAAACCCCGGGCCGACCTGATCGGGGACAAACATCGGAACGACATTCTGTCCCAGGGAGGAACGAACCTTTGCCAGGATCTTGTCCAAATCCAGGTTTTCATGATCCACGCGGGTCAGCACCACCGCCCGGGCAAGCCCGGCCTCTCCGGCCATCATCCAAAGTCTCCGCGCATGGAAGGGAAGCCCTTCCTGGCTGGCCGCCAGGGTGAGAACGGCCGTGCCGGCGGCCCCCATGGCCCCGATGGCATCGGCCACGAAGTCGGGATATCCAGGGGTGTCGATGAGGTTCACAGCGCCCTCTTTGGAGGCCAGATGGACCACCGCGGCCCCGAGGCTGTGTTTCTTTTCCTTCTCCTTTGGATTGAAATCGCAGAGGGTATTCCCCTCTTCCACCCGGCCAAGACGATTGATGGCGCCGGCCTGAAGGGCCAGGGCTTCCACGAGAGAGGTTTTCCCGGAGTCGGAGGAGCCGAGAAAGGAGACGTTGCGGATTTCCGCTGCGGACATGGGTCTGAGCCGGGTCAGGGGAGGTCACCTCCAGCCCCAGGAGCACAGTCTGGCCGGGGCTGGAGGGGGGGGAACGTAAGGTGGATCAGTTCAGGATAAGGATTTCCACCCGGCGGTTGGCCGCTTTTCCCTCCTTGGAATCGTTGGGGGCCTTGGGCGAGTAGGGGCCGTGGCCGGCCACCCGGACCTGGGCGGGATCCACCCCCAGCTTGCCGGTGAGTTCCTGGGCGACCGCCAGGGCCCGCATGACGGAAAGCTGGAGGTTCGACTTCCAGGAAGACTTC
This sequence comes from uncultured Planctomycetales bacterium, assembly GCA_964591365.1. GTDB lineage: Bacteria > Planctomycetota > UBA1135 > UBA1135 > UBA1135 > CAZQAP01. The sequence goes on from CAZQAP010000023.1 coordinate 15,434, forward strand.
GTGATGGGATCATTGTCGGTATGCCCCTCGACCCAGAAAGTGCGGTCCTTGTAATCGCTTTTCAGGACCCCCGAGACCATGCTGAGGCTCTTGCGCCCATTCTGGGAAAGAGTGGCGGATCCAGAGGGGAAAGTGATGGCGGACGGAAGGTCCAGGACAATGAAGCCTCCCCGGCGGCCGACCTCGACTCCGGTTCCTTCCAGACGGCTCCGGATACCTTCCACTTCATCGTCGTGGCTTGCGACGCTGGCCTCCATGGATTTGAGCCGATCCTGGAGTTCGCTTGTCCGCCCTTGTTCCATGGAAAGGCGGTCTTTGAGTTCGGAATTCTCGCCCAGGGCCATGTCCCGCTCGTTGATGAGCCGCTGCTGGCGGGTGCGCATGGCATCCAGCTGGGTATGGAGATCCCGGTTCTGATCCTTCAACTGCGTCTGGCAGGCCGACAGGAGAAGGGCGAGGAGTAGGAGGGGGGTTTTCATGGTGCTTTGTGGTTTCATGGGACTTCCGGGAAGGACTGGCCGGTCATTGCAGCCAGGATCGAAGAAGGCGGGGCCAGGTTTCCAGGAACAGCCCCCGCGTCCAGCCCGGAGCGAGGACCATGAGCATGGTTCCGAGAACCAGCGGAGGACCGAAGGGGATGCGCCGCCCGAGCAGCCAGCCTGTCCAAACGGTGTTCCCAAAGGTCTTGCGCCTCCCCCGCCGGGTCCGGCGCTGGTGAACCACGAGGATCATGCGGAGGATGTTCAAGAATCCGAAGCCTGCACCCGTCACGACACCGACCAGGAGACACCAGAGGGCTCCCTCCAGGCCGACCAGGCAACCCACGGCGCCCAGGTACTTCACGTCCCCGAGGCCGAGGGCCTCCTGACGGAGAAGATAGGAAAACAGTGCTCGTAATCCAAGTAGGGATCCCAAGGCAACCCCGCCGCCAAGCACCCCGGATAGGAAGCCCAGCCAGTGGGGAGAAACCGAAGGGTCCAGGCCCAGCCAGGCCGTTCCAAAAGGGGCCTGGGGATGGTCCGGATGGATGCCCTGAAAGGCCGGAACCAGGGCGGAGGCCATCAGGCCGAAGGGGATCCCCCCCAGGGTGATGCCGTCCGGAAGGATGAAGTGCCGGAAATCGATCCCCGCTGCAATCCAAAGGGAAGTCAGGACCACCAGGGCCAGGAGAAGAGAAAGGGGGGCCTGGCCGGCCCAGGAGTGGCCCGCGGCCAGGAAAAGCAGCGCAAGGGCGGCTTCGTTCGCCGGGTAACTCCACCCGATCCGGGCCCGGCAGGAGCGGCATCGCCCCCGCAGGGCCAGGAAGCTCAAGATCGGAAGATTCTCGAACCAGGCCAGCTGGTGGCCGCAGGAAGGGCAGCAGGACCGCCGGGGGTTGCGGAGGGTGAGATCCTCGCGGGGAATCCGGTGGATCGCGGCCGATGCGAAGGAACCGGCGATGGCCCCCAAGGCAGCCAGGAACAGGTTGAAGAGCGTCCCGGCCCCCCGCAGGTCTTCCCAGGTCATGCCCGAATTGTGCGCATGCCCCAGGATCGATTCCAGGCCCGAAGTCTCATCCGGATCCCCGCAGCCGCAGCAAACGGTCTCCCTGAAGAAACCGCCGGCCTCCCAGCCCTTCCAGCCCGGCAGGGAGCTCCAGGGTGGCGATGCCGGACCACTGCCCCACGTGCACCTCAAGCAGAGCCCGGTCGGGGAGGTTCTCGCCCAGGGAGAGCGGCACCATCTCTGGGGAAAGCCCTCTTCGCTGCAGCCGGGCCGGATGGGAAAGACTGCGGGGATCGATCCCGTGGCGGACCGGAATCCTCATGATCCCGTCCGGATCGACGGGAAGAACCCCTCCTTGAATGGAAAAAGCCAGCCGCAAGGGCATGCCGCCGGTTCCGTCCCCGGCCAGGGCCTCTGGAGCGCCCGCGGGAAGCGTCTCGAAGCGGATCAGCCGGTCCCCCACCAGAGGCAATCCGTCCGCCGAGGTCAACCCAGCCAGATGGGGAAAGCCCCGCAGCAGGAGTTGATAGCGCGTTCCTGCATGCAGGGTTCCATCCTGAAGATCGGACTGCCTGGGAAGCCGGGGGTGGAGGACGAGCTGGCGTTTCACCACCTCGAAGTCGAGCGGGGGGCACTCTTCTCCCGCTTCCGTCCGCAGGGAAAAACAGCCGGTCCGCAGACCGGGCCTCAAGGGATGGTCGAACTCCACGACCAGGGCCTGATCCAGCCCCACGGGAGTTCCATCTTGCCCCGGCCAGTGGACCGGATTCAGGACCGAACTGGCGTCCTCCCTGCTGCAGGCAAGGGAGGCCAGGAGCAGGAAGCCCCAGCGGATCCTCACCGGGGGCTACCAGACGAAGGGGAGCTTCATGTAGGAGAGGGCCGGTTTCTCACTGCTCAAGGTGACACCGTTGCCAAGAGCGTCAATTTCGAAGGTGACCCGGACCCGAATGAAACGAAGCCCCTTGAGCAGGCTGAGATCGCTGGTCCATTGGTTGGTTCCCGGCACAATGCTCCCGAGATCGGGAGTATTGGGCGTAGTCGCACTTTCCGAAGCGCCCTGGAACTGGAACTTGATCGAGGCCGTGTCCGGAAGGCGGTCCTTTACCCCGGTGGTGGAAGCCCTGAAGAACTTCTGCCGCACGGCCCAGGGATTGGCAGGATTGACCTGCACGGTCATGGGTCCGTCGGGGACCAGGGTCGACAGGGTCAGTTGATTGCTGGCCCGGTTGTAGGTTGCCGCAGTGACCTCGAATCCGACCCCGGTGGTGTTGTCCGGGAAGACGTCGAATCCGCAGAGAAGCTGAGGATTGCGCAGGAACTCAGGCCCGAAAAAGGATGACGCCGAAGGGATCACAACCTGGAATGCGGAGAAGGAAACCGCGGCAACCGGCCCGGTCGCCACGACGGAGAGCGGGATGACCATCCCTCCCGATGTCAGCACGTTACCAAGCGTTCCGGGATCCGAGGTTTCAATCCCGGCGAACTGGAGCAGAGGGTCGGCATAGTCCGGGTAAGGTCCGGCGCCGTTGTCGGGATTCCGGAGCCCGGCAAGCCCGGTATCCTTCCACTTGGTCTGGAACTGGGAAGCGGAACCGAAGAAAGGAACCAACAGGAAGGGAACCGGAGCGCCCACCACGTCCATGACCTCCTCGAGACGATCCAGATCGAAGGCCCCGTTCCCGTCGTCATGAATGTATTCCATGATCCCGGGGGCCGCAGCGGCCGGCCAGGCGATGTCGTTTTCCGGGTCCGGAACGTGGACCTGGATCACCCCGTTTCCTCCGGCGCCTCCCCGGCCCACCATGTTGTCCCGGTTTCCATCCGGATTCGCCGGATCGACCAGAAGCGAAGCGGACCAGCCTCTCCTTCCGCCCAGGGCCTGGAGGTTGTTGGGATGGTTGGGAAAGTCCTTGATCAGGGCGAGCACGTCGTTCTGGGTGGCGAGGCTGCCCAGGTTGAGCTGGGAAAGATCCAGTCCGGTCGCGGATTCCACAACGATATGGCCTCCGGAACCGCCGCCGGACCCCGAAACGTGGTCGGTGTTCTGGAAGATGCTTTCCCCGGCATTGCCGATGCCCCCGTTGGCCAGAAGCCGCGCGTTGTTCCCCAGGATGATGGGACCGATCGCAACAAGAAGAAGCTGGCCGCCTCCTCCTCCGCCGGGAGCCCCTTTGAAGTAGGCGAACGTGGTTCCAACCGGAAACTGGGGATCGGGGAAGAAGTTTCCCAGAGGATCGAGGTTCCCATCCGCGTCTAGATCCTGCCGGGTCACAACCTGGCAGTCCCCGCTCGCGCCTCCGCCGGCGCCCGCCATGGGAGCCATGAGTTCCCCCACCGTGAAGGCCTGTTTGGCGGGATCGGGGTTGAAACGCAGACCCCAGAAATCGTTGCGGGTGCCGTCGAGGTCCCCGAGCTGGAAGGGGGAATCCCCGCCCCGGCCGATGTCGGGCCCATTGGTGGGGTGCCCGAAGACGAAGTTGACCGGATCGAAGACGGCATCATTGGGGAGGTCGTCGAACACCAAGTCCTCCATTCCATGGACAGGATCAGCATCCCCCGCAGGCCGGGCGGAGCTTCCACGCCGGCCATCTTCGCCACCCTTGGAGCTGTTGCTCACGTTGAAAGTGGGATGTTTGCCGGCATCGTGATCCGGCCCGGAATCGTCGAAATCCTCCGGGACCGCATCCCCGCTCCAGGCATTCCACAGGATGGCTTCCAGTGCGTTGGTGCGGGCTTCCGCGCTCGTGAAAACGGGAAAGCCGCCGGAAGTTGGGAATTCGCCGCCGCCCCGGCCCCGTCCGAATGTTCCCCCGCCTCCTCCGCCCACCAGCATGAAGGCAATGCTGGCCGCGGGATCGCTCGCAAGAATGAGATTCGACTGCTGGAAACCGCCTTCCCCGCCCTGGCCCCCTCCATGGGAGGTCCCCTGGCCGGAGCCGAAAGGCCCGAAGCCATCCTCGCCACGGACGGTCTCGATGCTCTTTCCGTTCAGATCCACGGCTGAGGAGGAAGTCCCCCCGTCCCCCCCGCCGCATTCTCCCAGAGCGCCGGGTTCGGGAATGTGGGGAGCGTTGAGGGCGATGGGAGGAAGAGCGTTGTTTCCGCTGACGTCGATGGTTCCCTGCACGTCCACGGTGCCGTTGGCGTAGATGACCAGCGGGTTCGCGCCCCGGCCCCGCAGGGTGGCTTCGGGGCCGATGGTGAAATCGTCCACCTGCAGGACGCCGGCCTTGACCTCGAAATCCCGCCCGTTGGAATCCGTGATAAGGACGCTCTGCGGGGTGGTGTCGATCTCGAGGAGCTTGTTGCCCAGAAGAACGAAATCCGCATCCGTTTCCTGGAAATCTCCGGGGAAACCGAAGCTGGCAGTAACCTGGCCCTGCCCGAACTCGGCAGGCGGGAAGGGGAGAGAAGCGGAAAGGTCGATGTCGGCGGTGGAATCGAAGCTTTCCGGAAAGCTGTCGATGGTCTTGTCCTCTTCATTGAAGGTGGGGTCGAACCCATAGAAGGTCGTCAGGGAGATCACGGTCTGGACCCTGGACTGGGAGGTGATCGTATCCTGACCGGCAATGTCCCGGAATCCGGGAAGAATCTCCACCATGATGTTGCGATTGGAGGGAAGTATTCCAATCGCTTGGAAGACAAGCGTGGCCCCTTCCGGCAGGCAGTTTTGGGAAAGGAAGAGTTTTCCGGGAAGAAGGTTGGCGGAGGGGAAGGTGTTTTCGTTTCCGGAGCCGATTTCCCCCGCGGAATAGAGCAGCCGGACCCGGTCCAGGCCCAGGTTGCTGGAGGCGCCCTGGATCGATTGATTGAAATGGAGGATGAACGAGGGATCAGGCCGGGTGTAGAGATTGAGCCCGGCCGGGAACTCGACCGAGGTCAGCAACGGAGGCCCCTGGACCGTGTCGATGAACAAGGGTTCGACCGGAGGAGTGGGAGTGAAGAACTGGCGCGCAAGGCCGACGGTGAGAGGATGCCCGCTCTTATCCCGGAGCACGGAATCCCCGAAGGCCCCGATGGTGGGAAGGATGATTTCGTAGGTGTTTCCCCCGGGAACGAAGGCCCCGTTGTCATTGGCCTCGTTGGTGGGACAGGCGGGCTGGAAAAGAATGGTCTTGCCATCGCTTCCCGCAAGGATGGAAAAGGTTCCGGTCACGGGACGGCCCTGCACCGCTGGACTGACTCCGCGGATGAGTATGGTGCTGAAGCCGATGGTTGTGGGATCCACCGGGTGGTTGAAGGAGACCAGGATGGGCCGGTTCAGAGCCCAGACGTCTCCCGAACTCACGCTGGCGTTCTCGACCTTGAAATCCCCGGTGGAAGCAGCTTTGTTTGCTCCAGAAGCGCCGGAGCTTCCGCAGGAAGAAGAGAGGCCGGCCACGAGGAACAAGGCGGCGGCAAGGAGGGGGAAGGAACCGGAGGTTCCGGACGGCAGGGGGCGGAAGGGGGTCATTGGTTGGGGTCGGGGGTCCAGGCGAACCCGAAGGCGTCCAGTTCCGGGGTGAGGTTTCCCGGAACGTTGGCAATGAAGGTGATCCGGATCTGGAAGTACTTGAACTTGCCGATGAAGCTTGCGAAGTTCGTGGTCCAGTCGCCCGGGGTGGCCACCGAGCCGCAGTTTCCCACAAACTCCCCATAATCGTCAAAGGGGTCGGTGACATCGGTCAGGGGCCCCAAACGGTTGTTGTTGGGGTTGCAGCCGGCCTCATCCACTTTGGCGGATCCCCGGAATTCCATCAGGACCTGGGTTCCGGGGGCCTGGTTCTCGATGCTCGGCTCCACCGTGATGTTGGAGATGGTCTTGAGCTTGCCGGTCGGAATATCGGGATCATCGAAGGCGAACCAGTGGGTGAAGACCCGCGAAATCCGCAGGACGAAGTCGATCTGTTCCCAGTAGAGCTCCGGCCCGAAACCCTTGGTGGGCGCGCCGGTCACGGAGTTGAACCCACCGGTCGGCTTCACGCCGTCCGGAGCCTCGTCGGGAACCACAAGATGCCAGGTTCCGGAACCGTCCTTCCCGCCGGCCGAGAAGACCCGGAAGGCCGGCAAGGCCGAGGAGCCCACCATGATCTGGATCTGGAATCCGTTGGTTCCGAAGAACTGCCCGCGGGGAAAAACCCGGAACCGGGCCAGCAGAGGCAGGCCGATGGAAGGCACATTCCCTTTCGTGAAGACGACCGGTGCACCGACGATGGAGGGGGGGACTCCGTTGCCTTGAGCCCCGCCGAGGAAGGGGGGTTTGGGGAGGATTGCGGTATCCCGCCACGTGTAGAAAGAAGTGAAATCAGGCCAGGGATACATGGCCGTCCCGGAAGAAGCCGTGAAAACCTGGTTCTGTGAAATACTGTATTCCTTGTCCATGACGATCTTCTCGTCGATGGTCGAGAACCCGAGAATGTTGTCATCGAAGGTATTGGGGGCCCGCTGCAGACCCGAATCGGGATAGTTCGGGTAGCCGCTCCCCTGATCGATGATTTCATCCGGGAACTTCTTGCTGTGGGCCAGGGCGATGGAGACCTGGGGGAAGGTGTCGTCGAAAACGGTCCCCCCGAAGGGCGCCCAGTTCATCCCCTCGACATCGAGGTTGTATTCCGGCGGATTGAGAAGCCCGAGGCCCAGGTCGATGTACCGCCAGGCGGTCATGAGGACCGCTCCTGCCGGCGTCAGAGGAGTCTGGATCCCCTGCCCGAAAGCGATCCGGCGGCTCACAAACGGGTTGGAGGGATCGGCCAGCAGGGATATGTGCTGGAGTCCGCGCGGCTTCAGGATCCCCGGATCGAAAAAGAACTGCCCGCGGTATTCGGATGCCCCGTCTCCGTCTTCATCGAGGCTGTTCATCCGAAGGGCGAAATACCGGTCGGCGGGCCAGGTGCCCGGGTCGCCCGCCAGGGTGATGGCCAGGGCCTGGTTCTCGTTGCCCGCCACGAAAGAGCCGGCATTAAGCGGGTTGCCCGCAAGATCCAGGATGCCGTCGGCTCCATCGCGCAAAGCCAGGGCGAAGTGGACCTGGCCGTCCCCCTGGGTATCCGTCAGACCGGCGGCGGGAGTCAGGGTGAAAGTGCGGAAGTCCGGAGAGGAGTCCACGGACCCGAGGAGAATCCGACCGCTCTGCCCGCCTTGGGAAAACCCGAGCTGCCTGTTGATGTAGGCCTCCACGGATTCAGGGTCGGGAAAGCCGAACGGCCGGGCAGGATCGTCGTCGGCAACATCCCCGGAAAGTTCAAAAGACGTGAGCACCATGCTGTCGAGGGCCTTGACGGTGGAGGAGTCCATGGCCTCTTCAAAAGTGACCGAAACGGAGGCGAACGGGCTGACTCCCCCGGAAGGCGGGTCCTCCGGAATGGGAAAGAATTTCACCCAGCAGAGCTGAAGCTGGGAATCCTCAGCAGTGTAGATGGAGGTCAAAACCCCCGGAAGCTCTCCCGGTTGATAGGTTCCCGCCGGGATGTCGCCGGACAGAAGGGCAAGAACCACCTGATAGGACTCGGGGTCCGACTTGTCCGTGACCGTGACAACGAGCCCGACCGCTTGTCCGACCTGGAAAAGATCGCCCACTTTGGGGGTGATTCCGCGGCAGGCGGCGGAACTGATCCGGTAGGTGATCGTGCGGATGTTTCCGCTGGCCCCCACAAGGAGAAGGTCCACACCTTGTTCAGTGATCAGATTGGGCCGCCTCAGATCGCTGAGAAAACCGTTGAAGGGATCACTGCCATTGCCGGTCCGCATGGCCCGCAGGACGATTGTCTTCAGCCCGGGAGAGAGCTCCACCGGATCGCTGGCAAGAGCCGTGAGCCTCCGGTTCCCGGCAAGGTTGGTGAGGACCTGGTTCTGGCCGAAAAGAGGATCGACTTCGGTCGGGATCTTGAGGATCAGGTTGGGCTGGACATTGTCGAAGGAAGCCAGGAAGCCCAGGGGGTTCTCCGGAAGCCCGAACTTCTCCTCCTCGAACTTGGAAATGAGGGGATCCACGATCACCACACCTTTCGGCTGCCCATCGGCGCCGATTTCCCCATTCTTGACGATATAGCGCAATTCCTGAACCCGCCCGCCGACCAGGAACTGGATGGTGTCCCGGTTCACCGTGTCGGGGTCCACAAGCTCGGAAAACTGCAACCGCAAAGCGCTGTTCCGGGCAACGCGGGTGAACGTGGGCGGATCGGAAGGCCCTTTGGTGACCACGGCAGCCCGCCCGGTCTCGGCGGATTGGAGCAGCGAAAGGAACAGGGGGGTTCCTGCATCCTGGAGGATGGTCAGGGTGTCGGATCCCGTCACCGGGTTGCTGGACAGTTTGTACTGGACCCCGTCGGAGGTGAGCGATTCCCGGATCAGGGCATCGTTTTCCACCAGGATCCCGTTCCGGTCGAGGACGTCCACCAGCCGGCCCCACTGAACAGACTCCAG
>CAZQAP010000024.1:0-24145 GCA_964591365.1 uncultured Planctomycetales bacterium
GGTCCGGGTCTCCCCGGAGAGCTCCCAATGCACACGAAACCCGGAAGCCCCAAAATCTTCAACCCGAAAAGATTTCGGAAAGGACCCGTGCTTCCGCGGCACGCATTTCCGCCTGCGCAATCCGGTCTCCGTCCCGGAATCCGAGCAGATGAAGAGCGCCGTGGACGGCATAGAGGAGGGCTTCCCGAACCGGATCCTCACCCCGGGAAACCGCTTCGCGCCGGCAGAGATCCGCATTGATCAGGATCTCTCCGAAAAGATCCCCATCGCCATACTCGAAGGCCAGGACGTCGGTTTCCGAGGGATCTCCCAGGAACCGCTCGTGGCGATCCGTGTGCTCCCGGGATTCCAGGAAGGCGATTTCCACGGCGGCCCCGGGGGGCCCGCCATAGAGCTCCCAGACCCTTAGGAGAGCCGCACCGATCCGGGCCCGGTTCAGACCGGGGAAGCGGGGAAGCTGCGAACACAGGATGCGTGGACCCGCAGGCCGGGAAAGCCGGGGCGGGGTCAGGGATCCTCTCCGTAGGCCTCCACGATCCGCTGGACCAGGGGGCTGCGCTGGATGTCCTCCCGGCCGAAACGGATCACGGCGACCCCCCGGACCCCCTCCAGCCTGCGGATGGCGCCCGCCAGTCCGGTGCGCCCTTCCTCGAGGTCGGTCTGGGTCCGGTCCCCCGTGACCACCGCCCGGGTTCCTTCCCCCAGCCGGGTCAGGAACATCTTCAGCTGGGCGGCCGTGGCGTTTTGGGCCTCGTCCAGGATGACGAAGGCATGGTTGAGAGTGCGGCCGCGCATGAAGGCCAGGGGAGCAATCTCCACCACCTCCAGATCCTTGAAGCGGCGCGCACCGGCGGGCCCCAGGCAATCGTGCAGGGCGTCGTAGAGCGGACGCAGATAAGGATCGACCTTGGCTTCGAAATCGCCGGGCAGAAATCCGAGCCGCTCGCCGGCCTCCACGGCCGGGCGAGTGAGAACCAGGCGACGGACCCGGTCCTGCTGGAGCTGGCGCACGGCGGCAGCCACCGCAAGGAAGGTCTTTCCGGTTCCCGAGGGCCCGTCGGCGAAGATGAGATCTTCCTTCTCCATCGCCTCCTGGTAGCGCTTCTGGGCTTCGGTGCGCGGCTGAGGCATGCCGCTTCTCCCCGCGCGCCTCGGAGAGGGGGGGGACCAGATCGTCCCGGCATTCCCCTCCGAGATTCCGTCCTCGAAGAGAGCCGTCTCGATCCCGGCCTGGGTCATCTCTTCACCCAAACGGATCTTCTCGAGCAGCGCTCCCAGCCGCGAAGCCAGGAGAGCCACCGCCTGTTCGGGCCCCTGGATCCGCAGCACGCCTTCCCGCGCCAGCCAGCGCACCCCGAAGCGCTCCAGCGCGCGGCGGGCATTGCGGTCATAGGGCCCGAAGAGCTGGCGCTCCTCTTCCAGGGTCAGGAGGGGAAGGCGGGCTTCCACGGCCTGCAGGCTACCTTCAAGCCAGGCTCCCCGGCCAGACCGCCAGCAGAAGCCGAAGAACCGGACCCGCGATCAGGAACGAGTCCACGAGGTCGAACACGCCCCCGAAAGCGGGCAGCAGGCGGGCTGAATCCTTGGTTCCGCAACCGCGTTTGAGAAGACTCTCGCCCAGGTCGCCGAACTGAGCGCCAAGATTGACCGCCAGGGAAGCCACCAGCCAGAGGTCCCAGGGCAACGGCTGCGAGAAGGCCAGGCGCCCCACCAGCCAGCCGGCCAGCAGGCTGCCGCCCAGGGATCCGGCGGCCCCTTCCCACGATTTCCCCGGACTCACTTCGGGGATCAACTTGCGGCGGCCGAAGGCGCGTCCCAGGAAGAAGGCCGCGCTGTCGCCCACCTTGGCCACCGCCACCAGGAACACGACCCAGGCCCAGCCCTCCGGGAGATAGCGGATCTCGATCGTGTAGCCCAGAAGGAAGGGAACCACCAGCAGGCCCACGAGGGTCGTTCCCATCCGCTGGGGAAAACCCTCCACCCGCCGCCGCAGCACGCCGACCACGAGCGCAAGAACCACCGCCACGGCCAGGTGGGCGCCGGCGTCGAAGCTCGCCTGAGGCTGGGGCAAGGGGGTGGCGTGGGTGAAGCTCCATTCCACTCCGGGCGCGATGCGCGTGGCGAGGTAGTAGGCCCCCGCGAGCAGCCCCAGCCGGGGAGCCACCAGCATGCCGGCGCTTTTCAGCATCCGGTAGAGTTCGGCCTGGGCCCCCAGGGCGAGGGCAGCGAGAAGAAAGGCCAGCGGCAGGTAGGGAACCAGGCGGAGGTCCACCCAGAAGAGGCCTGCAACCAGGGCCACGATCCCCGAACCGAGGCCGAGCCGGGTGATGACGACCCCCATGCCGCAATCAATCCGCCGACGGAACAGCGGGATCGCTGGCGAGGACCCGCCCGAACTTCCGCACCCGGCGGTGGTACTCCTGCAAGGCCTGGTAGAGATGTTCGCGCCGGAAATCGGGCCAGAGGACCGGAGTGGTGAAGAACTCGGCATAGCTGGCTTCCCAGAGGAGGAAGTTCGACATGCGCTGCTCTCCCGCGGTCCGGATGATCAGGTCCGGATCGGGCATGGCGGGATCGTAGAGCCAGTCCCCGAAGGTCCCGGTGTCGATCTCCTCGGGGGAAAGGTTGCCGGCCGACACGGCCCGGGCCATCCGGCGGGCGGCATCAACCAGTTCCTGGCGCCCGCCATAGGAAAGAGCCAGGCGCAGCGTCATGGCGGTTCCCGCAGCCGTCTTCTCCTCGACTTCGAGGAGGGTCTGGCGGACTTCCTCCGGCAGGTCCACCAGGCGGCCGAACCCCTGCAGCCGCACGCCATTCTCCTGCAGGGTGTCCAGTTCCTGAAGAAGAAAGCGCTGAAGGAGCCGCATCAGGGCCTTGGTTTCCCGACGAGGCCTCTGCCAGTTCTCCACCGAGAAGGCGTAGAGGGTCAGATGCTCGATCCCCCAGGCGGTGGCGGCCTCGGTGGTGTCGCGCACCGCTTCCACACCGTTTTCGTGCCCCCGGATGCGGGGAAACCCCGAGCCCAGCGCCCAGCGGCCGTTGCCATCCATGATGATGGCGACGTGCCGGGGGACCGGAAAGTCGGGTTTCAGTTCTCGGGCCACAGCGTCATTCTGCCGTTTCTTCCCACCAGCCATTGTCCCCGCCCGGGTCCGACGGAGACCCTTTCCACGGGAACCTTCAACCGCTCCTCGAGGAAGGAGACATAGTCCCGGGCCCTGGAAGGGAGATCCTGGAAGCGGGCGCATCCGGTGATGTCCTCCTTCCAGCCGGGTAGATCTTCGTAGATCACCGTGAATCCGTCCAGGACCCCCAATTGGGAGGGGTATTTCTCGACGATCCTTCCCTCCCGGCGGTAGCCCACAGCCACCCGGACCGGGTCGAATCCGGTCAGGACATCCAGGTTGGTCAGGATCAGCCCGTCCACCCCGTTGAAGTCGATGGCGTAGCGGGCCGCCAGGGCGTCGAACCAGCCGCAGCGCCGCGGGCGCCCTGTCGTAGCCCCGTATTCGTGGCCCGCCTCCCGGATCCGTTCCCCCAGGGAACCCGTCTGCTCCGTGGGCAGGGGGCCTTCCCCGACCCGGGTGGTGTACGCCTTGGCCACCGCCAGGGTGCGGTCCAAGGACTTGCCGGGAAAGCCGGTACCGCCAGCTATCCCCGCGGAACCGGTCCAGGAGGAGGTTACGAAGGGGTAGGTGCCGGCGTCCAGGTCGAGCATGGCCCCCTGGGCGCCTTCAAAAAGGATCCTTTCCCCCTTCCGATAGGCCTCCTGAAGGAGGGCCCCCCCGTCCACGATGTGGTCCCGAAACCTCTCGGCGAAGGCGCGGGACTCCTCGAAAAGGAGGTCCTGGGGCTCGGGTTCGTCGCCGTAGACCTGCGAGATGAAGGCGTTCTTTTCGGCCAGGATCGCCCGCAGCCGCTTCTCGAAATGCCCGGGGGAGAGGATGTCGACCACCCGGATTCCCGTGCGGGCCACCTTGTCGGCGTAGGCGGGGCCGATCCCCCGGCCGGTGGTCCCGATGCGCCCCTCCCCCTTCCACCGTTCGGCCAGGCGGTCGAGATGGCGATGGAAAGGGAAGATCACGTGGGCGCGGGCATCCAGGCGCAGGCGGCCCATGACCTCGATCCCGCGGGCTCCCAGTCCGTCCACCTCCTGGGCGAGATGCTCCAGGCTGACCACCACTCCGCGCCCGATCAGGTTCAGGGCCTGGGGATGGAGCACGCCGCCCGGGAGGAGGTGGAGGACGTATTTTTCTCCGTCCACCACGACCGTGTGTCCGGCATTGTTCCCCCCCGCGTAGCGGACCACCACATCAGCCTCGGCAGCCAGGCTGTCGATGACCTTTCCTTTGCCTTCGTCTCCCCACTGGAGACCGATGATGGCCGTGGAAGGCATGATTGAACAGTTTCCCTGCCGCACACCTGCTCAGAGAGCGGACCATTCTCCCGCAACTTCGCTCCGGTTCAAGAGCGGGCTCGCCGGCGTCCCTCCTGTCTCAAAACCTGGAGAAGTTTCCAACCCCGGGCCCTCGCGGAACTTACGGACGATTCCGGGGATCAGGCCGTGGCTGGCACGAAAATCGCCAGGAAGAATGGGTGGCCCCCCGCGCTTTTCCCGACCTGAACGCCTTGCTGGAGGATCTTCACCCGGTTCTGCTCCAGAATCTTCGCCGTTATTGGACCCCCTCTCTGAAAAGACTCGGCCTGCAGGCCGAATCCGCCCTGGTAGAGCTTCGGGGAGCCTTCTGGCTGGAGCTGGTTCGGGAGGAGGACCCGGAAAACACCTGGCCCCGGGCCTGGCGAAGGGTCCTCTACCGGGAGTGGGAAAGGCCTCTCCGGCATGCGCCGCTCCCCCTGGCGGACTGGCCCGCCCCGCCCTCCTTCCCCTCGCTGGAGCTTCTCCCCGAGACCCGCCTCCTGCTGGAAAAGGTCCTGGAACAAGGTCCCCCGCGAGGCCGGCTCGGCCCGGCTGCCGCCCGCCTCGGATGGACCCGTCAGGAGATGCGGGTCCGGCTGACGATCCTGGTGCGCGCTTTGCACCCCAGGGGGTGGCATGGGGATCTCCGCCGCCGGACCGTCCGCCTCTTCACCCAGGCGACCCGCATGGGATCCACGCCCTCCATCCGCAGAGAGGCCCTGGATCTCCTGCGGATCTTTTCCATGCTTGAGATCCGCCCCGAACTCCAAGCACTCCGCGCGACTCTCAAAACTCTGGCGGGACGAAGGGTTCGAGGTCGTCCTGGAAATCGGGGATGCGCCAGCGCGTCCGCAGCGCTTCCTGCCAGGGCATCAGAAATACGAAGGAATCGCCCCCCTGGCGCCGCCACACCACGGCCCGAAGCCGGAGGACCGGGCCGGGGGGTTCTTCGTAGCGCTTTTCCTGGCGCCAGTCCGAAGGAGGAATGCGGGCGAACAGATAAACGCTGAAGATATCGGAGCGGACGTCCACGAGGTTGTTGAACTTGTCGCGGACTTCCGTTGGCACCCCGTTCTGCAGGGAATCGATCTTGTTGAGGTCATCCATGCTTTTGAAGACCTTCTTCGGTTCGCGCTTCTCGTCTCCGTAAAGCGCCCGTTCCAGGTCGGCTTCGTCCGTATCCAGATCCTGCTTCTTCTCAAGGGCATCCTCGTCCACTTCGTTGCGGTACTCGAGGATGTCCTCGACCACCCTGCCGGGCAGTTCTTCGGGAGGCATCAAGCCCTCCAGGACGGCGCGTGCGGCCGTGTTGATGTTGATCCTGGTTCCCAGCGGTCCCCCGCTCGAGGAGGCGGCCCCGCTGCCAAGCTGGCTGTCCTGGCCGGCCCCGCTGCCGGAGCCGTTGCCCAGGGACCCCCCCGATGAGGTCAGGCTGCCTCCCTTGGGAGTTCCCCCGCCGAGCGACTGGGCCTGGTCGCCCCCCTCGCCCCCTTCGGCACCCGTACCGCCCCCGCCCGAGCCTCCCGGGGGATCGAGTGCGAACTGGGTCCAGACGGTGAAGACCGATTCCAATCCGGGCTCGATCCGTTCCTTGTCCCCGGGTTCGATCTGATCGTAATAGAGGTGTTTGTCCACGTGTTCCAGCATGAGGAGTTCCTCCGTCGTGAACATCAAGGCAGTCTCCTCTTGTTCGGGGTTGGAATAGCGCAAGGGGCGGGGATACTCCTGGCTGCGGGTCTTCCCCTCCAGCCAGTCCACGATCTCATCGGTGATTTGTTGCGCCTCGGAGGCATTGAGGTCGTCGTCGAAATCTTCACGAAGATAGTCGAGGATCCGTGTGCAGCGTTTCCGGGACTCCTCCCGGAACTTTTCATCCGCGGCGACCAGGGAAAGCAGGTCGAACTTCGCGTTTTCATCCTGGACCCAAGTCGTGATCTGGATGTTTCCCATGGAAACCCGCATGGGCCGCATCCAGGAGTCCTCCCAGGAGTCGTAGTCGGAGTCCTCCTCCGCGCCATCTTCCCCTCCATCCCCGCCGGGGGCGGCCGAGGCCCCACCCGCATCGGAGGCATCCGCCCCCCCAAGGGTGTTCCCGGCCAGCCCGCCGGAGGCCCCTGCGCCGGAACCGGCGGCATCGTCGGACAAGGTGTCGAGGATCTCCTGGGCGGCACTGACGCAGGCAGCTTCCAGGCGGATCCGGTTGGATGAGTTCCGGACGGCCTGAAAAGCCACCGTGGTCCCGATGGTGAGCTGGGTCATCAGGGCATAGGAGATCAGGATCACGAAAAGCGTGAGGATGAGGATCACCCCCTCCTCGCCGGTCCTTCCGCATTTCCTGCCCTGCAAACCCATCGGCGGCCTCCCCTGCCGGTTCATCCATTCAGTGTATCGCGGGAAACCCACCCGGGTTGGACGGAAGGAACCCCGCAATTCTTCCCGGACCCATCCGGCCGAGGCCGCCGGAAGGTCAGTTGAAGGGGTCGAAGACGTCGCCCAGGGGACCGAAGGGCGAGATCGTCGCGGAACGGGACTTCACGATCGGGGTGATCAGGAACATCACCTCGGTATCGACTTGTTCCACGCTGCGCGAGGAGAAGAGCCAGCTCAGGACCGGGATGTCCCCCAGGATGGGGATCTTGGCGACCACATCGCGGGATTCCTTCAGTTTGAGGCCCCCGATCACCACGGTCTGGCCGCTGCGGACCTGGACCACCGTCTTGGCCTGACGCTTGTTGAACGTGGGCGAGAAGATCGGGTTGCCCTGGTTGTCGCTGGTCAGGACCACCTGGCGCCCCACCCGGTTCACCTGGGCGTCGATGTCGAGGTGCACGGTGTCCCCGCCCAGGAGGAAGGGAATCACGAAGAGGGTGACGCCCACATCCTTGTACTCGATCTTCTGCGAGGTGACTCCCTGGGCACTGACCTGCTGCGAACCCAGGATGGGAATCTGCTCGGCCGAGGTCAGGTCGGCCTTGATCCCGTTGCGCACCACCACCCTGGGCCGGGAGATGATGTCCACCCCTTCCGTGGTGGAAAGAAGCTGGATCAGGGCCTGGATCTGGATCTGGTTCGCGGTGTAGGCGAACTGGAAAACGCCCCCCGAGCCGGTCGTTCCACCCAGGTTCTGGCCGGTTGCCGTGGAAAAGGCCCCGCCGTAGTTGCGGAAGAACCCGCCGGTCCCCGTCGGACCCATGCCGCCCTGGTTGACCACCAGGGGCGTGGTGGAATTGATGGGAACGATCCCATGCTCGAACAGGTCGGACTTGGTCACCTCCCAGATCTGGGCCTGGATCTCGATCTGGGGAGCGGCATTGACCAGCAGATCGATGGAATCAAGGATCTCCTGGAGGTCCTGCTCGGTGCCCGTGGCGACGAGGAGGTCCTCGACCGCAGTCATCTCGAAGGACGAGGCCCAGGGCTCGGTCCCCGCCAGGCCCTTGTCGGCCTTGGCCAGGAAGGCCCGCCCGGCATCGGCCAGGATTTCCAGTTTGGCCGGGTTCTCCTCGCGGGTCAGGCAGTGGCAGTAGGGAGTGATCAGCTTGAGAAGATCGGCGCCGTAGCCCTTCGGAATGGTGACCAGGGCGGAAAGGGCGCCGTCGGGATGTTGAACGAACCGGAGGAAGGGATAGCGCTGTTGCAGGCTGCCGGTGAGAACGACCTCGTCCTCGCCACTCGTGCCGCCCCGTTCCTGCAGGGAATTGGGGGAGTCCTGCGGGGGGAATGGGGCGGAGGGGCCCTCCACGTCCGCGGCCCCGGGCCCGGCGATGGGGTCATCAGCGGCAGGAGGTCCCGAAAGCTGGGCGCATCCACCCACCAGGAGAACCAGGAACGGAGCGAACCTCATGGCCAGAGGGGGGGAAAGAGAGGCCATCCTGCCTCCCAAGGTACGCCCCGACCTCCATCCGTGGAAAGGAACCCGGGAGGGAGGGGGCGCAGGGAAAGGACCGGTTTTACCCGGGGAGCGCCCGGATCACATTATGCGTGACGTCGGTCGTGGGGTACCCCTGGATCCCGCCCTCCTCCACGATGAGCGCCAGCCCGCCCTTGTTGGCCACCTTGGCCAGGGCTTTCTTGAAAGCTGCGGTGGCTTCGTTGATGAGCTGGTTGTAGCGGGCGGTCCCCTTCTTCACCTTCTCCTTCAGGATGGTCTTGTAGGCGGGGATTTCCAGGTAGACCTCCTTGGAGCGGACCACGCCGACCTTCTGGCCCTGCTTGGGCCTGAAGCTGCCGACGTCCCCGTAGCGGACCTTGTTCTCATCGATCTTGACGTCGATGGGATCGTAAACAGCGTTCCGGGCCTCGGGGCCCGACTCGGCTGCCTGGACCGAGGGTCCCAGGCCCCAGGCCGTTGCGGCCAGGGCAACGAGCAGTAGATGCGGCGCGAAGCGAGTCATAGTTCCGAGTTCACTCCTCCAAGGTCCTCCAGGGTTTTTCGACCAGACCCCCGATTCTATTGAATCAACGGCCCTCCGGTCACAAGGATTGGCCTTTTTTTTCCAGGGGGCCGCCTGGGAGCGGGGAGGCGGCCTCCAGGCCGCCCCCCCGAATCTTCACCCTCCCTTCCAGGGCCTCAGCCAGGTGTGACTTTATTCCCGGTGTGCGGGTTGTCCCCCGCGGCTGTGGGAATCGCGCCGGCCCCGGTCGCCCCAGCCCCGGTCGCCGCGATCGCGGCCCCCGCGGCCCCGGTCGCCCCGGCCCGGCCCGCCGCGGTCCCGGCCCCCGCGGCCGCCGCCTCCCCGGGGCCCGGAATTCCGGGTGGCCTCCAGGGCGGCGGGGAGTTCCTCCTCCGGCAGCAGCGCCAGCCGCCGGGAGAGCCGGATCTTCCCGCTGTCGTCCACGTTGACCACGATGACTTCCATCTCATCGCCGGAGCTGCAGACGTCCTCGACCTCCTCGACCCGCTGATCGGACAGTTCGGAGATGTGGCACATCCCCTCCTGGCCGCCGCCGACGTCCACGAAACAGCCGAACGGCTTGATGGAGACCACCTTGCCCTTCAGGCGCATGCCCGGTTCGAGCAGGCGGGTCATTTCCTGGATCACTTCGATGGCCCGGTCCACCCGTTCCTTGGGCGTTCCGGAAACCTGGACCTCGCCCGTGTCGCCGACCACGGAGATGTTGACCTGGTAGTCCTCCTGGAGCTTGCGGATGTTGGCCCCCTTCGGCCCGATCAGGAATCCGATCTTCTCCTTGGGGATCATGATCATGGTGTTGATCGGAGCGTGGGCGGACAGTTCGGGGCGCGGTTTGTCCAGCACCTCGGCCATCCGGTCGAGGATGAACATGCGGCCCTCCCGGGCCTGATCCAGGGCCTGGGAGAGGATGCTCCACTTCAGCCCCTTGATCTTGATGTCCATCTGGAGCGCGGTGATCCCTTCGCGGGTTCCGGCCACCTTGAAGTCCATGTCGCCGTGGTGATCCTCGGAGCCCAGGATGTCGGTCAGGACAACCGTATTGTCCCCCTCCTGGACGAGCCCCATGGCGATTCCCGCGACCGGGGCGCGCATCGGCACCCCCGCATCCATCAGGGCCAGGGAACCGCCGCAGACGGTGGCCATCGAGGAAGAGCCGTTCGATTCCAGGATGTCGGAAACGATCCGCAGGGTGTAGGGGAAATCCTCATGCGCGGGAAGGACCGGAAGCAGGGCCCGTTCCGCCAGGGCCCCGTGGCCGTACTCGCGCCGCGAGGTGCCCCGGATCGGCCGCGCCTCGCCCACGCAGAAGGGCGGGAAGTTGTAGTGCAGGAGGAAGCGCCGGCGCTCATCCTCGCTGTGCAGGCCGTCGATGATCTGTTCGTCGTCGGCGGTTCCCAAGGTGGCGGTGACCAGCGCCTGGGTCTCTCCGCGGGTGAAGAGGGCCGAACCGTGCACCCGGGGCAGGAGCCCGGCCTCGATGGTGATGGGCCGGACGGTGCGGGTGTCCCGGCCGTCGGTGCGCTGGCCTTCCGAGATCATCTTGCGTTCGGTCCGGTTGGCGACCTCCTTGAAGGCCGCCTTGACCCGCTCGCGGGTCTCCAGGGCCTCCGGGGTCTCCCCTGCGGGCGCCAGGGCGGCGAAGGCCTCCTCGCGCAGACTTTCGCGGGCCGCCTGGCGGGCGTGCTTGCCCTGGGTGAGCAGGACCTCCCGGAAGCGGGCCTCGGGCAGGGTTTCCAGGATGCGGGCTTCCATTTCCCGGTCGGGTTCGGGGGGGACCGCCTCCACCTTGGGAGGCGCGTCCACCTTGCCGCGCAGCTCCACGCACATTTCGCAGATCGTGCGGCAGACTTCATGCCCCGCCTGCAGAGCTTTGAGGACCTCCTCTTCGGGGATCTCCCCGGCTCCGGCTTCGACCATGGCGATGGCATCGGGGGTGGCCGCCAGGATCAGGTCGAGGCGGTTCTTGGGATCCTGGAGGATCGTGTGGGTCGGATTGATGAGGACGTTCCCGTCCACCCATCCCAGCCGGACGGCCCCCATGGGCCCCAGGAAGGGGATCTCGGAGAGATGCAGCGCCGCAAAGGCTCCGATCATCGAAAGGGCTTCGGGCTCGTTCTCCTGGTCGTAGGAGAGCACCGAACTCATGATCTGGACCTCGTTGCGGAAGCCTTCCGCGAACATGGGCCGCACGGAGCGGTCCGTCATGCGCATGGCGAGGATCTCCTTGGTGGTGGGCCGTCCTTCCCGCCGGAAGAATCCGCCGGGAATCTTGCCGGCGGCGAACGTCTTTTCGCGGTAATCCACCGTCAAAGGGAAGAAGGGGAGGTCGCGGGGCCCCCCGTTGACGACCGCGGAGAGCACCGCGGTCTCGCCAAAGGTGACGACCACGGCGCCGGAGGCCTGCTTGGCCATCCACCCGCTTTCGATCGTCAGCGTGCGTCCGCCGATTTCACGGGAGACGGACTGGGTTTTCGTGTTTTGAGAAAGGGTCATTCCTTGTTTCTGTTCTTTGCTTTGTGTTGCTTGTTTGCGCTCTTTTCTACCGCTTGGCAGCTTGAGCCGATGGAGCGCAGTCTGTCGGCTCCGCTGTGTTGGTCCGGAAGAAAACGCCGCCTTCCCCCGGGAAGCAGGGCGCCCGAAAGCCGGGGTGCCCGTTCCGTGAAGGGACCTGGAGAGATTCCCCGCAAGGGGTCAGCCTCTCAACCCGAGGCGCTCGATGAGAGCCCGGTAGCGCCCGTTGTCATTCCGCTTGAGGTATTTCAGCAAGCTGGTTCGCTGGGCGACCAGGCTCAAAAGGCCGCGCCGGGTGGCGACGTCCTTGCGATGCTTCTGCAGGTGCCGGGTCAGATTCCGGACCCGCGCGGTCAGCACGGCGACCTGGACTTCCACGGACCCGGTATCGCCCGGAGTGCGGGCAAATTCCTGGATGATCGAGACTTTTTCTTCCTTGGTGACGGACATCGAACCTCCTCTTGATCCGTCCGGGGACCGCGATTCGGCCCCAGCCGCCCGGATTCCCGGGGAGGATCCCGGGAAAAGGGTCGCGGGAGTATAGCGTGCGGGGAGGCCCGGCACCCCCCTCCCCGCGGCTGGGGGCAAGGATCAGAGCGGAGGAGGCCCGGGGAAGCGGGAAAGCAGCTCCCCGAGAGCCATTTCGGTCAGCCGCCGGCGCCGCGAGGCCGGCCCCAGCGAGGAGAAGGTCCGCGCATCGAGCCGCAGGTCGAGCGGCATCCGCACATGCCGGATCAAGCGGCCCTGCTCCCCGAAGAAATCGGCCTCCAGCTCGGTGGTCAGCCGTCCCTGGTTCTCCGCCTCCCGGTCGCGCCAGAGATGGACCCGGATGCCCAGCACCCCGGTCCCCTCCAGCCGCAGAGCCGAGGCGGGCACGGCACCCTGGTCCTCGAGATCCCGCGTGCGGGCATCGACGAAGTCGCGCGCCAGGGGGGTGAAGCCCCGGTCGAGAAGCAGCCGGACAACCTCCCGGCGCAGGTCCTGGACCGGGACCAGGTGGGCGGGGGTGGCGTCCTCGATGGCGAGGACCGCCACGTTGGCGGGCACCTGGGCGGCGGGAACCGCCGGGGATGTCGCCACGGGGGAGGCCTCCCGGCCCGCGGCGGATCCGGGAGTGGAGCAGGCCGGAGCCAGGAGGCAGGGAAAGAGGAGAAGCGTGAGGGAACGCATGGGTTGGAGGGGTCAATCGACCTCGAAGGCCGGGCTGGACACGGCGGAAGCCCAGCTGAGGTTATCGCGGAGGAGCTGCGTAAAGAAGAAGCCCGTCTCGAGAAAGCCCGGAGGCATGCCGTAAGCCTCGCAGCGCAGGGTCCAGCCCGTGCCGGGCCCGGTGAGCAGCGGGGGCAGGCCGCCCATCAGGGCCGGCAGGGCCAGGCTTCCGGCCGCCCCCACCGAGGCCGGCACCCAGAGATCCCACTGGGCGGGCACGGATGCGGTGTCCTCGAGAATCAGGCGGTAGTAGCCCGGACCGGCCCCCAAGGAGGGGGTGAAGGTGAGCGACAGGCCCGCGAAGGGCCCGCCGGTCTGGGTCCCGACCACTGGAATGTCCGGCAGGTTGAGCGGCACGGCCGCCGGGCTGGCCTCGTAGACCACCGGAAGACGCCCCAGGGCGCGGTCGCCGTCCTGGTCGCGCGCGAAGACCTGGAGTTCCACTGTGCCGGTCGGCGCTCCTTCCAGCGCGGCCCGGTCGTGGAGGAGCTGCTCCACCTCGACCTCCGCCTTGGGCAGGGAGAGGGAGCCCGCCCCCACCGAGGCGGGCCCGTCAAGGCCGGGAATCACCATCAGGGCCGAGGCGGTCGACTCCAGCGGTGGAAGCTGGAATCCGGTCCCCTTGGCCAGGGGACTGATGAGGTAGATGAAATCGAAGTTGCTGCCCGAGACGTTGGTGGTGGAGGCCAGAGCGAGAAGGGGCGAGACCCGCGGCCGGGCGGGATCGCTGGGGGCGATCATGGCGCGGGGATCGAGCCCGAAGAGTTCGTAATAGCGATTGGGGCCCGGATCGAAGGGCTGCACGTCGTGGAAGGTCGCGAACCATCCCGGCCGGTCGGGACGGACGAAGATGGAGCCGGAGGCGATCGGGACGCTGGCATCGAACAGCCCGTCGGGCCGGTCGACGCCGTCCTGGTCCTGAATCAGGGGGCTTGCCAGGCGGGCGGTCCCCCCCGCGACTCCGGTGACGATGGGCGAGATGGACTGGAAGACGGGATCGGCTTCCCTCAGCGGCAGGGAGATCAGGTCCGTGTCGACCCCCACCAGCGTGGCCGCGGTGAACCCCGGGGCCGAGACCGTGATCGTCTGCGGGCCGGTGCGTGCCAGGAAGGTCACCGCGCCGTCGGAGCCGGTGGTCCCCTTTTCTTCCGGATCGGCGCCCCCAAAGCTCTCCACCCAGACCGTGGCGCCCACCACGGGGTCCAGGGAACGCCGGTTGAAGGCCACCACCCGCAGGGGACCGCCGGTCAGGGGCTGATCCCCGAGGAATCCCCGGAAGAGGGCCGATCCGGTCACCGGCACCTGCATGTCGTTTCCAGCGGCGTCGGAAAGGAGCACGTTGAAATCGAAGGGACCTTCCCCGGGCGAGGCGGCTGCCGAAAAGACCGGCCCCAGGAAAAAGGAGTTGGGATCGCCCTGGGTAACCGTGCGCAGCAAAGCGGCCCCTCCGATGGGGAACTCGGCCAGGACCTTGGTGACGGGTTCGGTGGCGATGCCGTAGGGCCGCAACTCGGGCACATCGGTCACGAAGCGGCTGGCCAGGGAGCCGTCCGGCGGCCCGAAGCGGAGAAGCCCCGGCCGGATGGTGTCCTGGATCACGTTGAGGATCACGCGGGTCGTGGAACGCCTGCCGTTGCGCTCCAGGAAGGCTCCCAGGATGAGGGTGCCGTCGGCCAGGAAGGGCTGGCCCTTGCCGTCGGAGAGATCGGTGGAGAAGTCGGCCATCGTTCCGCCCGGGGTCGTGAAGGTGTCGAGCACCCTCTTGTCCCCGACCGACTCGTGGACCTGGAGATGGACGGTGTCGCCGCTCTGGAGGGCCTGGGGAAGCACGGCTTCGGTCAGGAACCCGGTCAGATTGCCGAGATTGACCGCCCCGGCCGGATCGATCACCTGGAGAGAGGAGGGCCTCCCGAAGGCGAGCGTCGTCCAGCTGCTTTGGAAGGCCGCCTCCAGGTTGAGAGGATTGAACTCGGTGTCGGTGATCGTGGTGTCGACCATCACCTCCATGGAGGCGCCCAGGTCGTTGCCGTCCCCGAGGTGCGGGAACTCGACGATGCGGTTCCCCTGGCTGCCCTGGGCGACATCGAAGCTGCCGGGCGCCATGGTGGTGTTGTTGGTGAGGGTCACCGCTCCCGAGACGGTGGTGAAATCGACCGGCTTCGAAAAAGCCAGCAGGACGGAGCGGTCGTTGGGCACGTCGGTCGAGCCCGCTGGCGGAAAGAACCCCAGCACCCGCGGGGCCACTCCCTGGGCCGCGGCCGCGGTTCTGAAGGCGGCCAGGAAACCCTTCTTGGGGATCTTGAGCCGGCCGCCGTCCAGGTCGAGCACGTCGGTGGTGGCAAAGATCTCGTAGACGGTGTCGGTCTGGAGATTGGAGTTGGGCACGAGAGCCACGCAGCGGTCGGCCACGAAAGTCCGCAGGGCGAGCCCGATGGAGGTGGTGGTCCCGCGGATCCGCAGGCCGAGGCTGGCAACGTTCAAGGTGCTGGCATTCAGGCTTTCGCTGAACCAGACCATCACCACGGCGTGGACGTCCACATCCTTGGCGCCGTTGGCCGGAGCGGTCGCCACCCGGAAGGGGCGGCCGGCCAGGATCAGGGCGCCCTCGACCGGAGCCGCCGCGGGACCGGGCCCCGGTTTGCCGCCTCCCCCCCCGCCGCCCCCTCCTCCGGTGTCGGGAGGATTCGGATCGAAAATCGCCCCCGCGTTGCCGGTACAGTTTCCACCCATGAGCAGACCGGAAAGCACCACGAGCAGGGCGGCTTCGGCCGCCCGGCGCCAGACTCTCGGGATCGGAAGGGGGGCCATGGGGGCCCCTATAATGACGCCGATGCTGACCGGTTTCCGCTTGGAAATCCGCCGGGCGGAAAGGGCTCTGCTTCTGCTTCTGGTTTCTGCATGGGGCTGCCAGCTCCATCATCGTGCCGAAAACGCCGGGATTCCTCCAGGAGGGAAAGCCCCGGCGGCCCAGGGAACCGCGCCCCCCCCGGTGCCCACGCTCGCGGAGATCCGGGCTGCGGGGGATGCCGGGGACCTGGAAGGGGCGCTCAACATGCTGGACAAGCGGCGCGTCCGGTTTCCCGAAGAGGCCGCCGCCTGGATGCTTTTCGGCGAGGACAACCTGGCCTTCGCCAGCCAGGTCCTTTCGCAGGGCGGAGGCGATCCCGGGCTGATCGAGGGGCTGCATGCCGACGCCGCCAACGCCTTCCGCAAGGCCGGCGAGCTCCGGCCCGCGGATCCCGCCCCGCCGGCCGGGCTGGCGCGCGCGCTGCGGGCCGCCGGGGACTCCGCGGGCGCCTGGAAGGCGGCTGAGGAGGTCATCCGCAGACTGGGGAGCGAAGAGCAGGGCGATCCCGCGCTGCTCGAGGAGATCGGGCGCGCGGGCCTGGCCGTGACCATCCAGGCGCTCCAGGCCGGGAAGCCGGCGCCGGGTGCGGCGCGCCAGGGGGAGCGTGCCCTGCGGGCGGCCTGGGCCGGGGGGCGCCTCTCGGCGGTGGTGCCGCTGGCCGATCTGCTGGCCTGGGTGAAGCGGCCGCGCGACGCGCGCACGGTGCTCGTGAAGGCTCTCGAACAGCATCCCGAGTCCCAAGAATGGATCGCGCGCCTCAAGAACCTCGATGCGAACGACCCCAACGCGGCCGTCGCCGACCTCGAAGCGGTCCACGAGGCGGTGCCGAAAGACGCCGCCATCCTCTGGTATCTGGGGGAAGCGCACTACCGCCGCCACCAGGCCAAACGCGCCCTGGGCGACCTTCCTGCCGCGGAGGAGGCGCTCGATGCGGCCGAAAAGGCCTTTCTGCGCACCCAGAAGCTGGAGCCGCGCTACGCGGAGACCTGCCGCCAGTGGCTGCACCTGGTGCGCACCGCGCGCGGCTGGACCCTGCGCGAGGAGGGCCGCGTGGACGAGGCCGCGGAGGCCTTCCTGACCGCCCTGGAGAAGGATCCCGCCCTGCTCGAGGAGAAGGCCGATCCCGGAACGCTCGCGCTGGGGATCTACGCGGTCGTGGACGACGACTTCAAGGCCCAGTCCCTCGCGGAGATGGAGAAGGCGCGGGCCTTCCTGACGCGCGTCACCGCCGCGGCCGCCGGCAACCCCGACTGGGAGAACAACCTGGGCTTCGTCTGCCGGGAACTGGGGGTGGACGCCCAAAAACGCAAGGACGCGGACGCCGCGGCGCGCCTCTTCCAGCAGTCGTGGGAGGCCTACACCCGGGCGGTGGCCTTGAGCCCGGAGGATCCGCGCCTGATCAACGACCGCGCCCTGATCGCGGTCTATTACCTGCCCGACGAGAAGCTCTTCCCGGAGGCGGAACGGGAATTGCATAAGGCCATCCGCATCGGCACTGCAAAGCTGAAGGAATTGCCCGAAAACGTTACCGAAGAGAAACGCCACGCCCTGGAAGAGGCCGTGGGCGACGCCTGGGAGAACCTGGCCTACCTCGATCTCGTGCGCCGCAGGCAGGCCGACCGGGCGGAAGGCTACCTCGACGAGAGCGTCAAATACTACCCCTACAAGGCCCGCGGCGGCGTCCTCCGCCTGCGGCGCGTGCTGGAAGACCTGAAGACCCCTCCTGCGGAATCCCCGCAGGACGAAAAGAAGGATTCGTAATGATCCCCACCCTCCTGACCCTGATCCTCTTTCAAGCCGGCGGCCTCCAGCAGACCCTCGAAACCGCGCAGGCGCTGGCCGACCAGAACCGTTTCGAAGAGGCTCTGGCGCTTCTCGACAAGCAGGCCGGCGCGGAGAAGAACGACCCTCGCGTGCTGGGGGCGCGCGGCGCCTATCTTCTTCACGCGACCGAGGCCAAGGCCGCTTCGGGCGCCTTGAAGGCCCTCGACGCCGTGGACGCCTTCAACCAGGCGGCCGGCCTGCTCGAGAAGGCCGCGGGAAGCACGGACGCCTCGCCGGCGGTCTTCGTGAACTGGTCCGAGGCGTTGCTCAACGCCAACGACGTCCAGAACGCGCTGCGCGCGTTGAAGAAGGGGCTTTCCGTCCACGCGGACGCGCTCCCGCTCGAACTGCAGCTCGGCCGCGCGCTCACCGCGCGCTTCCACGAGGTGGAGGGGCTGGAGGGGAAATCGGACGCCGCCCTGGCCGCGGCGGAGCGGGCCTACCGCAAGGCAATGGACGACCACCCCGAAAGCGGGACGGCGGCGGTGCGCTTCGGGGAGATCAAGGTCCTGGCGAAGGACCTCCCCGCCGCCCAGGAGGCCTGGCGCGAGGCCCTGAAGCGCAGTCCGGACGAGGTCGATCTCAACGCCATGGTGGCCTGGCTGCCGGGCAAGCCCGGTTCGGAGCTGCTCGAGGAGCGCATCAAGAGCGCCGGCGAAACCGCGCTGCTGCGCTGGTATCAAGCCCTGGCCGAATACAACGCCGTGCCGCGGCTCTGGAGGCAGGCGCGCAAGCACTTCCAGCGCGCGCTCGAACTCAACCCCGATTTCGGCAACGTCTGGTGGTACCTGGGAGAGGGGGCCATCGCCGAGGGACAGCGCATCCAGAAGGAGAAGGGCGGCACCGCGATGGCGCCCGCGGCGGCCAAGGCCTACCTCGAGGCGGCCGCGGCCTGGGCGCACTACGTGAAGCTCTTCGGGCCCAATCTCCTGCAGTCGATCCGCACGGCGGCGGACCACGGCGAGGCGCAGGTGCGCAAGTTCATCTGGCTGGGCGGGATCGCCTACCAGGGACGGGACTTCGAGAGCGCCTACGAGCTGGCGCGGCTGGTCGCCCAGGCGCGGCCCGAGGACGTGGCGGCCTGGAACAACTTCGCGCTCTTCTGCCGCGACGGCGGGCGGGCGGAGGAGGCCCTCAAGGCCTACGAGGCGGCGCTGCGCTTGAGTCCGGACGACCCGCAGATCATGAACGACCTGGCGGTGATCCTGCAGTACAACCTGAAGAAGGATTCTGCGCGGGCCGCCGATCTCTACCGCAAGGCGATCGCGCGCGCGGAGGAGATCCTGGCCGCGCCCGAGGGGCTTTCCACCGGCGAGAAGGTGCGCATCCAGACCGCCCTGCGCGACGCGCGCAACAACCTGACGCGCCTCACCGGCGGCGACGCCGCCGGCGACTGATCTGCGACCGGCCCTACGGGTCGATGGTGAGCGGCACCTCGACCGAGGAGACGCTCAAGCGGCGGTTGGTGTCGCGAGTGACCGCGGCCAGATGGAAGGTGCGGCCGATCTGCTTGATCAGGGCGCCGGGAGGCGGGCTGTAGACCACCTGCGCGTCGCCCAGGGGATCGAGCCTCCCGAAGGCGGGCGTGAAGAAGGCGGGCGCCCTCTGCTCCAGCGAGCGCCGGAACCAGCGGTCCTTGCTCAAGGGAATCCGGACCCCTTGCACGGTCGTGGGCCCGGTCCCCAGCGAGAGGAGCAGCCCGTAGCGGAACCCCGACTCGCTGTCGGGGAAGTCGAGGTCGAAGTGCACGGTCCCTCCCGCCGAAGCCGAGATGCGCGTGGCATCGGCCTCGAGGCCGGGAGAGAATCGGAAGAACTGGACATCGCCGACGCCAGACTCGTCACCGACCCTGGCAAGCGGAGCCCCGACAACCACTTCGGAACGCCCATCGCCGGCCAGGCCGGGCGCAAGAAGAACGGCCCACCCGAATTGCCCAGAATCATCGGGTTCAATCGCATGAAAGCGATGGATCAAATGGAAATCCGAAGTGGAGTAGAGGTAGGCCGCTCCCGGCCGGCCGACTCCCGGGACTTTTCCAAGGAAAGCTCCGATCAGAAGGTCCGCAATCCCATCCCCATTCGCATCTCGGGCCTCCGAAATGGCGTTGAATCCGAACAACTCGCCGGGATCGAAGCCCTGGATCTCGGCGATCAGGGTTCCGGAGGCTCCATCAAACAGGTCCACGAAATCGGGCTGGAACTCGTCCGTAAAGTTGAGGACCCAACTCCCCCATTCCGCAATCCCATCCCCATCCAGATCCCCGATCACCTTCAAATATTCACCGAAACCCGACTTTGTGGCCCCGGCCCCGAGAGCCACGAACTCCCGGAGAAGTGTTCCATCCCGGCCCGAGAAAAGAAGAACTTTTCCGAACCGATCTCCGAAAACCCTTACTGTCGGTACTCCCACAAGGATATCCGGCCAGCCGTCGCCATCCAGATCTCCTGGACCAGCTACAGAAAGGCCGAAATCGTCCCCCAAGACCGTTCCTTGAAGCACTCGGATGGGTGTCCCGTCGAAGCCCCGTAGCAGGAGAACCCTTCCTGGGTGGAGGGGATCGGGAGCCGCCGACAGACTGTCCCCCACAGCCACGTCCGGAAGACCATCCCCATCCAGATCACCGACTCCCGATACAGAAGCACCCAGCTGTTCGTATTCTTCCACACCTTCCAGCTTCCAGAGCAAGGCGCCATCCGAACCGGAGTAGAGGAAGGCGGCCCCGGAACTGGAAATGGAGGAGGGCGGACCAGGGCTGCTCGAGGGAGCACCGACGAGAAGATCGTCGAACCCATCTCCGTTGACGTCGCCTGCATTCTCCATGCTGAAGCCGAATCCAGTATTCCGGTTTCCTCCAGGGACTGGATCCAGCCTCCGAAGGAATGAATGATCGGCACCCGAAAAGAGGAAGACCGCACCCGGCCCGATAAACGGGGTTCCAGGAAATTTAGTGGATGCAATCGCCAGGTCCCCGACCCCATCACCGTCCAGATCTCCGACGGTCGCCAAAGATGTCCCAAACGCAGCAGGCACACGTGCACCAAACTGTCGCCCGGTGATCCTGTTCCGAAGCTCCCAGACTCCGCCCACGTTCTGGGAGTAGATCAGGGAAGCCCCCATCGAGAAGGCAAGAACGAAAAGAATGCTTTTCTTCATGATTCCAACCTCACTCGTTCGCCTGCTTTTCGAAGGCCCCGATGTCTTTCCCAGACTGCATGGAAGCATTAGAGATGTTGGGATCGTCGAACAACCTTGGGGCACCGCGAAAGTCCAGGCTGTCCGAAGGGTTTGTCATGTCCACACCCTTGTCCAGGATCTGGTTCTGGGCGGGAAACACCAAGCCGAGGTCCTGCCAGAGCTGGAGGTCAAGAAGCTCCGCGTTGTCGATGACGTCGTTGTTGGGGTTCGACACCAGGGCGTCGTAAAAGGCCATCTGGCCTGCGGAAAGCCCCTGGTCCCCCAGGACGCAACGCATCGTGCTTGCGGAAAACAAACACCAGAGATCGGTGGAGGAAGGGCATGTCGCCGAAGGAAGAGGGAAGAACGCCGCATCCACTTTTCCGAGCCCAAGATCCCGCCCGTTTCCGTCGAAAATGCAGTTGCGCGCCTGGGAGGCAAGCCGCCACAAACGATCCGGCATGTTGTTCGCCTTGTCCACAATACTGACGGAATAAGGAGTAGGATTGTCGGAAATGGTCAATTGAGCAAGCTGGATCTCGATCTTGTCCTGGATCGACTCCGAAATCACCGTCAGAGGGTTGATATCGCTCTGGTTTATCAGATCTTGGGAATTCTTCCCCTGGTTACCCGCAAAAACGGAATTGGAGATGCCCAAGGTATGGTTCCGCTCCGCCAGGGAGTCCCCAAAATCGAGGCGCAGGCCGCAGGTCCCGTTGCCCGTGAAGCGTGACCTCCGGAACAAGGCGTGCAGCTCCACATCCTTCTGGTCCGAGAAGAATCCATGTCCCTGGCCGTTGAAGGGAAAAGGACCTGTGGGAGCATTCTTGCCGTTGTCCTTGAACTGGCACATGATGAACTCGACGTTCGCGAACTGATCAATCTGGGTATCATCACTTTTTCCAAGCAGGTGGGCCCCGTGGACCTTGTTTCCATTGAACCAGGAATCCTGGAAATTGACGGGATTCCAGCCACCGGTCTCGTTAAGCACCAGCATCATCCCGGAACGGGAAAAGGTAATCCCGAAGCCGGGCTGGCCGGAAGGAGCCTGCTTTCCGTTGTTGAGAACCCGGTTCCCGCTTCCATTAAGGGCGATCTGGCCTCCGTCGGCCAGCCCGAAGATTCCAGCGCCGTTGGCATTCTGGATGGTTGTGTCGTTGATGGTCACGGAACCCGAAGTCCCAGTTCCATAAACGAACTTCAGGCCGGCCTCCCCGATTCTTGGAAAGGGAGGCGGAGGCGGAGGAGAAAGATCGGGGCGGCCCTGGATGGTGACGTTCTGCAGGGTCAGGTCGGCCGTGGAACCGGTATCTTGAACCTCCAAGTTGACTCCATTGCTCATGAGATCTATCTGCTGGGGAAGGACGACATCCTCCTGCAGGGTCAGGGCCAGGTGGCTTCCTTGCATGACTTGTAGATCCACCAGGGGGGAGGTCGGCGAGAGGGTCCCGCTCGATCCCAGGACCCGGCTGCGTTGGAGCGTCCCGACCACGGAACCCCCACCCGTGGATTCATCCACCTTCAAACCGGTCTGGCAGCCGTCAAAACGGATTCCATCCAGGTTCAGGGAGGCTGAATTGGAGGATGGAACAACAAGAATGCCAGTCCCGAAATCCTGGATCAGGATACCCTGATTCGGGTCTGGAATGGCCGGCTGATCGGTAAAGAAATGACCTTGGAAGGCTGTCGAGTTCGGGAAAGCACCTACGATTTTAAAGCAAATCACGCCAACTCCGGAGCCATTCGGTGCGAACGTGGCCCGCGGGGGATTGGACGAGCCGTCGGGAACGAATTCCAAAGTGACCCCATCGGGGAACGGGATGGGGAAGAACTCCTGCAGCTCGGTCCGTTGCGTGAGATCGTCGGTGTAGAGGAAGGTGTGTTCCCCAGGATCTTGATCACGTCTCCAGGCTGCAGGTTGGAAGAGAGGATCGCGTCGGTCAGGGATCCAAAGGGAGCCGCTTGGGTTCCCTGCCACGGTCCCAAACGGTTGCCTACGTCGACCCAGATCTGCTGCTGGGCCGCCAGGGCCTCAACGGGCCCCAGGGAAGCGGCAATCAGGGCCAGGAAGGAAGGAAGGATCGGTTTCACGGGGTTCTCCGGGTGGATTTTGGTTCGTTTTCCAGGCCCAGGGGGATAGGCCGTCCGCCCCGGATGCCCCGGGGTCGAGGAGTTAAAAGCAAAAAACATGCCAAAGGCTTCGGCTCTGGGAACCTCCCGAAGGGCGGGTAGCGCGCTTTCCGGTGTGCGAATCCGCCCAGGTCGTTCGCCCCCGCACAGGCCTTCTCAAGGGAACCTTTCCGTCCCCACCCCACCTCAAACGCGGCCTGGAAAGATTTGGCCGAGATCTCCAGGGGGAATGCCGCAGGGAGGGCCGCCGGCGTGGAAGAAGAGGAGCGGGTCGCCTTGCGGGTCGAGGGCCGCGAGCGTGGTGTCCACCGAGGCGTGCTCGGCGCCGTGGTGGCATAGGGGATCGCCCTCGGGTCGGTGGGCGGCGATCTGCGCAAGCGCCCGCCGGAACCAGTTGGAAGCCGTTTCCCCCTTCGCGGGCCGCAAGGGTTCCGACAGGGGTTCCGGGCGGACCGTGTGGCGCAACAGCCAGGCCGCGCCCGAAAGATCCTGGACGGGGGAGGGCGCCTTCCCCACCGCAAGATCGATCCAGGCCAGGCGCGCGGGGTCGCCGGCGAAGAAGCGCAGGCCGCCGTAGGAGCCGCGGGCGAAGAGGTCGCGCGCGGTCCGGAGCGCTTCCGCGGCGCTCCGGCCGCGCAGCGCTTCCAGAAGCAGGCGGCCGCGCGAGGCACGCCCTTCGGGGAGCGCATCCCCGCGGCGGTTGACCAGCCCGGCCAGGAACCCGTGCCGGGACAGTCCGAACCAGGTGCCGCCCTCGCGCGGGTCCCATGGCGCCAGGACCTCGGGCGCAAGCGGGCGGACGGCCGGCGGCCGCCCGGCGCGGCCGGGCTCCTCGTCGCGCACGAAGAGGACCGCCAGGGGGGCATCGGCAAGAAGGCCGTGGACGAGGAGGACGGAGCACATTTCCGGGCGGGCCTCCAGAGTAGAATCCCCGCCCCCCCGGCCGGGACGACATGTTTGGCTAGCTCGGTCACCACCCGCGAAGGCGGGCGCCGCAACCCCTGGTTGCGCCCCCCGGTCCTGATCACGCTCGGTTTCCTGGGAGCCGCCCTTCTGGGCGCGCTGCTCCTGCGGCTCCCCGCGGCGACGCCCGCCGGGGCCCCCTCGCTCACCTTCGCGCAGTCGTGCTTCACCGCGACCAGCGCGGTCTGCGTGACCGGGCTCACCGTGGTCGACACGGCGCGCTCGCTCTCCTTCTTCGGGCAATTCGTCGTCCTGATCCTGATCCAGCTCGGAGGCCTGGGGGTCATGACCCTGGCCTTCCTGGTCTTCCAGGGGCTGCGCAACGCAATGGCCCAGGAGGCCAGCGAGGTCCTGAGCGGCACGCTCACCGAAGGGGTCTTCCGCGGGGGCCTCAAGCGTTCCTGGATCCTCGTTCTGGGAGGCACCCTGATCGTGGAGGGGGCGGGCGCGGTTTCCCTCTGGTTTTCGCTCGCCGGACAGGAGGACCGCCTGTGGAAGGCGGTCTTCTTGAGCATCTCCGGATTCTGCAACGCCGGGCTCGACGTGCTGCCCGGGGGACTCGGACCGCTTGCGGGGAACTCCCTCTTCGCGGGCACGCTTCTCTGTCTCTGGCTGATCGGCGGGCTCGGCTTCCTGGTGCCGGCCTCGGTGCTC
>CAZQAP010000025.1:0-4557 GCA_964591365.1 uncultured Planctomycetales bacterium
GCCTTCCACGCCTGGCTGGATGCCGGTTCGTCCGGGGAGCGGCCCGCGAAGGAGGTTTTCCTGGGCTCGCTGGAGCCGGAGATCCGCGAGGAGGTCGCGCGCATCCTCGAGGATTTCGAATTCCTGCGCGAAGGGCTCGGGGGGGGGGGCGGCGCGCTGGAGCGAAGGCCGCGTGCTGGGCGACTTCCGGCTTTTGCGGGAACTCGGCCGCGGGGGAAGCGGTGTGGTCTGGGAGGCGGAGCAGCTCTCCCTCAAGCGCCGGGTGGCGCTCAAGATCCTCGCGCCGGCCTTCAGCCTTTCGGGGCGCCGGCTGGAGGAATTCCGGCGCGAGGCGCAGGCCGGAAGCCGCCTCAACCATCCCAGGATCGTGGCGGTCTTCTCGGTGGGCGAATGCGAAGGCGCGCCCTTCCTGGCCCAGGAACTGGTCGCGGGCGGGCGCACGCTCGCGCACCTCCTGGAGGAACGCCGCAAGATCCCCGCGCTTCCCGCCGGACACTTCGAAGAGATGGCGCGGCTCTTCCTCGAGATTGCTGCCGCCCTGGAAGCCGCCCACGAGGCCGGGGTGATCCACCGCGACGTGAAGCCGGGCAACATTCTGCTCACCCCGGAGGGCGAGCCGAAAGTGGCCGACTTCGGCCTGGCGCGCATGGAGGACGAACTGGGGCTCACGCGCACCGGCGAGCAGCGCGGCACGCCCTTCTACATGAGCCCCGAGCAGGTGGCCTCGCCGTGGGTGGCGCTCGATCCGCGCACCGACGTCTTCTCGCTGGGGGGCACGCTCTACGAAGCCCTCACCCTCGAGCGGCCCTTCGCGGGCTCAACCTCCGCCGAAGTCTTCGAGAAGATCCTGCTCGAGGATCCGCCCGACCCGCGCCGGCTGCGTGCGGCGGTGCCGCGTGATCTCGCCGCCATCGCGCTCAAGGCCCTGGCCAAGAAACGCAGCCGCCGTTATGCCGGCATGCACGCCTTCCGGGAGGATCTGCGCCGCTTCCTCGCGCGCGAGCCGGTCCTGGCCCGGCCGCCGGGGCTCCCCGTGCGCCTTTGGAGCCGGGCGCGGCGGCATCCGGTGCTCTCGGTGGGCGGAGCGATCGCCGCCGTGGCCCTCGTGGTCACCAGTTTTCTGCTCGTCCGCACGCGGACCGCGCTGCGCGAGGCCGAGACCGCCCGCGGCGAGGCGCAGGCCGAGGCGAGCACCGCCTTCCGCTCCGCCCAGGCGGTGGCCGACTTCCTGGTGACCTTCCTCCAGGAACCCGGCCTGGGGCCCGGCGTCTCCGCTCTCCTGGTGAAGGGCGCCCGGGAGACCCTGGCCCGCTTCGCCCTGGAACCCGAAGTGCGCGGCAACCTCCTCACCACGATCGGGAAGGCGCTCTTCGCGCTGGACCGCTTCGGCGAGGCGGAACCGTTCCTGGAGGAGGCGCTCGTCCTGCGGCGGGAGTCGGCCGGCGACGGGGACCTCAAGACGGCCGCCGCGCTCAATGCGCTGGCCAACGTCTACACCTTCCAGAAACGCTACGAGCAGGCCGAACCGCTCTACCGTGAAGCGCACGAGATCCATCGCCGCGTCTTCGGCGACGAGGACGACGAGACCCTGGTCAACCTCGGAAACCTGGGCGGGCTGCTCTACAGGCTGGAACGCTACGAGGAGGCCGAGCCCCTGCTCGCCAAGAGCCTCGGAGCGGTGCGGCGCGCCTACGGGCCCGACAGCCCGCACACGCTGGCGGGGATCGGCAATCTCGTGCGGGTCTATCTGAAGCTCGGGCGGCCGGAAGAGGCCGAGCCCCTCCTGCGGGAGCGGCTGGCCATCCTGGAACGCACGCGGGGCGCCGGGGACCCCCGCACCGAGGAGGCCCGCGCGGGACTCGCGCGGCTTCTCGAGCAGTTGCAGCGGACGGAGTAGGGCCCACGGCGCCCGGACGGGCCGGAAAGGGTGTCCCAGGAGGGAGGGTTCTCCCGCTTGGAAGGGTGAGCCGGACGGAAACCCCCGGCCGCCGCCCGAAAAGCCATGAAAACCCTCCTTGCCACCCTCCTCCTTCCCCCCCTCCTCCTCCTGGCCCCCTCCGCCTCCGCCGCCCAGCTCATCGAGCGGGCGAGCGTCAGCTCCGCCGGCGTGGAGGGGAACGCCTTCAGCGGAGGCGGATCCTTTCTC
Source organism: uncultured Planctomycetales bacterium (assembly GCA_964591365.1). Classification (GTDB taxonomy): domain Bacteria; phylum Planctomycetota; class UBA1135; order UBA1135; family UBA1135; genus CAZQAP01. The sequence continues at coordinate 2,147 of CAZQAP010000025.1, forward strand.
GGAGCGCCCGCCATCTCGAGCACCGGCCGCTTCGTGGCCTTCACCACCTTCGCGAGCAATTTCGATGCCGGCGACACCAACGGCGTCGCCGACGTCTACGTGCACGACTTCCTCCTCGGGACCACCACGCGCATCAGCGTGGACGATGCCGGCGGCCAGTTGCTCATCACCGACAGCTTCCGGCCGGCCATCTCGGCCGACGGCCGCTTCGTGGCCTTCCAGACGGCCGGTGCGTTCCTGGCGCTCGACCTGAACGGTTCGCTGGACGTCTATCTCGTGGACCGCGACACCGATCTCGACGGGATCTACGACGAGCCCGGAGCGCGGACGCTCGAACTCGCCAGCATCAACTTCCTGGGGACCGCGGCCGGCGGCGGAGCGAGCGAGCACGCTTCCATCTCTGCGGACGGCACGAAACTGGTCTTCGAAAGCACGGCCGCCGATCTGATGGCCACCGCCGACACGAACGGGAAGCGCGACGTCTTCCTGCGCGACGTGGTCGGCGGGACGACCACCCTCGTGAGCCAGAGTACGGCCGGAGTGCAGGCCGACATGCCCTCGACCGACCCCTGGATCTCGGCCGACGGCAAGTTCGTCTCCTTCAGTTCGACGGCCGACAATCTCGTGGCCGGCGACGGAACGATCCAGGACGTCTTCCTGCGCGACCTCGTCGCCGGAACCACCGTGAAGGTGAGCGTGGGGCTGGCGGGCGCCGAGGGGAACAGCGGGAGCGGACTTTCCTCGCTCTCCTCCGACGGCGCGCTGGTCTGCTTCCAGAGCAACGCCGGCAACCTGGTCGCGCCGGCCGGTTCGGCCACCCCCTTCGACCGCGTCTTCGTGCGCGACGTGGCCGCGGGAACCACGGCCGTGGCGGTGGGGGGCGGGCTCTCCTTCCTGCCATGGGCGCGGATCTCGGGGAACGGACGCTACGTGGCGGTCTGGACCTCCGAGGACCTGCTGCCCGTCGACACCCGCGCGCTCTTCGACATCTATCTCCTCGACCGCGTGAGCGGCGAGGTCCAGCTCGTCTCGCTCGACGATTCGGGCGTGCAGGGCCTCTGCGGGTCGAGCTGTTCCAGCGGACCGCCGGCCATCACGACGGACGGCTCCTTCGTGGCCTTCGCCTCGGGAGCGCCCGACCTGGTGGCGGGCGACACGAACGTGACCCAGGACGTCTTCCGCAGGAAGACAGGCCGCGACATGGTGCTGCTGGTGGGGGACACGACTGGCTCGACCGGGAGTTCGGTCAGCTACACCTGGACGGGCGGGCCGCCGCTCGGCACCTCCTGGCTCTTCTTCAGCAAGAAGACGGCCGGCGGCACGCGCTTCGGCCACGCCATGGACATCGGCCCGGCGCTCAAGCGCCTGCAGAAGGGAACGCTCGACGGCCTGGGGGCCGGGTCCTACACGAGTCCGCCCATCCCGGCCAAGTTCGCCGGCCGCACGGTACACCTCGAGGTCCTCACCCGCGACGCGGCGACCCAGTACTACGACTCCAACGAGATCACCCTGTCCATCCTTTGAGCGCCGGCAGGGCCCCGCGATGGACGACTCCTCTTCCGCCGGGATGCCCGAAGGCCTGGAGCGCGGCGTGGACCGCATCCTGGCCTTCGCCCGGCGCGATCTGGGCCCCGCCTGCGAGCGCGCCCTTCGCGACCCTGTCTTGCAAGCCCTGCTCCAGCATCGCCTGCGCGCCGGCGCACCCCTGGCGCGTACGGTCCTCTCGGCCCTCTCCCCCCGCGCGGCCGCTCATCCCGCCGTCGGCGCCGAACTCCTGGCCTTCTTCCTGCGCGACCTCGACGCCCGGCCCGGGATCGTACAATCCACTCCGCCCGCCGAAAGGAGAACCCGATGAGCAGGAAGAAATCGAAGGGGCCCACGGCTCGTTCCACGGGCGGTTCCCGACCCCGGAAGAAGCGCTGCGGACTTTGCGGCAAGACCGGGAAGCTCGTCCGGACCGAGTGCTGCGGGCAGTGGATCTGCGGCGACGAGGATTCCTACGGGAGGAACGGTTGCATTCGCAACCACCGCAGGAAAACCCTTTGCCGTTACCATTTTTGGGCGGGACATGAGGGAAGCTGGAAGGATTGCTCCGTTTGCCGGGGCGACTTCGAGACCGAGCTGTACGTCTACTTCGGCACGAACGAGTACAACTTCGAACCGCTTGCCGATCCCCCCGAGTACGAACCGACCCTCTGCTTGAAGTGCGGGAAGACCCTCGTGCTGGGGGAAGGCGGGTATTGTCCGAAGAAGGAGGGGTACCTCTGCCTGGCATGCGGCGAGGAGGATTTCCGGCGCTCATTCCGCAAGACGGAAGAAAGCAGCGAAGCCGAAGGGGATTCCTGATCCGGAGCATTCACGCGGGGCCGGTGCCTCCGCGCCCAGGCTCGCTTTTTTCCTCCAATGCCCGC
>CAZQAP010000025.1:4657-15657 GCA_964591365.1 uncultured Planctomycetales bacterium
TCACGCGGGGCCGGTGCCTCCGCGCCCAGGCTCGCTTTTTTCCTCCAATGCCCGCCGAAGAACAGCAAGATCCGCCAGATCCTGTTTGCGCCCGGCGGCCTCCTTTGCCTGGATCAGATCCTCGAGGCCGAGAAAATCGGTGTCGACATTGCCGAAACGGGCCCGCACCCTGCCCTTCCAGGCGGACTGGAATTCCGGGAAGCCTTTGAGACTGGAAAACAGGTCGATGCGCACCGGAGCGACGCCGAGCTGCACGATCCAGGCCGGATCGGCGAGATCTTCCGCGGAGTAACCCAAATCGGTGCCGCCGAAGAAAACACGGATGGCCTCCAGAGCACGGGCCGCATTCTCCGGGGCGGGATCCAGGAGGATGTCAAGATCCTTGGTCGCCCGAGGCCGGGCGTGGAGGGCCACCGCGTGGGCTCCCACGACGAGGTACCGGACCCCATGGCGATTCAATGCGTCGAGAAACTCTTCGTAATCTTGGGAGACCATCCTCACCTCGTGCCCGAAGGCAGGATTCCAGGGCCTGGCCGACGGCCAGAACCCGTTCCTCGGGGGTCATGCCTTCGAACCAGAACTTGAAGTCCTGTTCTCCAGCTTCTTCCCAGGAGACCTTCCTGATGGTCCAGACCCGGCCATGGCGATCCGTCACGCGCCGCTCTTTCTCCACCATGGCTCGATTGTACTCCCCCGGCGAAGGGAGATGGACCGTCCTCACCCGCCTCCCTTGGTGTCTTCGCGACTTAGATGCGGGATGATCTTCAGCGTGAGTTCGTTGATCTCCCCGCGCATCTTGCGGGAGGGGTTGGCCTGCGTGGCGGCCTGGAGGTGCTGGAAGGCCGACTTGTAATCCTTGTTGGCGATCTCGGTCTTGGCGAGTTCGACGAGCGCCTCGGCCGAGGGCCGGCCCGCCAGGCCGCCGAAGTTGTTGTCCCCCTTGCCGGTTCCGATGTTGGGCGTGAGTTCGCCGTACTGGCGCGTGAGCGACGCGGCGGATTGGAAGTAGCCCTGGGCCTGCCGCGTTTTCCCGCGCGCCTTGAGGACACGGCCGGCCCCCAGATAGGCCTCCGCCGCCAGGGTGGCGCCGTTGGTCGGGGCGGGCACCGGAATCGCGGGCGCTGCGGGGTCGGGGAGCATCGCCCCGAACATCAGCGTGGCGATTCCGTCGGGCGGATAGCGCTTCACCAGCGCCACGCTGGCCTTGAACTCCTTCAGTGCGTCTCCGGAGTTCCCCGCCCGCCCGGTTCCTTCGGCCAGAAGGTGGCGCATGCGCATGGCCAGTGCCAGGTCCTCGGCCCTCCGGGGCCAGCTTCGCGCCTCTCCGCGGTCGTCCAGGGCCAGGCGCGCGTATTCCAGCGCGGCCGCCTCGCGCAGCAGGGCGGCGGCTTCCTTGGCGGCACCGCCCGCCGCGCGGGCCCGCGCCAGGTAGGCCGTCGCGCGGGCATCGGCCGGGGCGAGCTTGCGGGCACGCTGGAGGACGTCCACCTGCGCCTTCCACCCGTCGCGGCGCACGTTCTGCCACACGCGGGCCAGAAGCGGCGCCGCGGTCGTCTGGAAGAGCTGCCAGGACACGGCCTCCTGCTCGAGCGCTTCGTCCTTCCGGCCGAGGAAAAGCAGGTCATCGATGAGCTTGTCGTGGGCGGCGAGTTCCTGCGGGTATTTCGCGACGGCCTGCCGGAGGACCGCCAGGGCCCTCTTGCGCGTGCCGAACCAGTTTTCGAAATCGGATTCGAGCAGCATTCCCTGCAGGGTTCCCCGGCTCGCTTCGATCGCCCTGGCCATGAGGTTGCGGGTCTCCGCCAGAAGCTGCCGGGCTTTGTGCTCCAACGCGGAAGCGTTGGCGAGGTCGCCCGCTGTCGGATCGTGGCGGGTCGTCTCGGTGATCCGCCAGATCCCGTCGGAGCGGTTCTCCGTCCAACTGTTCGTGCTGAAGGTCGGCGCGCGCAACGCCCCGGCCGTGGCCAGGAGGTTTCCGATCTGCCGCGAGCGGAACCGGGCCAGCATGCGGATGGCCTGCGGATCCTTGGCGCCGAGGGTCTGCACCGCCTTGTCGATGAGCTGCTCGGCGGCCGCACTCCGGCCCAGTTCGTTCTGGATGGCCGCCAGCGTCACCATGGATTCCGCATTCCGCGGATCGAGTTCGAGCGCGGCCTGGGCGATGCGCGCGGCGCGGCCCAGTTCCGCCTCCCGGCTCTGCTGCCAGCGGAAGGGCCGCCGGCCCCGGCGCGGTTCGACGGTTTCGCCGCGGTTGCCCGATTCGTCCAGGAGATACCGGGCCAGGGCGAGGCGCGCGTCGATCGATTTCAGATCGGCCCGGACCGCGTCCTCCAGTTTGCGGATGCGGTCCTGGTAGACCTCGTCGTAACGAACCTCCGTCACGGCTTGGGACCGGTGCAGGCGCTCCGCAAGCGGAACGAGGGTTTCCACGGCGGCTCCCGCGAGGGCCTGCTCGTCCAGGGCGGCGAGGAGCTCGCCGGGATCGGCGGGCGCGGCCTGGGCCTTCAACGCCTCCAGGATTTGGCGGCGGAGGCCGTCCGGTTCGCCCTTCCCGTGGCGGGTGGCCAGCTTCAGATCGGCCATCGCCCGGCGTCCGTCTCCCAGCGCGGCCGCGACCATCGCGCGGCCGGCATAGGCTTTCGCGAAGATGGTGGAGGAGGTCAGCGCGATGGTGTATTCGCGCCGCGCGGTCGCCGGGCGGCCCACTGCGGCCCAGAGGTCGCCGGAGGCCGCCAGCATGACGGGATCGGCGGAACGGGCCAGGAGGGCGAGGTCCAGAAAGGCCCGGGCCTCGCGGAAATCCCCCTTTTTCACCAGCAGGTTCGAGCGCGCGAAATTCCGGGAAGCGAGTTCGGGGGCCGCAATCGCCCGATTGGCGAACCACCTGCCGGCCTTCTGTTTCCGGGCCGAGAGCTCGGGCGCGCGAAGGTTGCCGCCCGATTTCAGGACCTTCTGGGCGGGTGTCGCGAAATCGTAGTAGACGTAGGAGGCGTAGCTGGTGGAGTAATCCTTGCCGCCCTGGACCATGTGGCCGGGAATACCGCTGAAGGAGTTGGTGGCTCCGGCCTCCTTCTGCAGGCTTCGCGGGATCGGAATTCCGTGATCGGGTGCGCTCTTCCCGGACATCAACTCGACCGCGTACTGCCACAGCTCGGGCTCGCGGGAGTTCGGGATGCGCGCGCGCGCGAGATCGGCCCTCGCCCGGTCGAAATTCCCGGTGAGCGCTTCGGCGACGCCGCGGGCCAGGAGGACGCGCCCCGCGCCGACCGAGCTGCCGTCCAGCGCGCCGAGGGCGGTCGTCGCATCGCCGAAGCGGCTCTCGCGAAGAGCGACGAGGGCGCCCCAGTAACGGTCCCAGGCTTCCGAGTCGCCCTTGGGGTCCTGAACGGATGCCGGCCCGGGAACGGTCTTGGGATGCGGATCGTCCGGCGCGCCGTCCCGAAAGGCCGCAAGGGTCAGCGGGAGGACGATCACGAGGTCGAGAACGGTGGCATTTTCCATCGCGGATCCATCCGAGAGAGAACGAGGTGGAGCGGAGGCGCCCCGCCCCGCCGATCCTAGCACCCGAGCCCCGCCTTTCTTGCGGTTTACTCAAGGCATTGAGTAAAAATACTCAACGTCATGGGTAAACCGTCCTTCGTCCGGCCCCAGGCGGCAGATCTGGCCCAGCGCCTAGCCGAACCGCGCCGTTTTCTCCAGGTGGTGGCGGGGCCGCGTCAGGTGGGAAAGACCACCCTGGCAGGCCAGATCGCGGAACGGTCGGGCCTCCCCTTCCACTACGTCAGTGCGGATGAACCCACTCTCCAGGGCCCGGAATGGATTGCGGCCCAGTGGGATGCCGCCCGAATCCTGGCCCGCGAAGCCGGCAAGAGGGGCGCGCTTCTGCTGCTGGACGAGGTGCAGAAGGTCTCCGGGTGGTCCGAGTCGGTCGAGCGCCTGTGGGACGAGGACACACGCGCCCGTCTGCAGCTCAAGGTGGTGCTTCTCGGGTCCGCTCCGCTTCTCGTGCAACGCAGCCGGAACGAAAGCCTGGCCGGTCGGTTCGAGATCCTGAATCTTCCCCACTGGTCCTTTCCCGAGATGCGGGAAGCTTTCGGTTGGGACCTGGACCGGTTCCTCTTTTACGGAGCCTACCCGGGGGCCGCTTCCCTGGTGCCCGAACCCGAACGCTGGGCCCGTTACCTTCGGGAGGCCCTGATCGAGACGACCATCTCGCGGGACGTGCTGCTTCTTTCCCGCGTGGACAAGCCCGCCCTCCTTCGGCGGTTGTTCCAACTGGGCTGCACCTCCTCCGGCCAGATCCTCTCCTACACCAAGATGCTGGGCCAGCTCCAGGATGCGGGCAACACCACCACTCTGGCCCACTACCTCGACCTTCTGGCCGGTGCCGGGATGGTGGCGGGACTGCAGAAATTTGGGGCGGCCATGGTTCGCCGGCGCGGGTCGAGCCCCAAGCTCCAGGTGCTCAATACCGCCCTCATGACCGCCCAGGCAGGCATGACCTTGACCGAAGCGCACGCGGACGGGCCCTATTGGGGCCGTCTGGTGGAGTCGGCCGTGGGATCGCACCTGGCCAACGCCGCGACCGCCGGCGATTGCGAGCTCTTCTACTGGAGGGATCGGAACCGCGAGGTGGATTTCGTGGTCCGCATCGGAAAACGCCTCCTGGCGCTCGAAGTGAAAAGCGGGCGTACCCGCGACTCCCTTCCCGGCCTGGCCGCCTTCAGCAAGGCCTTCCACCCCCAGCGCACCCTCCTTGTCGGCGGAGACGGCATCGACCTCGAAACCTTCCTCTCCAAGCCCGTGGAGCATTGGGTCAAGGCTTGAAAAAGGCCCGCCGACGCCCGGTCCTTTGGGCAATAACTCTGATAATGATGGGAATTAAATTTCCTCGAAAATTTCCAAGAACAAATTGTCTTCTTTGTAAAAGGCATCTTGCCTTGCTTGGTGTGATGCTTATTGATTTGTTTCCTCGCGGAGGTCCACCATTCCCATTTCTGTTTTTCGAAGAACTCCGGCCTGAAGAAGTTTGTCCACAACCTTGAGAATCCGATTGGAAGTGGTTTCATGGACCGCGTGGATTCCAAACGATCGTGCAGTGACCTTTGCCAATTCTTCCCTTGCAGTCCTGAATTGGCATTTCAACACAATCTTGATTGCTTCAGCAATCTCTTCGTCACAGATCATGTCGATCTTGGGAGCAGGATCGCCTTTGCGGTGGCGAGGCTTGCAAAGTCTTTCACCGCCACCCATCCATAGAAACGGCCCTTCCTGGAAAATCCTCTCCGATTGTTGGGCCAATTTTGTCGCCTCCATCAGGACCGCATGAATTCTGTGCCCCGAGCGTTTCAATCCCCAAAGGGTCCGTATTCTGCGAACCATTTCATCAAAATGAATAGGCTGTTCGATGCGAACGACTTCAACAACAGCTCGGGACAGCTCGGGACTAGGACATTCCAGAAGGTTGCATGCAGTAGAAATCGGGATGTCGCTACACAATTGGTATTCTTCAAGAAGGCCGTCTCCCGAAGCCTTTCTGTTTCCCACAGTGCGGCAAGAACCAGGGTTCCATTCAGCCGTTTGGGGAACCTCATCATCATCAGTCGTCGTTTCCTGAATCTTTACTGATTCCAGCATGGGGCGATAGCTCGAAGGATTTTCCTGGATTTCGTAAACCCGCTTGAGCAAGTTACGCTTGGTTTCGGCCGGATTTCGGTACCAGTCAGTCGACCAAATCCTCAAGATGCGCCAGCCCTTTTCTTCTAGAATTTGTTGCCTCAATCGGTCCCTTTCACGTGCCATGGCGGAAGAGTGGTATTTGGCCCCATCACACTCGATGCCTGCCATATAGGTTCCGCGGGATGATGGGTCGACAATTCCAAGATCGACGCGGAAACCTGCGCAGCCTACCTGCTTATGAACATCGAAGCCCTCATCCGCCAGAAATCTCAAGACTGAGTCTTCAAAAGGAGAATCGGTATCTTCCCGCGGTTGGTCGAATTCCTCCAGTTTTCGGGTTTCTGCGAAACTTAGGAATACCTTCAGAGCCTTAATTCCTCGCGGGCTGTTGGGCTCGAGGGGCAGGTCGGAGGCTTTGAAATTAGAGAAAACTACCAGCTTTTCCCTTGCCCGGGTGATCAAAACATTTAGGCGCCTCCAGCCTCCATCCTTATTCAGAGGACCAAAATTTTTGCTCAACCGCCCGGAGGCATCGAAACCGTAACCAATACTGAGGAGGATGACATCACGCTCATCTCCTTGAATGGTCTCTAGGTTTTTGACAAAGAAATTCTCATGACGTGCAGCTGAGAAAAGCTCGTCGAGTCCCGGGTGATTCTGCCTCTCCCTTTCAACTTCTTCCCAGATCGTTTGCTGTTGCTTGAGACTGAACGCACCGACGCCGAGGCTTTTGTCGGGAAACTCGCGGAAATGCTCGACGCAGGCCTTTGCCACCGCGGCGGCTTCCTGGCGGTTGGCCGCGCTCCGGCCACGATCGTACACCGTCCCAGGGCAGTGCTGGAGCTGGAGGCCAAGAGTCCGGTCAGCTTCGAAAGGAGATGGGTAAAAAAGAAGTTGGTTGTCGTAAAATTCTTGATTGGATACGGCGATCAAGCTTTCGTGTTTGCTGCGATAATGCCACCTGAGGATTTTTGTTGGGAAGCAGCGTTTGCATTGATGTAAAACAGACTCAGTTTCCGTGATAAGCGTAGTAGGATCTTCTTCCCCTTCGTCTTCGTCATTTTCTTCGACAAGCTTGTCGAAGAATGAGGTAGGAGGAAGCTGGCGGGTGTCTCCTACCACAACAACGCGTTTGCCTCTAAGCAAAGCTCCAAGAGCGTCTTCCGGTTTGACCTGACTGGCCTCGTCAAATACGATGACATCGAACCTCACATTCCTTGGATCAAGGAACTGTGCGATTGAAAGAGGGCTCATCAGGAAGCAAGGTTTCAGCTTGACGATCAATCCTCCGGCATGGGCCATAAGCTTGCGAATGGGCATGTGCCCACGTTTCCGGCTAAGCTCGCCAAGAAGAATTCCGGCTTCAGATTGCGGCGAGGAGCCGGGTCGGATTTGTGGGAGAAGTCCAAGGAGGCGGGACTTAAGGCGCTTTCTATTGAGTTCAATGGTTTCTTGGTCCAACTCCGCAAACCGTTGAATGTGTTGTTCATGGAGAGGTCCGACGAATTGGGCCAAGCTTGGGGTTTTCTCAAAAACAAGCTTCAGAATTGACTCCGCCATGCAGATATCAAAGGCGGGAACAAGATCGCCAGAATTCAATTGACCTTCATCGATTAACTTCATCAAAGGCCCTGCTACAGAGTCAAGGCATTCTTGGCGCCTTGCAAGGAAGTGCGACCAGATTTGGATAGAACCCAGGTGCTCATGCCATAAAGTGACATGTAGTTCAAATTCGTTGAGCTTCAAACTTCCTAGCCCTGACCCAAATATTTCCCTCGGATCGGTGTTGAGCTGCTTGAAAAGCGAGCTACCCGTTTCCATGAGTTCACTTCGAAGCGATTCCAGTGTTTTTAATAGTGTCGTTAATTTCGTCCGACTTTTCGGTTCAAGAAAACTTTTCACGAATCCTTCCGAGAACCCTTTTTCCCGGACCAATTGATGGAAGTGGATTATCCAATCTGCCATTGAGGAAAGCCCCTCTGGGTCCGTCTCCAGTCCACGCCAGGCATTTCCGAAGATTCGAACGGCTTTGGGGCCGATTTCTGCAACCTTCTCTCGGATTTCATGCAAGGCATCAAGTTCCTTTAGATCATCCTGAAGGACCTTGAGGTTCCTGGGAGAATCCTTTTGGTAAAGACTCGCAACCTCCTTTTTGGTTGCCCAGTATTGTTTTTTGAAAATGCGGAAAATGGAAGAGGAAACAATTGTAAATCGATGAAATAAAGAGTGGAGGTCCTTGGCTAAAACCGTTTCACGGAAAATGGAAAGAGCAAGCCTTCTTTTTTGACGATGTTTCTTGAGCAATGAAATGACTTCGAAGGCAGGTTCGGTCGAGCCCGACCAGAAATCCCCAAGAATTGTTTGGGAATCAACTTTTGGTGGGGCTATCTTGGCAATCGATTGCAGATCAGACACAAGATCCTTTATGCTATCAAGGGAAAATGGACGCTGGGCGCCCGAATAGTCTGCGAAACGAGCCAGAGCCGCGGACAATATTTTGAAATTTTCCTCCAGTTTTTCGAGGAACAGTCTAATACGCCTTTCATCGGCGGGGAGAATGGTCCTTACCAGGCAACCCTGCCATGGGTTTTCCTTGATAGGTTGCACCTGGGAAAGAACCTCCTCGATGGAATTGAGTACTTCCCTGGCGTGCCGCCATATTTGTGGATTGCAGGAAGACGCTTCAGCGAAATCCAAGCATGGGATCGGTTTCCTTCTGTTCCGGAAGTGTTGGCGGCTCTTCTCAACCATTTCAAAGAGCGAGAAAGGAGACCTGTCAACAATTGGGAAGGGTTCCCGCAGAGCACGCGCGTACTCGTTCAATTCCTTTCCAAGGCGCTCAAGTTCGCGGAAGATTTCGGAAGTTGGCGGCACATCTCCCTCGTTGGTTGAAAGGGATCTTCCAAGCTCGCGAAGAACCTCCTTCTTTTTCGCTTTGTGGCTATGAAGCTCAAGGCAGAACTGGCCGAGTCCGGTCATTTCCAAACGTTTCTTTACGACTTCCAGAGCGGCCATTTTCTGGCTGACGAAGAGGACGCTTTTCCCAGCAGCCAAGAGTTCCGCAATGAGATTCGTAATGGTCTGGGATTTTCCTGTCCCTGGGGGGCCCTCTACAACCAGATTGCGACCTGCCTTAGCCGCTTCGATTACAGCTAATTGAGAAGGATCTGCATCAAGTACATTGAATAAATCTTTAGCTTGAATTTTGGCCAAACGTTCCTCGGATATTTCTTCGGCTCCATTTTCCTCTTCCCTGGGATCCAGGATGGCCCGAATCAATTGGTTTTCAGAGGGATTCTCCTCTTCCGGCCAAGCCAAGGGATCGAGATCCCGGTACATAAGGATTTTCGTAAAGCTGAAGAAACCCAGGAATATGTCCTCAGATATCGACCACTCCGGCTGACAGGCAATGGCGGACTTAACCTCCCGGAAATAATCGTAGATGCCACTTTTGCTTTCGGGGCACTCAAAGTCTGGGAGTCCCACCCCGAATTGTTTGAGCTTTTGCTGGAGAGAAATGTTTGTCCTCAGCTCATCCCCACCATATTTAACCCGGAAGAGGGAACCTGTGCCGACTCGAAAAACCTCGACAGGCAAGAGGATGAGTGGCGCGCACCTTTTCTTTTCTGAATTCGGGCTTTCCCGCCAATACAGGAATCCAAGGGCGAGGAAAAGGATATTCATGCCTTGCTCCTCCACCATGGTCTGTGCTTTCCTGTAAATGAAGAACAGCTTTTTCTGAAGTGACTGAGATTCCAGGTTGGTTTGAAGGAAACGATCTTTGTGCCGTTCTGCAACCTCCGTTGGGGATTCCCTTATGGACCAGATATTTCCTTCACCTTCTGCGGCAGGGGGCCCCGATGCGCCGCCCATCATTTCCCGAAAATATGGGTCGGTTTCTCCTTGCCTGGGTAGGAAAGACATGGTGCGGCCTTGAAGAACCATTAGATCGAAGATCTCGGCAGGGATTTCATCAATGACTCGAAGAGTCCCAGTCTTTGTCTCCCGAAAGCTTAAAAGGCGGTTTCTAAATGTCAGGTCGAGCAAACGCTCCCTGGTCTTCCGGAGCTGGCGCTCCACCCTCTCCGGCCCCAACTCAAACTCGAGGTCTAGCGGTTGATTGCGTTGTTGCATGCTATTTGCTGCATTGCAGGTGTTACCGAGAACGCTTGCCGACCAAGGAAACCGCCTGCCGTTCACCTATGATAAACAGGTTCGGCGATTTCTGGCCTTGCGGCCGGGGATTCCCACGGTTCCAGTCCTGGGCAGGAGGCCCCCAAAGGCCGCAAAACCCCCCTTTGCGCTCCAGTTTCCCTCTTTTAGCTCCTGACGAGAGAAGCGACCTTCCGGAAACCAGCCCTTCACCTATGGAGGAAGCCGGTTTTCGTCGGCTGGTCTCCTTCCGGCTTTCAACCCGGGCCGTGGATGCTGTAGAAGCTGCCGGGGAAGGGAGGGTCTGCTGCTGCGGCGAGGTCGGGGGCGGAAGCGGGGGCCTCGGCGGGGAGCTTGATCAGTTCGGCGGCGCAGACCTTGTACTCGGCGGTGTCGGTGACCGGGTCGCCTTCGTCGTTGGTCAGGAGGTTGGCGCGTGCGTCGGGGAAGTGGAGCGGGGTCCAGATGCAGCCCGGGCCCACCTGGCGCGAGACGATCACCTGGGCGCGCAGGCTGCCGCGGCGGGTTTGGATCTCGACCTGGTCGCCTTCGGCAAGACCGCGCTTGTGCGCATCGCGGGGATGGACCTCCACGAACTGGACCGGCTGCTTGGTGGAAAGGCCCGGCTCGCGGCGCGTCTGGGTGGCCGCGTTGTAGTGGTAGAGCGTGCGGCCGGTCGAAAGGACCAGGGCATAGTCCTCGTCGGGAAGCTCGGCCGAGGGACGGTACTCCACCGCCTGGAAGAGCCCCTTGCCGCGCAGGACCCCGCCCTCGTGCAGAAAGCGCGTGCCGGGATGCCCCGGCTCGGGGCAGGGCCACTGGATGCCGGTCAGGCCGTCGTGGACCTCCGTTTCGAGGCGCGCATGGCTGAGGCCGGCGAACTTGGGCGCCAGCCGCACCAGCTCGTCATAGATCTCCGCCGGGCCGGCGTAGCTCCATTCCGCGCCGCAGGCGTTGGCGAGATCGACCAGGATCTCCCAGTCCGCCCGCGCCAGTCCCGGAGGCTCGACCGCCTTGCGCACGCGCTGTACGCGCCGCTCGGAGTTCGTGAAGACGCCCTCCTTCTCGGCGAAGACCGCCGCCGGAAAGATGACGTCCGCGAAGCGCGCCGTCTCGTTGAAGAAGGCGTCCTGGATCACCAGGAACTCGTTGCGGTTGAGGGCCTCCTC
>CAZQAP010000025.1:15757-23828 GCA_964591365.1 uncultured Planctomycetales bacterium
GTGTTGCTGCCGATGACGAAGAGGAAGTCCGCGTCGCGGATCTCCCCGATCGAGTTGGTCATCGCCCCGGCTCCGAAGGTGGTGACCAGACCGGCCACCGTCGGCGCGTGTCAGGTCGCGGCGCACTGGTGCACGTTGTTCGTGCGGAACACCGCACGCGCCATCTTCTGGACGAGGTAGTTCTCCTCCATCGTGCAGCGCGAGGAGCTGACGAAGCCGAGCGCGTCCGCGCCGTGGCGCTCCCGCACCCCGCGGAGTCCCGCCGCCGCCGCCGCGAGGGCCTCCCCCCACGAGGCCTCGCGCAGCTTTCCATCGAGCCCGCGGATCCAGGGCGCCGTCAAGCGGTCGGGATGTTCGATGAACCCGTAGGCGAAGCGCCCCTTCACGCAGAGATTGCCGTCGTTGGTGGTGGTGCCCGGCGGGGGGCTGGTCACCTTGACCACCCGCCCGCGACCCTCGTCGGCGGCGCGGTCGACGTTGAGATCGAGCTGGCAGCCCACTCCGCAGTAGTTGCAGGTCGTGCGCACCTTCTCGAGTTCCTGGTCGGGGGGAGCGCCCGCCGCGAGCGGCAGGGCCTCCGTCATCGCCCCGGTGGGGCAGACGTCGATGCAGCCGCCGCACATCTCGCAGGTCGTCTCGAGAAGCGGCGCCTGCCCGGCCGTCGCGATGGTGGTCTGGGAGCCGCGCCCCGCCAGGGTGATGGCGTGCACCGCCTCGACCTCCGCGCAGTAGCGCGTGCAGCGCGCGCAGAGGATGCAGGCGTTGGCCCGGAAGCGGATGTAGGGGTTGTCCTCGCCGGCGCGCTCCTCGCGCAGGTGGGGGACGGGCCCCCAGTCACGCGGTGCGTCGAACCGCTCCGCCATCTCGAGGAGCTGGTCGGGGGCCCCGGGACCCTCGTTCCGCTCCGGATGGTCGGTCAGGTAGAGGGCCAGCAGGGTTTTCCGGTGGCGCTCGATGCGCGCGTTCTCCACCGTCACGCGCATCCCGTCCGCGGCCCGAGTGGCGCAGGCGGGAAGAAGCCGGCGCTGGCCATGCACTTCGACCAGGCAGGTGCGGCAGGCGCCGGCCGGCTCGAGCCTTGGGTCGTGGCAGAGGGTCGGGATCGCGATCCCGTGGCGGGCGGCCACCTCGAGGATCGTCTCCCCCGGCGTGAAGGCGAGTTCCCGGCCCTGGAGAATGACGTGCGCGCTCATCGCCGGTCTCCGAACTCCTCCGGAAAATGTTTCAAGGCCGTGGTGAGCGGAAGGGCCGCGGCCTGCCCGAGCCCGCAGATCGAACCCTCGTTCATCTGCCAGGCCGCGTCGGCCACGTGGGCAAGGCCGCCGTTCGCGGCCGCGGTGCCCCCCGGTTCCGCCCGGCCTTCGCAATGCCGAAGAAGCGACTGGTGCAGATAGCGCGTTCCCAGCCGGCACGGCGCGCACTGCCCGCAGCTCTCCTCCTCGAAGAAGCGAAGCTGCTGCAGCGCAGCCCAGGGCATCGACACCGTGTCGTTCAGGGCCACGACCCCCGCGGAGCCGAGCATCGAACCCGCCTCGGCCAGCGAACCGTAGTCGAGCGGGCGCGTGCGCTCGCTCGCCGGCAGGAAGCCGGAACTCGCGCCGCCCGGGCTGAAGGCCTTCAGGGTTCCCAGGTACCCGCCCGCGGCGGCGACCAGTTCGTCCAGCGTGACCCCGAGCGGCAGCTCATAGGTGCCGGGCCGCTTCACGTGCCCGCTGACGCAGTAGAGCTTGGTGCCGGCCTCCCGCCGCCCGAGCCCGCGGAACCATTCCCCGCCGCGCAGCATGATCGCCGGAACGCAGGCGATCGTCTCGACGTTGTGGATCAGGGTCGGCTTGCCCCATAACCCGACTTCCACCGGGTAGGGGGGCCGCAGCCGCGGCATGCCGCGCTTGCCTTCGAGCGCCTCGAGCAGCGCGGTCTCCTCGCCGCAGATATAGGCCCCGTTCCCGGCGTGCATGCGGACGCGCAGGCCCTCGAAGAGGCCGTGCTCCTCGAAGGCCGCGATCTCCCGCTCGACGACCCTCCAGAGGAACTCGAACTCCCCGCGCAGGTAGAGGGTGATCTCGTCCGCCCCGACGGCGAACGCGGCGATGGCCAGCCCTTCGAGCACGCGATCGGGCCGCCGCAAGAGGACTTCGCGGTCCTTGAAGGTGCCCGGCTCGCCCTCATCTGCGTTGAGGACCAGGTAGCGCTTCGTCTCCGCCTGCTCGCGGAGCGCGCCCCACTTCACGTGTGCGGGGAAGCCGGCTCCCCCGCGCCCCTGCAGGCCCGAAGCCTCGACCGCGTCGAGGACCGCCTCGGCGCCCAGTTCGCGGGCGCGCCGCAAGGCCGCTCCCTCGCGCGACGGTTCACCCAGGAGGTCGATCGCCAGGGTGTCGGGATCCGCGCCCTCCGGCCCCACGCGGCCGCGCCAGGGAGAGCCGGTCGCCGCGGCCCCGGCCGGGGAAGCAAGCCGCCTCCACTCCCCCCCGCAGCGCGCCACGTCGGAGAGCGCGACCCGCGGCAGCAGGCGGCGTTCCCGAAGAACGGCCGGCGCCTGGTCGCAGGCCGCCAGGCACGAAGTCCCCTCGACGGGAAGCCCGGCCTCCCGCGCGGCGGCCAGCAGCCGCCCGGCCCCCGCGAGCTGGCAGGAGAGCCCGGTGCAGACGCGCACCTTGGCGCGCGGGCGCGCCAGCAGGTGATAGAAGCTGCCGACTCCGTAGACGTCCGCTTCGGCGACCCCGGTGGCGCGCGAAATCGCGCGCACGCTGCCATCGCCGAGCCCTCCGGCTTCTTGAAGCCCTCCGGCTTCCCGAAGCCGGTCCGGCACGCTGGCGGCATGTTTTTCTTTCAAGCTGGTGGCGTCGGGGACGGGAATCGGAAGCCGATGATACGTTTTCGCCCCCCAGTCCCGCTATCCTGTGCCGGGCGGGACCGATCCCGGTCTTGGCCCCCCCCTGGCCATGAAACCCTCCCTTCGGGCTCTCCTCCTCGCCCTCCCCTTCCTGGCCGCCGTTTCCTGCGGAGCCGCGCCCACCATCCTCACCGGCAAGCGCGTCATCCTCTTCGACGGCGACGGTTTCGGCGCCTGGGCGGAACGTGACGGAACCCCCGGCCACTGGAAGCTGGCCGAAGAACATTCGATGGAAGTGGTCCCCGGCCGCGGCGACCTGGTCAGCCACCAGGAGTTCGGCGACCAGCACGTGCACGTCGAGTTCCGCCTCCCCGAAATGCCGGAAAAGGAAGGGCAGGCGCGCGGCAACTCGGGCGTCTACATCCAGGGGCGCTACGAGATCCAGATCCTCGATTCCCACGGTCTGCCGGCCGACGTCCACGGCTGCGGGGCCCTCTACGACATCGCCGCTCCGCGCATCAACGCCTGCTGGGTGCCCGAGCTCTGGCAGTTCTACGACATCATCTTCCGGGCTGCGCGGTTCGACGGAACCGGCAAGGTGACCCGCAACGCGCGCATCACCGTGCGGCATAACGGCGTGCTCATCCACAACGATCTGGAACTCCCCAGGGTCACTCCGGGCGGTTTGGGGGACCAGCCGGTGGCCGTGGGCCCGCTCATGCTCCAGGATCACGGCGATCCGGTCCGTTTCCGCAACGTCTGGGTGGAACCGCTGGAACCGCTGGAAGACGTGGAGGCGAAGGCCGGCACGCAGGGGCAGGAGCCCGTTGCGGCGCGTTCCAAGAAGGACTACGGCGACATGGCCATCTTCCGGGACAAGTCCGCGGCCAGGTCCGCGCCGAGAACCCCCCCTGCGGCCAGGCCGGTCCCGGCCGCGGCCCCCGCGGCGGTTTCCACCCCCCCTCGCGCAACCGTCAAGGAGGTCCCGGCCACCGCCGCGCCCGCGCCCGCCGAGCCGGTCGATCTCGATCTTCCCGAACGCATCGAGGACGCGCTGGACGCCTTCGACGACATGGCCTCCTCCGATCTCTGGCCCGGCTTCGAGGACGAAGCGGAAACGATTCCCGTGGCGATCTACGATGGAACCAGGACCTGGCTCTTTCGTCACCCGCATCCCCCGGCCGGCTTTCACCCGCTGGAGGATCCCTCCTGGGGTGCGGTCTTTTTCGGGCGCTCCGAGGCCATGCGCGCCAACACCTCGACCGATCTGGGCGGGGTGACAACCGCCACGCTGCTTGCCGACAAGGATCCGCGGCGTTCTCCGGAAAACCTGGGCGCCATCCTGGCCCACGAGGCCTTCCACGTCTTCCAGGCCCGCCGCCATCCTGACTGGACGGCCGACGAAAGCGCCCTGCTCACCTATCCCTCCACCGATCCGGCCCTTCTGCTTCTGCGGCGCGAGGAGACCGAAGCCCTGCGCAACGCCCTGGCCTCCGAGGAGCGGGGAACCGCCGCAGGATGGGCCCGCAAGGCCCTCACCCTGCGGCAGCAGCGTTTCCAGGGCCTTCCCGAAACCGCGGTCGCCTATGAACGGGGGATCGAACTCAAGGAAGGCCTGGCCCTCTACGTTCAGGTCAAAGCGCTCGAACGCCAGGGGGTTCCGGGGCTGACCGACCAGGGCTTCGCCGCTGCCGACGTCCGCGGCCGGGCCTATGCCACGGGAGATTCCCTGGCGCTGCTGCTCGACCGTTTCCGGCCCTCCTGGCGGGAGAAGCTGGAAGAGGGTTCCCCGCTGCCCCTGGGCGCGCTTCTGGCGGAGGCGCTGCCGGCCAACTATCCCGAAGCGGAGTTTTCCGAAGAGACCCGCAAAGCCATGCGCAGCCGCGCGCGGGGGGAGGCCGAAGCCCTGCTCAAAAAGCGCGCCACGGCTGCGGAAGCTTATCTCGCCAAACCCGGCTGGCGCATCGTGGTGCGCACGGCCGCGGGGCATCCGCTGTTTCCGCAGGGTTTCGACCCCCTCAACATCGAGGTCTGCGACCGGGGCCGCGTGATCCACACGCGCTGGCTCAAGCTCGGCAACGACGCCGGCTCGCTCGAGATGCTCGATGCGCGCGGCCTGACCGAACCCGCCGGGAAGAATCCGCTTCTCAATGGCGTGCAGGTCTTCCACCTGACCGGTCTGAAAAAGGAACCGGCGGTCACGGAGGAGGGCGGCAGCTTGACGGTGCAGGCCGAAGGGCTCCAGGCCCGCTTCCGCGGCGCGCACTGGAAGAAGGAGGGCCGGACCCTGACCTTCGAACTGCCTTGACCGTTCCAGGGCCGGCGCGGAGGCTCTTTCCGCCCTAGCTCCGGGCCTTTCCGGAAACGAAGTCGAAACGTTCGAGAAAACGGAGCGTGAAAGGCTCCAGGAAACCGGCCAGCCCCCCAAGCAGGGCGAAGCCGGACAGCGTTCCCGACCAGGCGCCCAGCAGCACCGCGCCGCTTTGGAAAAGGAGGCAGACCAGGAGTCCGAGCGCGGCCCCGCCGGTAGCCTGGGCCAGGGTCAGGCGCCACACCGGCCCTCCCGCGGCCAGGGAAAGGCGGCCCCGCATCCTGAGCATGCGGCCCAGGAGGCTTCCCATCCCCCCCGCAGCCGCGGCGGTGACTTCCGGAGCCCCCGACAGGATCAGCACTGCACCCAGGGCGACCAGGAGCATCCAGAAGGAGTCGAGGAAGGCCGACTGCAGCCCGAGAAGAAGCCGCGCCTGCCGTTCCCGGCGGCCTTCCAGCAGGTAGAGCTGCTCCAGGATCAGCCGCACCCGCCCGGCGGGAAACGACTCCGTCGCGGCAGCTTCTCCGGGGACGAGCGGCCGGCGTCCGCCCAGGCCGGCGGACCGCAGAAGCTCCTGCCGCAGCCGCCAGCTCGCCACCGTCTCAATGCGCCCGGGCGCGCCGGCCGACTCTTCGCGGGCGACAAGGGGGGGGTGTTCGGGACGGTGGAGGGCGAGTTCTTCGAGCGCCAGCGAACGAAGCCGTTCGGAATCCGCAAGGGAGAGCAGCTCGATCTTCAGGGAGGTGGCGATCTGCCAGGCGTCCTCGGTGGCGAGGCGCCCCTCGACCCGGGCGTTCAGGTGTCCGCGCAGGCGTTCGAAGACCAGGGGATCCTTCTCGAGCAGGGCGGGGTTCTCACGGTCGAGCAGACGGCGCAGGGTCTGGAGCTGGTCCAGGATCGCGGCCAGGGCCTGGACGTGGGGCAGGCCGTTGTCCCGTCTCGGAACCAGACGGAAGGGTCCATTCTTCGGCTGCGAGAAATGGCGCGAGATCTCGCGCTCCTTCTCGGCGACGAGCTGGCGCAGTTCCTCGGCCGAGACCTCCCATTCGGTCTGCTCCACCACGCCGTGGATGCGGGCGAGTTCCTCCTCGACCGATCCGGAATCCCGCACGATCCGCCCCCAGCGCTCCCCGACCGGAGCGCCGTCCTCCCCGGCCGTCGAGGCGTGCAGGAAGACCCCTTTCTCCGCCGAAGGGAGGTTGTGCTTCGCATCGAGGATCCTCTCGCGCGTCTTCATCGGATCTCCTCCAGAAGCTGTTCGACGAAAAGCCGGGTCTCGAGAAGCAGGGAGTCGGGGTCCCGGCGCAGGGCTGCGTACGACTCGGCGAACCCCTGCGCGGGGTCAAGGCCGGCGAGGTCGTCGGGCATCTTCCCGGCCGGACTGCGCCCGCGGGTGCGTCCCTCCGACCAGTAGCGGCTCCATCGTTCGCGCGCTTCGCTGGGAAGCCGGGCCCGAAAGACATGCAGCCCCACAAGATGGGGCACCATCTCGCGGATCGGACAGCCGGGGTGCAGGCGGAACACGCTCACCGAAGGGATCGGTCCCAGGAATTCGGCGGCCGGGCGGATCGCAAGCGGCTTTCCGCCGTCGGGATCTTCCCGGTTTTCCAAAGGTCCGTAGGCATCGGGCAATTCGATCTTGGTGATGCCGCGGGTCTCCGCGCGGGGGAGCGAGGCGAACAGCTCGCGCACCGCCCTCTCGTCGGCGGCCTTGCGTCCCGGATGGACCACGAGGTCGGTGGGGCCGGGAAGGGGGACGATGCGGATCTGACCCCGGCAGGCCCGGTGCAGGGCGCGCAGGCTCTGCTCCAAGCCGCGGCGGGCCGCTTCGTACTGGGTGCGGGCTTCCGCCAGTTCGGATTCGGCCGTCTGGACCCGCTCCTCCGCTTCGGCGGCGGCCTCCCGGCAGCTCGCCGCCCTGAGGGCGGCTTCCCCGGCGGCTTCTTCGAGCAGGGCTGCTCTTGTCCGGGCGTCTTCGGCTGCGCGCGACCAGTGGTCCCAGGGTTCGGCCAGAGAGGAGCGCCCCCAGAGGGTGAGGGGGGTGCGGACGCGAACGGGAATGATGCCCGTGGCCGTCGATCCGGCCGGCTTGCGCCCGCGCGGATGGGTGATGCCGGCTTCCACTTCTTCCACTCCCAGAGAAGGGTTGGCCCGCAGGCGGGCGATATGGGCGTCCCAGTCGAGTTCGGCCCTCTGGCGGGCGGCTTCGGCCGCCTCGCGGGCCGCCCGGGCTTCCTCCGCCGCTTCGCGGGCCTTCCCAGAGGAGGCACGGCACGCATCCCAAGCCGCTCGGGCTTCCAGGAAGCCCTCTTCGGCCAGTTCGAAGGCGGCCCGGGCCGCCTCGCAGGGGGTCGCGAAATTTTCCGACACGGTAGGAAAGCCATATGAATTCTACTCGATTTCCAACCGTCCTTCCGACCGGCCGGACCCTGCCCGGCGGGCTTTCAGGTGAGCGGCTTGCGGCCGCGGGCCTTGCGGCGGGCGTTGAGGGCCGCCAGGGCCGCCGGTTCCAGGCCCAAAAAGCGCACGAGCTGGGTGCGGGAGATCCCCAGCGCCCGCCCCGTCCGGGCGAGATCGTCCTCGTAGAGCTGCAGAAGGTCGAGCACCTCGGCCAGGAGGGCCGGGAAGTCGGGGTGGCTCGGGCGGGCGCGGATGCGCTCCCCCCGGCGCCGGAGCAGCCATTCCTCCGAGGGCCGGTAGGCCCCCGGGGCCACGAAACGCTCCTCGGAGAGCGGTTCGCGCACCTCGAGCGCCAGGCGCAGGCGCAGGCGCTGGATGGCCTGGAGGCGGTTCTCGTTCTGGCTGCGCCGCTCGGAGGCCTGGGCCTGCACGCCGGTGGGCAGGTGGGTCAGGCGGATGGCGGTGGCCACGCGGTTGCGGTGCTGGCCGCCCGGCCCGCTCGCGCGGGTGCGCTCCACCCGCACTTC
>CAZQAP010000026.1:0-23566 GCA_964591365.1 uncultured Planctomycetales bacterium
TCCTGCAGGAAGACCAGGGTGGCTTCGTCCCCGATCTCCTTGCGGCCGGCCTCCCGGAGGCCCAGGAAGCCGCAGTAGAAGGCGAGCGAATCCTCCAGGTTCCGGACCCGGAGCATGGTGTGGGCGAGGCGCATGGGAACCATGGGCTGGGAGAATAGGATAGACCCGTGGTTTCGGCGCCCCGCCCCCGGCTGCTCCTCTTCTTCGGCCTGCTGCTTTCCGGTTGCGGGAGCCCCGGCCCCGCTGCCGGGACCTTTCCAGGGAACCCGGGCGGGGTGACCGGCGGCCAGAAGGAGATTCTTTCCCAGGGCCTGGCCCCGCTGGCGCGATTTCGGGGAGACTGGGCCGGGACTTCGGAATCCATGGCCGGAACCCTTTCGGTCGTGCGCCGGATCGCCTGGATTGTCCGCGGCTCGTGGCTCCTTGAACAGAACGTCGCGTTCGACCCCTCTTCCGGCGAAGAGGTGGACCGCGGCGGTGCGATCTACACCTACGACCTTGAACGGGGGCTCATGGCCATCGTCTTGGGCCCCTTCGGCCAGCGCTACTTCTCCCAGGTCAAGGTCCTCCCCGACGGCGAAACCCTGGAAGTGACCCCCTTGAAAGGAGGCTTCCCCAAGACGCGGGTCCGCAACGTTTTTTCCGACGGCAAGAAGTGGCGTCAGCAGGTCTTCGTCCAGAACGACAAGGGCGAATGGACCGAATCGGCCCGGCTCGATTTCACCCGCAAGGGGCAGCCTTCAAGCCCTTGACCCTGCCCGATCTTTCAGGAAGAACCGCGGTCGTCACGGGGGCCAGCCGCGGGATCGGGGCCGGTCTGGCGCGGGAATTCCTCGCCCGCGGCATGCGCCTGGCGCTCTGTTCACGGTCGCGTCCGGCGCTCGCGGAAGGGGAAGATGTTCTTTCCCGCGCGGTGGACGTCGCTGACGGCGAGGCGGTGGATGCCTTCGCCGCCGAAGCGGAAGCGCGCTTCGGCCACCTGGACCTCTGGATCAACAACGCCGGGGTCATCGAGCCCATGCTCCCCCTGCGGGAGATCGCCTCCGCAGACTTCCGGCGCCACGTCGAGATCAATCTCGGCGGCGTCTTCCACGGCACGCACGCCTTCGTGCGGCACTTGCGCAGGACGGGAAAGGGCGGGGTCCTGATCAACATTTCCTCGGGCGCAGCCTGGCAGGGATACGCCGGCTGGGCGCCCTACTGCGCCTCCAAGGCGGGCGTGGAACGGCTCACCGAAACGGTCCAGCTCGAGGAGCAGGCCGCCGGCTTGCGGGCCCACGCGGTGGCGCCCGGCGTGGTGGACACCGGCATGCAGGATCTCATCCGCAATTGCACGCCGGAGCAGTTCCCCATGGTGGAACGCTTCCGGGAGATGAAGCGCGAGGAAAGCTTCAACACGATCCCCTTCGTCGCCCGGCACATCCTTTCGATCGCATTCGATCCGGACTGCGTCCCCGGACAGGTTGCGGTCCGGCTGCCCCAGGAAAACGGCTGAGTTGGGCGGCTTGGATCTTCTGACAGCTCCGGCCGCCCTCGACGTTCACGGGTGGATCGCCCTCGCGATCCTCGCCGCCGCCGTGATCCTCTTCGTCACCAAGTGGCTGCCGATCGAGGTGACGTCCCTGGCCATCCCCGTCGCGCTCCTGGCCACCGGGGTGCTCGAGGATCCCGCGGTGGCCCTTCAGGGGTTCGGCAATCACGCCGTCATTGCCATCGCTTCGATCTTCGTGGTGGGAGGCGGGCTTCAGGAGAGCGGAGTGGCGGCTCTTCTGGCCCGCGGCCTGCAGCGCGTCGGCGGGGGCAGCCGCTGCAAGCTGCAGCTCGTCGTCCTTCTCGTCGCCGCCGGGGTTTCCTCCTTCATGAGCAACGGGGCCTGCGTCGCGATGCTGATTCCCGCCGTAGCGGTCCTCGCCCGGCGCACGCGCGTGCCCTCCTCGCTGCTCATGATGCCGCTGGCCTTCGGCGCGGTCCTGGGAGGGAACCTCACCGTGATCGGGACCGCTCCCAACCTGCTGATCTCCGATTTCTTCCATGCCCAGACCGGAGAGCAGATGGGAATCTTCGAATTCGCCCGGGTGGGCCTTCCCGTGGTTCTGGCCGGAGCCCTCTTCATGGCCTTCTTCGGCCGGCGGCTGCTCCCCGAACGGACTTCCCAGGACCGCCTGAAGGAGGCCCTGCTTCCCGAGGAACTCGCCGAAGCGCACAATCTGGACCACATCCTTTTCCGCGCCCGGATCGGGCCCCATTCCGGGGTGGCCGGCAAGACGCTGGAGGAATGCCGGATTCCCGAGAAGTACGACCTCCAGGTGGCGCTGGTCGTCCGGCAGGGAAGCCTGGGGCAGTTCTCCCTGCAGCCGTCCGCGGGGCTGACCCTCCAGCCGGACGACCAGATCTACCTCGACGGAAGCGACGAAGCGGCCTGGAGGTTCGCGGAAGAAGAGCTGCTTCAGCTCGGCGTGGCCGGCTCGCGTACGGTGGAACGCATCCTGGGCCGGGGCATCACCATGGCGGAAGTGGTCCTTTCCCCGCATTCCCAGGTGGTCGGCCGCACCCTCAAACAGCTCGATTTCCGCCGCACCCATGGTTTGAGCGTGCTTTCCTTCTGGCGGCGGGGCGCGCCGGTCCTGGAACACTTTCCCGAGCGGCGGCTGGAATTCGGCGACGCCATGCTGGTTTCCGGGCCGGCCGAAAAGATCCGCGCGCTCGACGGACATCCCGATTACGTCGTCCTCTGGGACCGGTTGCGCGAGAAGGACGTGCGCCGGGCTCCTCTGGCGCTTCTGCTTCTCCTGCTGGCGGTGATCCCCCCCGTTCTGGGGCTGGCGCCCCTGGCGGTGAGTGCGCTTGCCGCCGCCATGCTGATGCGGGCCACGCGCTGCGTCTCGGCGGCCGGCATGCGGCGGGCGATCGACTGGCGGGTGCTCTTCCTGATCATCGGGACCATTCCCCTGGGAACCGCGCTGGCCGAACGGGGGGTGGCCGCCGCGGCAGCGGAGCACCTGCTGGCCATGGTCTCGGGCCTGGGCCCGCCCGCCGTTCTTGCCGTCCTCTTCTTCCTCGCCGCCGCAGTGGCCTTGACGACCAGCAATTCCGCCGCCGCCCTGATTCTGGCCCCCATCGCGGCCGAAGCCGCGCACGCCGGAGGCATCGAGATGCGCACGGCGCTCTTCGCCGTCGCCTATGGATGCAGTTGCGCCTTCATCCTTCCGGTTCCGCAGTGGAACCTGCTGGTGATGAGTCCGGGCGGCTACCGGGCCCGGGACTATCTGCGGCTAGGGGGGCCGATGAGCCTGGTTGTGGGCGCCACAGCGGTGGGGGCCCTGCTTCTTTTCGGCGCGCACGCATGAAGACCCTGCTTCTCCGCGACGAGATCTTCCGCGAGCACCGGCCCGGGGAGGGCCACCCCGAGACCCCGGCCCGCATCGAGGCGCTGTATGCCGACCTGGATTCCCGTCCGCTTCCGTTCCTGCGAATGGCCCCTCCCCGGGCGGCCCGGCGGGACGAACTGCTGCGCATCCACACGCCGTCCTACTTCGACCGGGTGGCGGCCACCGCGGGCCGGGCCCGCGACCGGCTCGATGCGGACACGACCACCAGCGAACGCTCCTACGAAACCGCCCTGCGGGCCGCGGGTGCGGTCATGCAGGCGTGTGAAACGGTGGTCTCGGGGTCCGCGCAAGGGGCCTTCGCTCTCGTGCGTCCGCCCGGCCATCACGCCGAGCGGGACCGTGCGATGGGGTTCTGTCTCTTCAACAGCGTCGCGGTCGCCGCCGCCCATGTTCTGGCCGAAGGCGGGCTGCAGCGGATCCTCGTCCTCGACGTGGACGTGCATCACGGAAACGGCACCCAGCAGGCCTTCTGGAACCGCCGGGAGGTCCTCTTCGTTTCCAGCCACCAGTGGCCGCTCTACCCGGGAACGGGGTGGTTCGACGAGGTGGGCGAGGGCGCAGGGGCCGGCTTCACCGTGAACCTGCCCATGCCGGCCGGCATGGGGGACGCGGAATACCTCTATCTCTACCGGCGGATCGTGGAGCCCGTCGTGGATGCCTACCAGCCGGAACTCATCCTGGTCTCGGCGGGCTTCGATACCTGGAAGGACGACCCCCTGGGCGGCATGCAGATGACCGGGGAGGGCTACGCAGCCCTCTTCGCGCTCATTGCGGAGTGGGCCCGGCGGCACTGTCCGGGACGGCTGGCCCTGGCTCTGGAGGGCGGCTACGACCCTGCGGGCCTGGTCAAGGGAGTCCGTTCTGCCCTGGAGGCGCTGGGGGGCCAGGCCGCCCGGGAGGGCCGCCCCCCCCGGACGGCCAGCGAGGACCGCCCTTCCCCTCGCGCCCGGGAAGTCGCCCTCCAGGCTTCCGGGGCCCTGCAGCCGTACTGGAAATCCCTCAAGGAGGCCGGAAATGGCCCGTTAAGAGGGCCAGGAGTGAAAAAGCCATGATCACAGTAAAAGTATCCCTTCCCGAATCCCTCCGGTCCTTCATCGACGAGCAGGTGCGCAAGGAAGGCTTCAGCAGCACCAGCGAATACATCCGCAATCTTCTTCGGGAGGCGGAGAAGCAACACGCCCAACAGGCGGCGGAAAACCAGGTCTTCGAAGCCCTCCAGGGGAAGATCGGGGATTTTTCTCCCGAGGAGTGGGAGGAGCTGAAAAGCCTCGTCCGCAGCCGGCGGAACCTGGCCCCGTTCAGCGGGCCACGGAGAGCCTGAAAACCGGGCGCGGAAACCGGCCTTTCCAGGGGGGGGCGGGCCTTGAGAAAGGGCTCCAGCCCCCCGATTCCAGCCGTAGAATGGACTCGAGAAACCCATGAAACGGCTCCTCCCCCTCATTCCGCTTTCCCTGCTGATCTTCCTGGGTTCCCCCCTGGCGGCCCAGCAGCCCGTGACTCCTCGTCCGGCGTCCTCTCCCCGGAAGGCCGCTCCCGGGGCGCAGCATGCCCCCCAGGTCCCCAAGGCCCCCGCGGCCGTTCCCGGGAAGCGGATTCATCCCCGCGCCGGGGTGAAAGGGAAAGGCCAACGCCGGGGTTCGGCCACGACCCTGCAGCCGGGTCAGGAACCGAGGGCGACCGCAAAGCCGGTCTCCCCGCTCAGTCCGGCGGGGAAACCCAAGGGCAGCCCCGTCCTCTTCCGGGAACTTTCCGAACGGGTGACGCGGTATCAACTGCGCCGGGCAAAGCTCGACCGCCTGCGGGCCCTGGCCCTGGAACAGGGGGACCAGGACATGCTCAAAGAGGTCGATCAGGTCATCGCCGACAATGAAAAGGCCTATCAGCAACGAATGGATGGCTTGCGCAAGCGGTTCGGCCAGGAAGCCCTCACGGAGGCCTTCAACCGGATCAAGAGACGCTCTGCGGACGACGTGCGGCTTAAAAAGCTGAGCAAGGACCCGACCGGCCAGGAGGCCGGCGAGGAGAAAAGCGGGGACGGGCAGAAGGAGGAAAAAGTCACCATCTGTCACGTTTCGCCCGCGAATCCTTCCAAGCACCGCACCATCCAGGTTTCCAAGGCCGCCTTGCAGGCGCACCTGGATCACGGCGACACCCTGGGCCCGTGCCCCAAGGCCGCCCCTCCGGGGGTGCAGCCCGGACCGCGCGCAGTCCGGACCCCGAAGCCGCAACAGCTTCAACCCGGCAAGGTCCGGGGGAAGGTCCCCCAGTTGAAGAAACGAGGCGTGGGCGGGAAGGGGATTCCGAAGCCCAAGGGAGGATCCGGGAATTGAAGGCCTCCTTCTTCGCGGGATTCAGCTTTTTGGGGGCGGCCCTGTTTCTGGCGGCGATTCCCGCCGCGGGGTGCGGCGATGAAACCGCGCCCGCGGACGAGGCGGTCCCCGGTCTGAAGACCCCGGCCTCGACCGGCCCCCAACCCGCCGCGATCGCGCCCAACTCGCCGGCCGCCGTGGTTTCCGGGGAGCCGGCCCCTTCGGAGCCGGCTGTTGAGCCTTCCCTTCCCCCTCTTCCCGCGGAGTTCGCCAATCACGTGCCGACGCCGGAAGAAGCGGATGCCGCGGCGTCCAAGGAGATCACCAGCAAGAACGCCCGGCAGGTCCTGGACAGGCTGAAGAAGGAGATCGGGGGCGAACTCGGCAAGAAACCTCGCTGACGAGGATCCTCTCCTGGACGGGGAGAGCGGGCGTGTTACCTTGGAGTAGGGCTTTCTCCCCGCCATGCCAGCGATGACCCGTTCTTCCCCGGAAAATTTGTCCCGCCCCATTGCCCGGCGGGAGTGGCTCGGCCTGGCCGGTCTCGGCGCCGTCTTTCCGGCCGTCCTGGGGGCCCGCCTCGGATGGCGGCCTTCCGGGATTGCATCGGAACCCGGGCCCGGAGCCTTGCGCAAAGGGGAGTACACCCTCCCCGTCCTGCCCTACCCCCAGGATGCTTTGGAGGGCTTCTTGAGCGCGGAGATCCTGGAGATCCACCATGACCGCCACCATGCCGGTGCCGTTCGCGGGCTCAACAAGGCGCTGGCCGGGCTGGCCCAGGCCGAGGAAAACGGCAACTACTCCGCCGTCCAGTCCCTCACCCGGGCGGTCGCCTACTACGGGAGCAGCCACGTTCTGCACACGCTCTACTGGAACTCGATGAGCCCCAAGGGCGGGGGAGACCCCCCTGCGATGTTGAAAAAGGCCCTCGAATCGAGCTTCGGGAGCGTGGATCGCTTCCGGAAGCACTTTGCCGCGGCCACCAAAGCCGCCGAGGCAAGCGGGTGGGGAGTCCTGGCTTACGAGCCTCTTGGCGACCGTCTGGTCATCCTGGCGGTGGAAAGCCACGAACAGATGGGGCTCCAGGGCTCGGTGCCCCTGCTGGTCTGCGACGTCTGGGAGCACGCCTACTACCTTAAGTACCAGAATCTGCGCGGAGAATACGTGGACAAGTTCCTGGACGTCATGAACTGGGGTTTTGCCGCCAAGAGGCTCTCCGCCGCGCGATCGGGCCGCCCTTGAGCCGGGGAGGCCCTGGCAGGGCGATCGGGCCGGCCGGGAGGCGATCTGGGCCTTTCCGGCTTGCCCTTCCCTTTCGCAAAAGAGGGATTATCTTTCCTCCTTGCCTTTTCGGCCCCCCCTTTCCGGGCGGGCCGAGCCCCCCTTCCCCGACTCCCAGAAACGATGGCCCGCTTCCTCCACGACTTCCTCGCTCGGCTCCAACTCCGCGATTCCGACCAGCCCGAGTTTCTCCAGGCTGTCCGCGAGGTGGCAGAATCCCTGGAATTGGTGCTGGACCGGCATCCCGAGTACCGGTCCGCCAAGATCCTCGAGCGGCTGGTCGAACCCGAGCGGACGATCATCTTCCGCGTTCCGTGGCAGGACGACCAGGGTGAAACCCGGGTCCAGCGGGGTTTCCGGGTGGAATTCTCCAGCGCGCTGGGGCCCTACAAGGGAGGGCTGCGCCTCCACCCCAGCGTCAACCTCAGCATCCTGAAGTTCCTGGGGTTCGAGCAGGTCTTCAAGAACAGCCTCACCACGCTCCCCATCGGCGGCGGCAAGGGCGGCAGCGATTTCGATCCCAAAGGGAAGAGCGACAACGAGGTCATGCGCTTCTGCCAGAGTTTCATGACCGAACTTTTCCGCCACATCGGCCCCTTCACCGACGTTCCCGCCGGGGACATCGGCGTGGGCGGCCGGGAGATCGGTTTCCTCTTCGGCCAGTACAAGCGCCTGAAGAACGAGTTTTCGGGCGTTCTGACCGGAAAGGGTCTGAACTGGGGCGGAAGCCTCATCCGCCCCGAGGCCACGGGGTACGGCTCGGTCTTCTTCGCAGCCGAGATGCTGGCCAGCAAGGGGGATTCCCTGGAAGGGAAGACCTGCCTCGTCTCGGGTTCCGGCAACGTGGCCCAGTACACGGTGGAAAAGATCAATCAGCTCGGCGGGAAGGTGGTCACCCTCTCCGACTCCTCGGGATTCATCCACGACCCGGCCGGAATCGATGCAGAGAAGCTCGCCTTCGTGATGGAACTGAAAAACGCCCGCCGCGGGCGGATCAAGGAATACACGGAGGCCTTTTCGGGGTCCACCCATACGGCGGCGGACCCCTCCCGGGGATTCAACCCCCTTTGGGACCTCAAGGCCGATTGCGCCTTCCCCTCGGCCACCCAGAACGAGATCAACGGCAAGGATGCCGGCAACCTGGTCAAGAACGGCTGTAAACTGGTCTGCGAGGGCGCCAACATGCCGACCGACCTGGACGGGGTGAAGACGTTCCTGGATGCCGGCATCCTGTTCGGGCCTGCCAAGGCCGCCAATGCGGGCGGAGTCGCCGTCTCGGCCCTGGAAATGTCCCAGAACAGCATGCGCCTGGCCTGGACCCGCGAAGAAGTCGAAGCCAGGCTCAAAGGGATCATGCAGTCGATCCACCGCACATGTGCCGAGGCCGCCGAGGCCTACGGGACCCCTGGAAACTACGTCAACGGGGCGAACATCGCCGGATTCCTCAAGGTGGCCAACGCGATGATGGACCAGGGCCTCGTCTGATCCGATGCCGGTTGTCCCGTGAGTCCGGCGCGAGGCGCCCTGGTTTCTCCCGGGTTCGGGCCCCTTGCCCAGGGGTTCGAAAACCTCATGGCCTTCCGCCTTCGGGAGGTGCTCCTGGTCTCCAGTCTCTACGACTCCTTCATCCTTCAGGAGGATGGCCAGGTAACCGAACCGATCCTCAGCGAATTCATCGATCTGGACATCCGTTACGCACCGCGGATGACCCGGGTCTCCACCGGCCAGGATGCGCTCGATTCTCTTGCATCCGACCGGCCCTTCGACCTCGTCATCGTCACCACCCAGCTTGGCAATATCAGTCCCGTCGAATTCGCGGAAGAAGTCAAGAACCGCTATCTGATCCCGGTCGTTCTTCTCGGATATGACGGCCGGGCCATGGAAAAGCTTCTTGCGGCTCATCCCGATCATCAGTTTGATCACGTGTTCGTCTGGAACGGCGATGCGAAGGTCTTCATGGCCATCATCAAACTGGTGGAGGACCGCCTGAACGTCCTGCCCGATACGCAGAACGTCGGAGTCCAGGTCATCCTCCTGATCGAAGATTCGATCCATTTCCTTTCCGTTTTCCTGCCGATCCTCTATACGGAGCTGTTTCTGCAGCAGAAACGCGTGATCGCCGAAGGGATCAACCTCCCGCACAAAATCCTGCGGACCCGTGCGCGCCCCAAGGTGCTCCATGCCGCCGACTTCGAAAGCGCCTGGAAACTGCTCGAGAAGCACGGGGACCACCTTCTGGGGGTGATCTCGGACATCCGCTTTCCCAGGGAGGGGGAGCTGGATTCGGAAGCTGGGATCCGTTTCCTTGAAAAGGCGCGGGAAACCCGGCAAGAGCTTCCCTTCCTGCTCCAATCCTCCGGGCCTGGGAACCAAGAACGGGCGGAGAAGGCGGGGGCCGCCTTCCTGGACAAGAACTCTCACCATCTTCACCACGAAGTCCGGAAATTCATGCTGGACAATTTCGGCTTCGGGCCGTTCGTTTTCCGGTCTCCTCAAGGCAGGCGCATCACCTGTGCGGAAACCATGCGCGAACTGGAGGAGAAGTTGAAGATAGTTCCGGAGGACTCCCTGCGGTTTCATGCCGAACGGAATCATTTCTCCACTTGGCTCCGCGCCAGGACCGCCTTCAGGCTCGCGTCCAAGCTCCAGCCGAAGGCGGTTTCCGCCTTTGCGGACATCGAAGCCATCCGGAGCTACCTGGTCGAGACCGTCCACGAATTCCGGAAACAGACCAATCGCGGCGTCATTGCCGATTTCGACCGCGAATCTTACGACGCCACCAACAATTTTGCCCGGATCGGGGGCGGCTCCCTGGGGGGGAAGGCGCGCGGCCTGGCTTTCCTGGATTATCTGCTGAGCCACTATCAGCCGGGAGAACAGTTCGAAAACGTCCGGGTGACCATTCCCTCCACCGTCGTGCTCGACACCGACATGTTCGATCTCTTCATGGAAGAGAACGACCTCGAAGAGATCGCCCTGGGCGATGCCCCTGATCACGCCATCCGCGGCCGCTTTCTCGCGGCAAGACTCCCCGAAGAACTGGTCGAGGACCTCCGGGCGGTGATCAGGGTCCTGGAGGGTCCTCTCGCGGTCCGTTCCTCCAGCCTTCTCGAGGATTCTCCCTATCAGCCCTTCGCCGGCATCTACCACACCTACATGGTTCCCAATCTGTCCCCCGACCTGGAAGAGCGGCTCGAGGACCTTCTCCAGGCGGTGAAACTCGTCTATGCCTCGACTTTTTTTTCAGGCGCGAAAACCTACTTGCGGGCGACCCCTTATCACCAGGAAGAAGAGAAGATGGGGGTGGTCATCCAAAAACTCGTCGGGCGCAGGCATGGAAACCGCTTCTATCCGAGTTTCTCGGGGATCGCCCGTTCCCACAATTATTATCCGCATGGTCCCATGAATCCCGAGGACGGTGTCGCCTATGTCGCGCTTGGGCTTGGGAAAGCCGTCGCGGAAGGTTACACGGGAGTGCGGTTTTGCCCGCTCCATCCGCGGCATCTGCCACAGTTCTCCACGGTGGAGGACACCCTTGCGAATTCCCAGAAGGAGTTCTTCGCCCTTCAGCTCGATTCCCAAGCCGCTGAGCCCTGGAAACGGTTTCGTCCGGTCCAGTTCCCCGTAGCGGAAGCCGACCGGGACGGCGTCCTGGGGCCGATCGGCTCGGTCTACTCCCATGAGAACCACGTCGTCTCGGATGGAACCTCCCGCCCCGGGACGCG
The DNA here is from genome assembly GCA_964591365.1 of uncultured Planctomycetales bacterium. Lineage (GTDB taxonomy): Bacteria > Planctomycetota > UBA1135 > UBA1135 > UBA1135 > CAZQAP01. Next base: position 10,705 of record CAZQAP010000026.1, read on the forward strand.
CCTGGTCACGTTTGCGGGCATTCTCAAGCATGATCAGTTTCCTCTTGCCCCACTCATGAACATGCTTCTGGAAAGCGGCCAGTGGGGAATGGGAGCCCCGGTGGAGATGGAATTCTCCGTCGATCTCGAGCCTCCCCCCGGCCGGGAGCGAGAGTTCACCCTGCTCCAGATCCGGCCGCTCGTCCTCGCGGGGGAAGAGGTGCAGGTGGACCTGGGATCCCTGGAACCGGGCAGGGTCCTTCTCTCCAGCAAGCGTGCTCTTGGGAACGGCCGCATCACCGACATCCAGGACGTCCTCTTCATCGACCCGGCGCGGTTCGACCGCAGCCGCAGCCTCGCCACCGCAGCCGAAGTGGACCGCTGGAACGCGGTCCTGCTCCGTGAGGAGCGGCCTTACCTCCTGATCGGCCCGGGCCGCTGGGGTTCGAGCGACCCCTACCTCGGAATTCCGGTCAACTGGGGTCAGATCTCGGGCGCGCGCGTGGTTGTGGAAACCGGGTTCAAGGATTTCAGGGTGGAGCCCTCCGAAGGCACCCACTTCTTCCACAACATGACCTCTTTCGGCGTGGGCTACATGACCGTGAATCCCGAGCTGGGGGAAGGAAGCCTGGACTGGGACTGGCTTCGATCCCTCAAGCCGGACAAAACCGACGACAACGGACTGAGCTGGGTCCGGCTTTCCCGGCCCTTGAAGGTCCTGATCGACGGCCGCAACTGCTCGGGTTCGGTTCTCAAGCCGGACCCGGGCACCGGCCTGGAGGCTGGCGCGTAGACTCCCGCCCGGGCCGGAAAAGAAATCTCCGACTCCCTCCCTTTTCCTTCGTACAGCGGGAAACCAACCCCCAGACCCATGAAAAACCGCCTCCTCTACCCCGCTTCAGCCCTTCTCCTGGTGGCAGGCCTCCCGCTGGCCATTCCCTCCCGCCCGGCCCGGGCCGCCGTTCCCGCTTCCGAAGCCGAAAAGTACCAGCTCGATCCGGTCCATTCCACGGTCTGCTTCCGGGTCAAGCACCTGGGCTGCAGCTTTTTCAACGGACGGTTCAACAAGATCACCGGAACCATCCTGCTGGATGAAAAGGACCTGGCCGCGAGTTCGGTCCGGATCGAGATCGACCCGGCCAGTGTGGACACCAACAGCGCACAAAGGGACGCTCACCTGCGCAGCCAGAGCTTCTTCAATTCGAAGGAGTTTCCGAAAATCACCTTCCAGAGCACCAAGATCGAAAAGTCGGGCAAAGAGGGCTTCGAGGTCACGGGCGACCTGGAACTCCATGGAGTCACCAAGCCGGTCACCTTGAAAGTCGATCACATCGGCACCAGCGACAATCCGCGCATGGGCCATCGCGAGGGATTCGAAACCCAGTTGAAGATCAAGCGCAGTGGTTACGGGATGGATTTCATGGTCGGCATGGTGGGGGACGAAATCACCCTTCGGATCGGGATTGAAGCCGTCCGCGAGTAGATCCGCATCGCCCTCCTTGCCGGGTTAGGGCGGTGCTCGAATCCGTTCTTCTGGGAGTTCTTCTGCCGGCCTTGGCGGCCGGCGTGCTGCTCCTGCTGCTTCATCGCATTTGGGGGAGCGGAGAAACCCCCGCCGGGCCGGCTCTTCTCTGCGCCTTCTCCGCGGGCCATGCCGCCCTCTTCGGGTGGCCCTCTTTGCCGCCCCCCGAGACCCTCGGATGGCTCCCCTGGCTTGCCATCCTGGCGCTGCTTCCCGGCCTGGCGGCTTTCCGGGGCTGGAGCGGAAACGCTGCCGGGTGGCTGGTCCGTGCTGCGGTTGTGGGCGCTCTTCTGGCTGCATCCCTGCGGCCGATGCTGGCGAACTACTGGTCGGGCGGGGAAGCGGCCCTCTGGCTGGTTCTTCTTGGAGCAGGGTTGCTCGCCTGGTGGGGAGCCGCGGAAACCCTGGCTGCCCGCAATCCCGGTTGGATCGTTCCGCTCCTCCTGCTGACGGCGGCCTGCGCAACCGCGGGGGTGCTCTTGAATTCCGGAAGCGCCAAGCTGGCCCAACTCGCCGGCGTCCTGGCTTCCGGACTCGGCGCGGCGATGGTCTTCGGCATTCGCCACAGGGGCTTTTCTCTGGCGGGGAGCGGCCTCGCCGTGGCGGCGGTGATCCTGGCGGTTCTCTGGTTGAATGGCTACTTTCTCGGGGAAATGGCTCCTCTTCCGGCCCTCCTTCTCCCGGCCTCCCTGCCCCTGGCCTGGGTGGGGGAACTTCCCCTCTTCCAAAAGCGGCCCGTTGCGGGTTCCCTGGCCAAGCTCGCCGCCGTCACCGTTCCCGCGGCCGTCGCCTTCTTCCTTTCGGTTCCCGGACCGGAGCTCTACTGACGTGGCCGAAAGCCCCTTTCCTCCCCACCGCCAGCCGGCACCGGCCCGGGAACGGGTGCAGGTCTTCTTTTCCGGGCTGGTGCAGGGGGTCGGATTCCGTTTCACCTGCACCCGGGCCGCGGCGGGTTTCCCGATCACCGGCTGGGTGCGCAACCTTCCCGACGGAAGGGTGGAACTGATCGCGGAAGGGGAACGCCAGTTCCTGGAACGGTTTCTGGCTGTGATCCAGGAGAAACGGCGCACCTACATCGAAGGGGCGGAATCCCACTGGTTTGCAGCCACCGGCGAGTTCGACGATTTTCGGATCGGGGACTGACCCCGCAGCCCCCTTCAGCCCTGGAAGTCCGCCTGGAAGGGGAAGAAGACCTCCAGGCGGGGCTCGGCAAGGGTCCATTTGGCCGGGCCGGCGACTTCGAGGGACTTGAGATTGTCGAGAATCGCAGCCCGCTGGGCGGCATCCAGCTTCTGGATCGGCTCGCCCCGGGAAGGGCCAAGGCTTCGGCGCAATAGGGCCAGGGCCTGCTCCATGGGTATCCCGTCCGGGTTTTCCTCTGCCAGCCTTTCCAGGCTTTCGAGCCAGGTTTCCATCCAGCCATGAGAATCCCGCGCGGTGAAGAGCCAAAGGCCCTCATACCAGGGCTCTCCCGGAGGAGCCGATCCGACGGCGATCAAGGAACAAAAGACGGGCTGGCGTCCGGAAGGAACCTTCAGGGCCCAGCGTTTTTCGCCCCCCGCGGGAGGGTTCTGGAACTGCGAGGCGAGTTCGGGGGCCACCGGCAGGATGAAATCGGGCCGTTCCGGGTGCGTGCCCATGACCGCCAGGGCATAGACCACGGTGGGGGTGGAGTTGTCCACCTCCACACCGAGGATGTCCCCTTCCTGGATCTTCCCCCCCGCGCTCAAGGAAACGGGCCGCGTGGCCCCCCGGGCGACCCGGAAGGGCTGCAGGTGGAGGTTCCAGTTCTCTCCCAGTTGGGAGACCCCGATCCAGAGTCCGATGGCGAGCATGGCTCCCGCCACCACGGGGAGGCGGTTGCGGCGCACGAAGAAGGAACCGCGGCGGAGGAGCCCGGGAGGACGGGCGATCGTCGGACGGCCCTCAAGGAAACGGTCGAGATCGTCTCCCATGGCGCGGGCGGAGGAATAGCGCCAGACGGGATCGATGTCGAGCGCCTTGAGGCAGATCGCTTCCAGGTCCCGGTGCAGGGAGCGGCGCACTCTCCGCGGCCAGGAGAAGTTTCCGTTGCGGATGCGCAGGCAAAGCTCGGAAACGGAATGCCCCTCGAAGGCCTTCTGGAGGGTCAGCATTTCGTAGAAGATCAACCCTAGCTGGTAGACGTCGCTGTGCGGGTTGGCGCCGATCCTCGCGTCGCGGACTTGTTCGGGGGCCAGATAGGGAAGCGTGCCGCGAAGCCCCTCCCCCGTGGCGCTTTCTTCCTCGATGGAGCCCGCCAGGCCGAAGTCCAGCACGACTGGATGACCCCCGCCGGTGATCATCACGTTGGAGGGCTTGAGGTCGCGGTGGATGACGCCCTGGCCGTGGGCGGCCTCGATGGCGCGCACGATCTCGCGCATGATGCGCACCATCGTGCGGTCGAAGGAGCGCGGATCGATCAGGGTTTCCCGCCCCTCCTTCAACCGCCGGCCCAGCGCCTTCTCGACATCCTTTCCGGTCAGGATTTCCTCATCCCGCCCTTGGAGGCCCTGGATCAACTCCTCCAGCGACAGCCCGTCCACCAGGTCCATGACCAGCATGCGAAGTTCGGGGAGGATCCGGACCTCGTGCACCGTGACGATGCCGGGGTGCTGGAGCTGGGCCAGGAGGCGGCACTCCTCGCGGAAGCGCCGCTGGTAGAGCCCGCCGGCGCTCTTGTGCGGAGGCAGGACCTTGACGGCCACGTCGCGTCCCAGTTCGACGTCGGTGGCGCGGAAGACCATGCCCATGCCGCCGCTCCCGATCTGCTCCCCGATCCGGTAGGGCCCGATCCGCTCCCCGGGCCGCAGGCTGCGGGGGGCGCCCGGCAGCTCCACGCCGGCGTTCTCGAGCAGCCGCCGGAACTCCTGGCGAGCTTCCAGGGCGATCAGCTTCTCCAGATACGACTCGGAAGCAGGCTGCTCGCCGGCGTGGAGACGGTCGAGGAACTGGGTCGCCAGGATCTCGGCCTGGGTCGCTTCCTCGGGCGGGGCAGGGTGGTGTTTCACCAAAGCGGGGACGCCCCATTTTCAGAGGCCTTCCCTTGTTCCAACGCATTCTAGTCCCGGAAATGCCGGCTTTCCTGGCGGGTTTCGGGATTTCTGAACGAAAACCGGCCCAAAAACGGGCGGATTGGTAGGGTGGAAGCGTTTCCTAAGGATTGCCACCCATGTTCCCCCTCTGGAGCCTCCTCCTGGGTGTGCCGGTCCTGCTTTCCGGCCCCCGGCATGCCGGGCCCGAAAAACTGGCCCTGGTCGTGGGGATCGACCATTACGAGCACCCAGGCGCCGACGGGGCCTGGAAGGACCTTCACGGCGCGGTGGGCGACGCCGGGCGGGTGCGGGACCTGCTGGTGGGGCGTTTCGGGTTCCCCGCCGGGAACGTCCTGGTCCTGACCGACGGGCAGGCCACGCATGCGGGGATCGTGCGCGCCTTTCACGACCACCTGATCCTCCAGGCCGGCCCGGAGACGGAGGTGGTCTTCTGGTATTCGGGACATGGATCCCGCATCCCCGACGGCAGCGGGAAGGAGGGGGTGGAACTGGACGGATTGGATTCCACCCTGGTCGCCTACGACAGCCGGCGGGACGGGGCGGAGGGCTCCTTCGACATCACCGACGACGAACTCCAATCCCTTCTGCGGGCCCTTTGCGCGCGCACCTCGCGGGTGACGGTGGTCACCGATGCCTGCCACTCCGGCGGGGTCACGCGCGGCCCGGGGGCCACCACGCCGCGGGCGGCGCCCGCCGGGGAGCGGCCGATCCGCTTCGACGACCTGAAGGATTTCTGGCCCCGGGACGTCGTGTTTCTCGAGGACGGCGATCCACGCCGTGCCGAGCCGCTTCCCTATCTCCATATTGCGGCCTGTTCCACGCTCGAGAAGGCTGACGAGATTCCGATCCAGGAGCCCGATGGCGCGTGGCGGAGCTTCGGGGCGCTGACCTGGTTCCTGACCGCGGCCCTGGAGCGGATGCAGCCGGGCACTTCCTACGAGCGCCTGGTGCGCGAGGTGGCCGTGCGCCTGGGGGACCGTTTTCCCGGCCAGGACGTGCAGTTGCGCGGTCCGGGCAACCGCGCCGTTTTCGGGGCCGGCTTCACTCCCCCCCTGCCCGGTTTCGAGGCGCTGCTCCAGCCGGGCCTCAAGGCCTTCACGGTTCAGGCGGGGAGCCTCCATCTTCTGCGGCGGGGTTCGATCCTCGAAGTGCAGGACCTTTACGGCAAGGGACTCGGCCGTGCGCGCTTGACGCGGATCTGGTCCGACCGCAGCACGGCGGTCTGGGAGGGAGAGCCTCCGGAGATCGCTGGGAAGAGGCCTGTGCGGGTCGTTGAGGTGGAACGTCCGCCGGGGGACGAGCCGCTGGCCCTTTTCCTGCCCGAAGGCGGTCTCGAGGATCGTCTGGCGAAGGGGCTGGCGGGCCTCCCCGGCCTGTCGCTCCGCTTCGAGCGGGAACCGGGAGGCGGGGCGGCCTATCAGCTCTTCCGGCCGGCGGAAGACGCGCCCTTCGAACTCTGGACCGTGCCGGGGGGGTTGCCTCTCTGGCGTGAGAAAACCCGTGGGGAGGGTTCCGATGGGGCCGCCCGGGCGGAGGGGATGAAAGAGGAACTGGCCTCCTTCCTGCGACAGGAGCTTCGTTTCCGGGCGCTCCTGGCCCTTGGCGAACAGCAGGGCGGGCTTCCGCTTGCCTTCGATTTCGAGTCCCCCGAACCCAAGGCCCTCGAGCAGTGGAGCCGCACCCTCGAAAAACCGCTCGTGCCGGTGGAGATGGTTCCCAACACCAGCCGGGGGATCGGCGGCCCTTCGTCTTCGGGGATGCTGCTCGTGGACCGCGGCGGCGACGACCTGCTCGACGTGGCGGAGATCCGCCTGCACATGGAAAAGGGCCCCGGAACCCGGCCGATGCACGTGGCGGTGCTCTGCGTCAGCGAGGACCGCACGGTGAGCGTGATCTACCCGCCTCCGGGCGAGAGGGACAACGTGCTGGCTCCCGGAGAAACCAAGAGCATCTACCTCTCCATCTTCGCCGGAAAGCACTGGCGCGAGAAGCGGCCCATGCGCGACCGTTACCTCGCCATCGCCACCGAGCGCTACGCGGACTTCGGGTCCTTCGTACGCGACGGGGTGGTGGTGCCGCCGGAATCCGCCCGCGGCGCGGCCGAACCCCTCCCTCCGCTGCTCGAACAGGCCCTGACGGGCGGGACAACCCGCGGCGGCATGATCCTGCGCAAATCGGAACGCGGCTTCGGCATCGCCGCCCTGGACGTCTTCGTCGTCCCCGAATCCCCCTGATCCCGCATGCAGGCCCTGACCCCCCTCCTCCTCCTTCTTCTGTTTCTCCAGAACCCCCAGGGCCTTCCTCATCTGCAGCCCGGCCGGCCCCTCAAGGGCGAGGTCACCGATCACAGCCCCGCGGTGGAGACCCCCACCCTGAAGGGCTACTTGGACGCCCCCGTCCTGGGAGAGACCTTCACCTTCCAGGTGCCCGAATCCGGCCCCTGGCACCTGGACCTGCGCAGTTACTTTTTCGACGCCTACTTGGTGCTGCGCGATGGGGAGGGCCGGCTCCTCGCCGAGGACGACGACGGACTGATCGGCCGGCACAGCCGGATCGTGGCCGATCTGGCGGCGGGCCGCGAATACAAGATCAGCGCCTGCGCCCTGCACGGCCAGCGCGGCGCCTTCGATCTGGTTCTCGCAACAGGGAAGCCGAAGGTTCTTTCGCGGCAGGAACTCGTGGCGGCGGATCTCACCGAAGCCCGCTCGCGGGTGAAGGCCATGGAGGTCGCCAAAGGCCCCGAGAGCATCGATGTGGCCATCGCGTTGAATTCCCTCGCCGCGTTCTACAAAGCCCAGGGCCGTTACCAGGAGGCGGAGCCGTTGTACAAGCGCGCGCTGGCGATCCGGGAGAAGGTTCTGGGGCCGGAGCATCCAGACACCGCCGTGGCTCTCAACAACCTCGGCTTGCTCTACGCGGCCCTGGGCCCCTACGGGGAGGCGGAGCCTTTGTTCAAGCGCTCGCTGGCGATCCGGGAGAAGGTGCTGGGTCCGGAGCATCTGGACGTCGCCAGGAGCCTCAACAACCTCGCCTTGCTCTACAGGGCCCAGGACCGCTATCAGGAGGCTGGGCCGCTTTTCAAGCGCTCGCTGGCGATCCGGGAGAAGGTGCTGGGTCCGGAGCATCCGGACGTCGCCACCGGTCTCAACGAGCTCGCCGGGCTCTACGACGCCCAGGGCCGCTACCGAGAAGCGGAGCCCCTGTACAAGCGCTCGCTGGCGATCCGGGAGAAGGCGCTGGGGCCGGAGCATCCCCTTGTGGCCCAGAGCCTCAACAACCTCGCCGAACTCTACAAGGACCAGGGCCGCTATCGAGAAGCGGAGCCTCTTTCCAAGCGCGCGCTGGCCATCTGTGAGAAGGCCCTGGGGCCGGAGCATCCAAACACCGCGAAAAGCCTCAACAACCTCGCCTCGCTCTACCAAGCCCAAGGCCGCTACGGCGAAGCGGCACCACTGTCCAAGCGGGCGCTGGCGATCAGGGAGAAGGTGCTGGGGCCGGAGCATCCAGAAACCGCCCTGGCTCTCAACAACCTCGCCGTGCTCTACGACGCTCAGGGCCGCTACGGGGAAGCGGAGCCGCTGTACGAGCGGGCGCTGGCGATCTCGGAGAAGGTGCTGGGGCCGGAGCATCAAGACACCGCCGTGGCTCTTAGCAACCTCGCCGTGCTCTACGACGCCCAGGGCCGCTACGGGGAAGCGGAGCCGCTGCTCAAGCGGGCGCTGGCGATCTGGGAGAAGGTGCTGGGGCCGGAGCATCCTGACACCGCCCTGGCTCTCGACAACCTCGCCGTGCTCTACTTGGCCCAGGGCCGCTACGACGAAGCGGCACCACTTGCCAAGGGAGCGCTGGCGATCCGGGAGAAGGTGCTGGGGCCGGAGCATCCCCGCGTGGCCCTGAGCCTCAATAACCTCGCCAACCTTTACCTGGACCAGGGCCGCTACCAGGAGGCGGAGCCGTTTTTCAAGCGCGCGCTCCAGGGTCAGCTCCGCCACCTCGACACCGAGCTGCCGGTCATGACCGAGGCCGGCCGCTTCCAGCTCCTGGCTATCACCAAGGGACCGGGAAGGCTGCTCCAGAACAGCACCCGGCTCGAGACGTGGGCAGCTCGGGCCATCCTCGACCTGTGCCTCGACTGGAAGGGCAAGGCCACGCGGCTGCAGGCGGCGGGTCTGAAGCTTGCCCAGGAGGAGGAATCCCCGGAGGTGCGGCAGAGGATCGGCAGGCTGCAAGGGCTTCAGAAGGAACTTTCGACCCTGGTCTTTTTGCCCGCGGACAAGCGGGAGCCGGACCACGAGGAGCGGGTGGCCTTCCTGCGGAAGAAACGTCTCGATCTCGAGCGCGCCCTCAACCGCGTCCTGGGGCTCGAGGAGGTGCTGGCCACGCCCTCGGCCGCGGAGGTCCAGGCAGCGATACCCCCGGACGGGGTGCTGCTCGACTTCTACGCCGGAGAGGACGTGTTCGCCTGGGTGCTGAAGCACGAGGGCCCTCCGGAGCTGGTGCCTCTCGGCAAGACCGAGCTTCTTCGCAAGGCGCAGGAGGCCTTCCTGCGCCGGGCCGGAGTGCGCGGAGCGGCTGCCCTGGAGGAAAAGGGCCTGGATCCGGGGATGAAGTACGCGGAACTTCTCTGGAAACCGTTGGCCGCGCTGGTGGGGGAGGCCAGCACGGTGCTCGTGAGTCCGGACGGCTTCCTGGGGGAGCTGCCCTTCGGGATCCTCCCCGACGGGGAAGGACATTTCCTGATCGAGCGCCACCGCATCGCCTACCTTTCGGATGCCACGCGGCTTGTGGAGCAGGACGGGCCGGCCTCTGAGCGGGAGGGAGCCGTGCTGGCGGTGGGCGACGTGAACTATTACAAGCGGCAGGATTGGGAAGCCGGGCAGGCGCTGGCGATGGCCGCTTCCCACAGCCGCTCGCGGATCGGGGACACGTGGCCCTCCCTGGAAGCGACGCGGGAGGAGCTGCGTGGCCTGCGCGACCTTCACGACCTGGTGCTTGAGTGGAAGAGCCCCTTCGACCAGCTCGACGGCAAGGGGGCCACGGAGGAGGCGGTGCGCGCGGCGCTCCCCGGGCACCGCTACCTGCATCTCGCCACCCACGGCTACTTCGAGCCGGACGAGTTGCCGTCCTTGATGGCGGACGGGGAGGCGAAGTGCCGTCAGCAGGCCCTCGGCGAGGAGCGGCGCGCAGTGGGGCTCTTGCCCGGCCTCCTCTCCGGCCTGGTGCTGGCAGGCGTCAACGGCCAGCCCGACCCGGATCGCGACGACGGCTACCTCTCGGCGGAGGAGATCCAGTTCCTGGACCTTTCCGACTGCGACCTGGCGGTGCTCTCGGCCTGCGAGACGGCGCTGGGGAGCAAGCGGGCCGGGGAGGGGCTCCAGAGTCTGCGGCGCGGCTTCGCCGTGGCGGGCGCCAAGACGGTCGTCAGCTCGCTCTGGAAGGTGGACGACCGCGCCACGGCCACCCTCATGCGCCACTTCTACGAGAACTACTGGCAGAAGGGAATGGAGAAGCTGGAGGCCCTGCACGCCGCCAGGCTGCGCATGCTGGCCCAGAACCGCGCCGACTACCAGGGCGACGCCCGCCCCTCCACCTGGGGTGCCTTCGTGCTGTCGGGCGATTGGAGATGAATCGGAAAGCCCATGAACGCCACCAACACCCTCTCCCTCCTTCTTCTTCCCCTCCTCCAAATCCCGGGCAACCAGGGCATCCTGAAACCAGGGGTGCCCCTCAAGGGCGAGGTCACAGCCCACAGCCCTGTGGTGGAGACGCCCACCCTGAAGAAGAGCTACACGGACGCACCCATTCTGGGCGAGAACTTCACCTTCCATGTGCCCGAATCCGGTCCCTGGCATCTGGACCTGCGCTCCTGGTTCTTCGATGCCTACCTGGTGCTGCGAGATGCCGAGGGCCAGCTTCTCGCCGAGGATGACGACGGACTGATCGGGGTGCACAGCCGGATCGTGGCGGAGCTGGAGGCGGGCCGGGAGTACAAGATCACCGCCTGCGCCCTGCACGGCGAGCGTGGCGTTTTTGAATTGGTTCTCGCACCAGGGAAGCCGAAAGTTCTTTCGCGGCAGGACAAAGCGGCGGCGGATCTCGCCGAAGCCCGCTCGCGGGTGAAGGCCCTGGAGGCTGCCAAAGGCCCCGAGAGTATGGAGGTGGCTTCCGCGTTGAATTCCCTGGCACAAGCCCTTCGTCGCCAGGGCCGTTACCAGGATGCGGAACCGCTGTACGAGCGCACGCTGGCGATCCTGGAGAAGGTTCTGGGCCCGGAACATCCGGCCGTGGCCCGGGGTCTTAACAACCTCGCCAATCTCTACCACTACCAGGGCCGTTACCAAAATGCGGAGCCGTTGTTGGAGCGCGCGCTGGCGATCCGGGAGAAGGTTCTGGGGCCGGAGCATCCGGCCGTGGCCCAGAGCCTCAACAACCTCGCCGGGGTCTACTACGACCAGGGCCGTTACAAAGATACGGAGCCGTTGTACGAGCGCGTGCTGGCGATCCAGGAGAAGGTTTTGGGGCCGGAACATCCGGACGTGGCCCTGATCCTCAACAACCTCGCAGTTCTCTATAAGGCCGAGGGTCGTTACCAAGATGCGCAGCCGTTGTACGAGCGCGCGCTGGCGATCTATGAAAAGACCCTGGGGCCGGAACATCCGGATGTGGCCCTGAGCCTCAACAATCTTGCAGAACTCTACCGGGTCCAGGGTCGTTACCAGGATGCGCAACCGTTGTACGAGCGGGCCTTGGCGATTCGGGAGAAGGTGCTGGGGCGGGAACATCCGGCAGTGGCCATGATCCTCAACAACCTCGCCTCGCTCTACCAGGCCGAGGGTCGTTACCAAGATGCGCAGCCGTTGAACGAACGCGTGCTGGCGATCCGGGAGAGGGCGCTGGGGCCGGGGCATCCGGACGTGGCCGGGGGCCTCAACAACCTCGCCTTGCTCTACCAGGCCCGGGGTCGTTACCAAGATGCGGAGCCGTTGTTCGAGCGCGCGCTGGCGATCTGGGAGAAGGTGCTGGGGCCGGAGCATCCGAACTTGGCCACGAGCCTCAACAACCTCGCCGGGCTCTACGACTCCCAGGGTCGTTACCAGGATGCACAGCCCTTTTACGCCCAATCGCTCCGGGGCCTGCTCCACCACCTTGACCGCGAACTGCCGGTCATGACCGAGGCGGACCGCTTCCAGCTCCTGGCCGTCTCCAGGGGACCGGGAAGACTGCTCAGGAACAGCACCCGGCTCGAGACGGGAGCCGCTGCGGGCATCCTCGACCTGTGCTTCGCCTGGAAGGGAAAGGCCACGCGGCTCCAGGCGGCCGGACTGAAGCTGGCCCAGAAGAAGGAATCCCCGGAGGTGCGCCGGCGGATCGGCAGGCTGCAAGGGCTTCAGAAGGAACTCTCGACCCTGGTCTTTTTGCCCGCGGGCAAGCGGGGCCCCGATCAGGAAGAGAAGGTCAGACGATTGCGGGAGAAGCGGCTCGATCTCGAGCGCGCCCTAAACCGCGACCTGGGGCTCGACGAGGTGATGGCCACGCCGACGAGTGAAAAGGTCCAGGCCGCGTTGCCCGGGGATGCCGTGCTGCTCGATTTCTACGTGGACGAGGAGGTGTTCGCCTGGGTGCTGAAGCACGAGGGCCAGCCGGAGCTGGTGCCTCTCGGCAAGACCGAGCTTCTTCGCAAGGCGCAGGAGGCCTTCCTGCGCCGGACCGCGATGCGGGGAGGGGCGGCCCTTGAGGAACAAGGCCCCGACCCGGCTGCTTCGTACGCGGAGCTTCTCTGGAAGCCGCTGGCCGCGCTGGTGGGGGATGCGGGCACGGTGCTCGTGAGTCCGGACGGCTTCCTGGGGGAGCTGCCTTTGGGGATCCTGCCGGACGGGGAAGAGCATTTCCTGATCGAGAAGCACCGCTTCGCCTATCTTTCGGACGCCACGCGGATCGTGGAGGAAGACGGACCGGCGAAGGCGCGGGAGGGGAGCGTGCTCGCGGTGGGGGACGTGAACTACTTCCGGCGGGAGGATGTGGTGGCCGGCCCGGCGCTGGCGATGGCCTCCTCGCACAGCCGCTCGCGGATCGGGGACACCTGGGGCTCCCTGGAAGCGACGCGCGAGGAGCTGCGCGGCCTCCGCGACCTGCACGACCTGGTGCTGGAGTGGCGGAGCCCCTTCGACCGGCTCGAGGGGAAGGGGGCCACCGAGGAGGCGGTGCGCGCGGCGCTCCCCGGGCACCGTTACCTGCACCTGGCCACGCACGGCTACTTCGAGCCGGACGATCTGCCCTCGCTGATGGC
>CAZQAP010000027.1:0-5475 GCA_964591365.1 uncultured Planctomycetales bacterium
TCTTCTCCGCGTCTCCGCGTCTCCGCGGTTTATTTTCTTGATCTTCCAGGGAAGGCGCCCGCCACGGGAAACCCCGAATCCCTGTCCCCCCTACTCCCCGGCCTCGTCCTGGGAGACGACCTTGCGCACGCCCAGGATGTCGGCGATCTGGTCGTCCACGCGGCCGATGCGGACCACGTGCTCGATGACCACCGGGTACTTCTCCAGGGGGGTGGTCAGGATCATGCGTCCCGAGCCGAGCAGCAGCCGCTCGAGCACGTCGGGGACCGCCTTGTCCCAGCGCAGGCTCTCGGTGCTGTAGCGCTTCATCTTGGGGAAGATCCCGAAGCGGTGGATGACCTCGTTGGGGCGGAACTCCCAGTAGTTGAAGCGCGAATTCAGCCACACGAAGAAAAAGATCACCGTGAAGGCCGAGAACATGATCCAGTAGAAGGTGGAGTTCATGACCGGGTGGAGCGCCCCGAACCAGCCGCCCACCGGCCCCAGAAGGTCGAACTGGAGCAGGACCAGGGCCAGGACGATGAAGCCCAGAAGGAAGGCCACCGAGCGCTCCTCGTTGAAATCGAACGAGATCACCAGCAGGTTGAAGACGAAGATCCCGATCCAGATCAGGCCGACCGTGGGGGCGGGATCGCCGGAGGCCACCGTGGCCAGAAGGCCGCAGACCAGGCTGGCGATCCAGGTCAGGTAGAAGAAGACCACCTTGGGAAGCGGGCGCACCACCACCCGCAGGCTCTCCTTCCCTTTTCCAGTGAGTCCGGATCGTGATTCGCTCATCCTTCGGTTCCTCTCCTTCTTGGGTTCCTCTCCCCTGCCCGGGCAGGGCCGGGGGATTCTAGCCCAGTCACCGGGGGCCTCGTCTTTTCTTGGGAAACAAGGGTTTCTGGTTTCCCGAACCGGCGGAAAGTGCTCATTTTTCCGTTTGCTTTAGTGAGGCTCGTGAGGCCTCCCACAAAATGGAGAGATCGGCAAAGTCATGAAAACCTACCCCCTGCTGCTCCTCTTCCTGGCTCTCGCAGGTTCCCCGGCCGCGGCCCTCCAGAAGCAGGCCGGAATGCCCGAGTTCACCCTCCAGACGGCGGACCGGGCCCTCCTCTTCAGCCCCACCGACGTGGTCATCGTCGTGGACTACCCCGCACCGGGCAACGGCCTGCACCGGGATCAAGGCAAGATCGAATTCCTGGGCGCCAATCCGGACGTCCTGGTTTCCGGCAAGATCCTGAAGACCGCTGCTGGAAGCTCCGGCAAGATCGTGTACCACGACCTCTGGCCGCAGATCGACCTGGTCGTCACCTCCGACGGACAGCAGGTCCGGTTCCAATTCCTCGGCCGAACGGGCGCCGACCTGGGCCGCATCCGTCTCCGGCACCTCTGCCAGCGCGGGTTGATGGACGCCAGCGGACGCCTGGCGGGCTCGCTCTTCCCGACTCCCATTCCGGTGCCCCTTCCGGTCGCCTGGCAGAAGATCCACGGGGAAGCGAGTCGGGTCGCCGCGAATGCGGTTGTGGATGAGGATGCGAACGGCATGAGCGTCATCAGCTTCGAGCTGGGAGCCTTCGACTTGTCCCGCAAGATCGTCCTGCGGCCCAACCTTCGCTGCCTCTGCGGATGCCTCGATCATCTGGCGGCGCTGGATCAGGGGAACCTGACCATGAAGCGCGCCCGGAACGGATTCCGCTCCGGCTGGCAGGCCTCGGCCGCCTCCCAGGTCTCTGAGGTTCCCTCCCGAAGGGGCGCCACGGGCCGCGACGGCATCTTGCGGCGGAAAGTCCAGGCCGGGCAGCACCGCGACCGCTATCCCTTCCGGCCCTTCCATTGAAGAACCCTGGCGCAGCAAGGCTGCTTGGAAACCTCCCGTTGACCTGAACCTTGCATCGCCTCTTCCTCGCCCCTCCCTCCGGGGGGGGCGTTTTTTCGTGGGAAACGAGGATTTCCCGCCGGCCTTGCGAATCCCGCCCGCAAGAGTTAGAAGTGATGCGGATGCGGGTTCGATTCAGGCCCGCCGGAAAGCTGCATGGAAATCAGACTTCACGGGCGAGGCGGGCAGGGCGGCGTGACCTGCGCCAAGATCCTTGCGGCGATGTACGCCCGCCAGGGAAAGAGCGTGCAGACCTTCGGCGATTATGCCGGGGAACGTTCGGGGGCGCCCGTGCGGGCCTACACGCGGGTGGAGGACTCCACCATCACCAACCGCAACAAGGTCTACGAGCCGGACCACCTGCTGGTGCTCGACCCCACCCTGCTCGGCGCCGAGGTCGTCTCCGGACTGCGGGCCGGAGGAACGTTCCTGCTCAACTCCCCCGCCGGGCTGGGGGCCTTCGGCGACGGCGAACCCTATCCCGCTTTCCGCCTCGCCGTGCTCGACGCCACGGAGATCGCCCGGCGCCACGGGATCGGGACGCGCTCGGTGGTGATCGTGAACACCACCCTGGCAGGGGCCTTCGCCCACATCATGGGCCTGCCGCGCAGCCTCTTGGAGGAGGCTTACCGCGATCTCGGTCTGGAAAGCAACCTCCCCGCTGCCCTGGAAGCCTACGAAGCCGTGGTCTGGCGGGATCCGCTTCCCGACTCCGGATTCTTCCCGGGAGGCGGGAAACCGGAAGAAGCCCCGCCCGACGGCCGCACGCCCGTCGAGCCGCTGGCCGCCCACCTCGCCGGCCCGCCGACCGGCCTGAAGACCGGCACATGGCGCACCCAGATGCCCCACTACACGGAACAGCTCGCCCCGTGCAGCGCCTGGTGCCCGGCCGGAAACCAGGTGATCGAATTCGTGCAGGCCGTTGCGCGCGAAGGCGCCGGCGCCGCCGCGGCGATCCTGGTGCGGACGACCCCCTTCGCGGGGGTTTGCGGCCGGGTCTGTCCGGCGCCCTGCATGGAGGGCTGCAACCGCACCGAGTTCGACGGTGCCGTGAACATCCGCGGGCTGGAGCGCTGGATCGCCGACCACGCCGAACCTCTTCCGCCCCCTTCGGAGCCGGATGCCATCCCGCGCCGCCTCGCCGTGGTCGGCGGCGGACCTGCGGGCCTTTCGGCCGCCTGGCACCTGGCCCGCCACGGACACCGGGTGACGATCCTGGAAGGGGAACGGGAACTTGGCGGAGTGCTGCGCACTGGAATCCCCACATATCGCCTGCCGCGCGAGGTCCTCGACACGGAGATCGCCCGCATCCTGGCGCTGGGGGTCGAAACGCGCTGCGGAGAGTTTCTCGACCGCGAGCGTGTTGCCGCCCTGACCGCCGAATATGACGGCGTGGTGCTCGCCACCGGGCTCCAGAAGCTGCGTGCGCTCGACGTTCCCGGAGCGGACCTCGAGGGGGTCGAGCAGGGCATCCGCTTCCTGCACCGGATCAATCTCGAGGGCGGCGCGCGGCTCTCCGGCCACGTGGTCGTCTGCGGCGGCGGCAATACGGCCATGGACTGCGCGCGCTCGGCGCTGCGCTGCGGCGCGGAGCGCGTGACCATCCTCTACCGCCGGGGAGAGGAGGAGATGCCCGCGATCCGCGAGGAGATCTTCGAGGCGCGCGAGGAAGGGGTGGTCTTCGAACTGCTCCGCCAGCCGGTCGCCTTCCTGGGCGAGGAGCGCGTACGCGCCATCCGCGCGGCGGAGGTCGAACTGGGCGAACCGGACGAAAGCGGACGCCGCAGGCCGGTGGTCAGCGACCGGACCTCCGAACTGGCCTGCGATCACGTCCTTCTGGCCCTGGGCCAGTCGGCCGACGGCGCGCTGGTGCCGGGGGGTTGGGAGCTGCGCGAAGGCCGTTTCTTCGCGGGAGACGAACCCCTGCCGGTCTTCGGCGCGGGGGATTTCGCCACCGGCGACGGCACCGTGACCCACGCGCTGGGAAGCGGCCGGCGGGCGGCCGGCCTTTTGCGCGCCGCCCTGGGGGAGGCCGCGGATCCCTTCCAGCGCCCCGACCGGAAGGAGGCCGTGCCGGTCACCGACATCCGCTTGGACCACTTCCTGCGGGCCACGCCCGCCCGGGAGCAGGTCCGGCGGCCGGCTGCGCGGATCGCGGACTTCAGCGAGGTCAGCGGCGGCCTTTCGGACGCCCTCGAATCCCACCGCTGCTTTTCCTGCGGCCATTGCACCCAGTGCGACACCTGTCTGGTGTACTGCCCGGAGGGGATCATCCGCCGCCAGACCGATCACGACTACGAAGTCGACTACACCTACTGCAAAGGCTGCGGAATCTGCGTCGAGGAATGCCCCCGCAAGGCGATGGAGATGACCCTCTCATGACTTCCGAACTGATGAGCGCCAACCATGCCGCCGCGCGGGCCGCAACGCTCGCCGGCCGCGCCAATCGTTCCGGACGCGGGTTCGGAGGCGGGGTCTATCCGATCACCCCGCAGACCGAGTGCATCGAGCTGCTCTGCAAGCAGGATTTCACCAAAGGCGAAATCGTGCGGGTGGAGAGCGAGCACAGCGCCATGGGTGTCTGCATCGGGATGAGCCTGGCCGGCGCGCGCACCTTCACCGCCTCCTCCTCGAACGGGCTGGCCTACATGACCGAGAACGTCTTCTCGGCGGCCTACTACCGCCTGCCGATCGTGATGATGGCGGTCAACCGCACGCTCGGCCCGCCCTGGAACATCTGGGTCGATCACGGCGACACGCTGCTTCTTCGCGACGCGGGCTGGATCCAGTTCTACTGCGAGGACAACCAGGAGGTGGCCGACACGGTGCTGCTGGCCTTCCGCCTGGCCGAGGATTCCCGCGTCCTGCTCCCCGTGATGGTCTGCCAGGACGCTTTCGTGCTTTCCCACACGATGGCGCTCACCGAGCTTCCGGATCAACACGAGGTGGATCGTTTCCTTCCGCCGCTCGACCTGCCCCACCGCTTGGGCGAGGAGGGGATCACCGTTGGAGGGCTCGACTTCCCCCACGAAACCGAAGTTCACCGCGCCCAGCACGCCGCGGCGATCGCTCATGTGCCGGAGATCTACGCCGGGGTCCAGGACGAGTTCATGCGCCATTTCGGGCGCCGCCCGGCCGACCGCGTGGTCCCCTACCGCATGGACGACGCCGAGGTTGTGATCGTCTCGATGGGCACCACCGCGAGCACTGCGGTGCGGGTGGTCGACTCCGTGCGCGAGCGCGGCATCAAGGCCGGGGCGCTGCGCGTGCGGATGTTCCGTCCGTTCCCCGAAGATCTTCTGCGGAGCTGGCTGCGGGGAAGGCTGCGGGTGGCGGTGCTTGACCGGGACATCAGCCTCGGCCTGGGTGGAATCCTCTGGAGCGAACTCCGCGGCCTGGTGGAGGGGGCGATCGTCCAGAACTACATCCTCGGGCTGGGCGGCGGGGACATCCGGCCGGCCGACATCGAAAAACTGCTCGACGACCTGCTCGCGCGCGAGTCGGCCGGCGAGCCGGCCCTGGTGGAGGTGGCGTGATGGCGGCCGAACCGCTCCTCGGAGGAATCGCGCAGACCCCCGCCGACCGCGCCGAGCCGATCCTGCGCGCGGGCAACACCA
>CAZQAP010000027.1:5575-7455 GCA_964591365.1 uncultured Planctomycetales bacterium
ATCGCGCAGACCCCCGCCGACCGCGCCGAGCCGATCCTGCGCGCGGGCAACACCAACTGCGGCGGCTGCGGCATGTCGATCGGCCTGAACATGCTGAGCCGTGCTGCGGGCCATCGTCCGCTGCAGCTCGCCATCCCGGCCTGCTGCGGCATCGTGACGGCCGGCCCCTACCCCTATTCGGCCTACGGTGTGCCGGTGGTGGCGACGACCTTCGCCTGCGCGCCGGCGGTTGCAACCGGTCTTGCGCGGGTGGCCGCCATGAACGGGGAGCCCACACGGGCGGTCTGCTGGGCCGGCGACGGCGGCACCTTCGACATCGGCATGGCGACGCTCTCCGCCGCCGCCGAACGCAACGAGGACATCCTTTACATCTGCTACGACAACGAGATCTACGGCAACACCGGCGGGCAGCGCTCGTCGGCGACCCCCGCGGGCGCGGCCACGACGACCACGCCGGCCGGAAAGAAGGAGTGGAAGAAGGACATCCTCGCCATCCTGGCCGCGCACGGCATCCCCTACTGTGCGAGCGTTTCGCTGGCGCACCCCGAGGATGCCCACCGCAAGTTCTCGTTCGCCCTGGAGGCGCACGGCTTCCGCTTCCTGCACATCCTCTCGCCGTGTCCCACCGGCTGGAAGTCGGAGCCCTCCGAAGGGATTGAACTGGTGCGGCTGGCGGTGCGTTCGGGCCTCTTCCCGGTCTGCGAGATCTTCGACGGCGAAGTCTACCGGGTGAACGTGGAACCGGAGATGTCGCGCGAGGCGCTGGCGGCCTACTTCGCCGGCCAGGGACGCTTCCGCAAAAGCGAAGTTCCGCTGGATCGGATCGCCGCGCGGATCGAGAAGAACTGGGCGCTTCTGCGGCGCCGGGTGCAGGAGTCGGAAACGTGAACGCGGAGAAGGGGCGGCCGCGGACTCCGGCGCCCCCCGTCTGGTGCCGGCGATTCCACCGCGAGCGGCCGCCGGCAGAGCACAAGGCCTGTCCTTACTGCTTCGGGACCCTTTCCGAAGTCCAATCGGGCGACCACACCCTTTTCTGCGGCTTCCGGCCGGGCATCGACCCGCTCCATTTCGGCTTCCCCCCCGGCTTCTCGCGCGAAGAGCACGGCTGAACCCGGTCCGGCGCCCAAGCGTCCCGGGGGCGGGTCGGTTGGAAGGGGGTTTCGCGCCGCGCTAGCCTCGCCGGCTCGTGAAGGCGGAACCCGATGCCCCGCGGGCCGGCGCCTGGACGCTGCCGGCCGCCGCCGCGCTGCTGCTTGTCGTTCTCGCCAACGCCTGGGTGGCCGACGACGCGATGATCACGCTGCGCACGGCCGACAACTTCGTGCACGGGCTGGGGCTGCGCTGGAACGCGGTCGAACGGGTCCAGACCTACACGAACCCGCTGTGGCTCTTCTGGTTGACGCCCTTCTACGCCGTCACCCGCGAGCCGTTCTTCACCACGATCTTCGTGGGGCTTCTGACCAGTGCCCTGGCCGTCCTGGGGCTCCTGCGCGGAGCCGGGGCCGGCCGCTGGACGGCCCTGTGCCTTTTCGTGCTTCTCTGGTCGAAGTCGTTCGTGGACTACGCCACCTCGGGACTCGAGAACCCGATGACCTTCCTGCTGCTCGCTGCGGGAGCGGCGATCCTTTCCCAAGGGGCCGGAAACCCGAAGCGCCTGCGGACGCTGGCCTTCGTGACCGCGCTTGCGGCCCTGACCCGCATGGACACGGGGCTTCTCTTCGGCCCGCTGCTGGCGGCCGGCTTCTGGCAGAACCGCAAGACTCCGGGCCCCGCTCTGCGCGCCGTTCTGACCGGTCTGCTGCCGTTTTTCCTCTGGGAGGCCTTTTCCATCTTCTACTACGGCTTCCCCTTCCCCAACACGGCCTACGCCAAGCTCGGCA
>CAZQAP010000027.1:7555-23284 GCA_964591365.1 uncultured Planctomycetales bacterium
TCCATCTTCTACTACGGCTTCCCCTTCCCCAACACGGCCTACGCCAAGCTCGGCAGCGGGACGGCGCTCGGGGAGCGGCTGGCCCAGGGGGGCGCCTACTTCCTGGCCACGCTGCGGCACGATCCCCTGACGCTTCTGGGGATCGCCGGCGGGCTCGGCTTGGCCCTGTTCGGCCCGGCGCGCCGCCTGCGCCCGCTCGGCATCGGGATTCTTCTCTACTGCGTCTACGTCCTCTGGATCGGGGGCGGCTTCATGAGCGGACGCTTTCTCGCCGCGCCCTTCTTCGCCGCGGTGCTGGTCCTCTCGCGCCTGCGGGTTTCGTGGGGAGGACGGTCCCTCGCGGCGGCGGCCCTGGGCGTTGCGGCGCTCGGCTGGGCGGGCGGGTCGCCCACGGTGCTGGCGGCCTGCACGCAGGATGCGGACGATCCGGCCGTCGATCACGGCTCGGGGATCTTCGACGAGCGACTCTACTACTGCCGCTGGGTGGGGTTGAGAAGCGTTCTCTTCGCCGGGCACGCTCCCGACACCCCCGATGGGGAGCGCGGGCTGGAACAGAAGGAACTCGGGGGCACGCGGCTCCAGGCGGCCATCGGATGGTTCGGCTTCCGGGCCGGGCCCGGGGTCTACGTGCACGACCTCTACGGGCTGGCCGATCCGCTGCTCGCGCGCCTGCCGGCGCGCCGCGATCTCGTGCAGCGCGTGGGGCACTTCGTGCGCGCGATGCCGGCGGGCTACGCCGCGTCCCTCGCCTCGGGCGAGAACCGCATCGAGGACGAGGCCCTGCACCGTTTGTGGGACGACCTCACGCTCGTGACGCGCGGCGGGCTCTTCGCACCGGGACGTTTCGCGGCCATCCTGCGGCTCAACCTGGGCGAGGCCCTTCCGCCCGGGACGCTGCGGGTTCTTCGCCGCCCGCATCGCCTCCGGCTTCGTCCCGCCGCGATCCCGCAAAGCCCTCCCGAACCCGGCACGTCTCCCGCCGAGATCTCCATCCCGGTCGCCGGAGCGGAGATCCCTCTCTCCCCGCCGGCGCACGAGGCGATCGAGATCGGCGTCAGCGCCAACGACGGCTGGTTCTTCTACCTGGTCGGCGCCGACGGCCGTCTCCTGGGCATCGACCAGTTGTTCCCCTCCTCCGCCTCCTCCGGCGCGCCGGTCCCCCACCGCATCGAGCTGCCCGCCCGGGCGCGCAAACCCGGCGCCGCGGCCCTCCTCGTCTTCCCCTACGAGGGCGACGACGATTTCTTCCTCTCCTGGCTCCGCGTTTTGCGTTGACTCACCGGTTCTGGCTCAAGCATTTCTCCAATAGCTTCCTCACGAAGGTTTCCGCTTCCCTTTTGTCCATGGGTTGATTCGGAGGCTTGCATTTTCCTCTTCTATGGCGTGCTTCCTTGCCACTGACCTCGGCTGCGTTTGCTGTCCGTGCAAAGCGCTTTCGCTCATTTCCTGTAAAAAGCGAGGAAACATCCACGTGTTTTTCAAGATGACCCTCGATTTCTTCCACGATGCGATACAGAAGAGACCATGTCTTTGAGGGTTCTGCCCACAAACGAACCGCGGTAAGCAAGTGGGTGCTGCTCCTGGCGAGTTCCAGTCCTACCTGACCTTGGGTTTTTCCAGGGTTTTCTTTTTCTGGAGCCGATCTCAAGACCGCATAACCCTTGGAACGCCCAGAACATGATGCCGTTCCCAAAACAAAGGACTTCCGACGGCCATCCCGATCTAAACCAACAATAGGACCAATTCGTGGAGGGAGGATATTGGGCTGGAGGGTAAGAAGGATCCCAGTGAACTCAGCCAGGATTATCTCGGCCATTTTTTGGACCTCTCCGGTACCGGGAAGGGAATCCAGGGGTTTTCCGCCCAGATAGAAGGTTTTCTCCTCTTCGAAGATGAAGAGATCCCCACAGGGAAAGGACCGACTGAATTCCTCAAGATCGAACCTTTTTCCTTCAAGCGTGACGAGCCAGCGCTCCATTCTCTTCTCACCAGTTCTCTGAAGGGGGTGGGCCCCCTTCTTCCCACTCTGGCATCCAGAACATTCCTCCTTTGAAGGCTCTTCGTTTTACCGAAATGAAACCGGCAATTCCAGAGGAGGCGTAAATTCTCCGGGTTTTCCCAAGAGTCCTTGTAGAGAAGGTTGGGACGCTTGGAGGGAGAGGGTCCGGGGGCCGTAGAATCCGGGCGGAACGGCATGACGGTCTCGTCAAAAAGTGCGGTGGTGTGGGCGCTGGGGGCCAATGTGGGGCTGACGGTGCTCAAGGGGGTGGCGTTTTTCGTGTCCGGGTCGGGGGCCATGCTCTCCGAGGCGGTCCACTCGATGGCCGACAGCGGGAACCAGGCGCTCTTGTGGGTCGGGATCCGGCGCAGCGAACGGCCCGCCGATGCCCGCTACCCCTACGGCTATGGAGGGGAACGCTTCCTCTTCGCCTTGCTTTCGGCGGTGGGGATCTTCGTCTTCGGCTGCGGCGTCACCATCTACCACGGGGTGCGCAGCCTGATCGAACCGCCCGAACTCCACTTCGGCTGGCTGACCTGGGCCGTTCTGGCGGCCTCGCTGTTCTTCGAGGGGATCTCCTTCCTCAAGGCCTACGAGGCCGTGAAGCACGCCAAGGGGAAGCAGGGCTTCCGAGCCTTCCTCCATTCCACCACCGACCCGAGCGCGTTGGCGATTCTCCTCGAAGACGCCGTGGCCGGCGCCGGGATCTTCGTCGCCGCCCTGGGCATCGGACTCTCCGCTTGGACCGGAAATCCGCTGTGGGATGCGCTCGGCTCGATCGGGATCGGGCTCATGATGGGTTTCGTGGCGCTCTGGCTGGCTCTCAAGAACCGCACCCTCATCCTGGGGCGCGCCGTGCCCGAGCCGGTGCGCCGCGAGGCGCTCGCCTTCCTGCGCGCGCAGCCGTCCGTCGAGAAGGTGCGCGAGGTGAAGACCCGTGTCTTGGCCGCCGACCGCTTCGGGCTGCAGGCCGACCTCGACTTCGACGGGCGCGTGCTCGGCGCCGCCGAGGCCGCCTGGGTGCGCGACCAGTTCGAGAAGCTCGAGACCGAGGCCGACTTCGAGCGCTTCGCGGCTGAATTCGGCGAACGCATCATGCAGGCCCTGGGCCGCGAGGTGGACCGCATCGAAAATGAGCTGGCCGAACGCCTGCCGCAGCTTCGCTACATCGACCTCGAAGCCGACTGAACCCCGCGCAGGTCCGGATCAGTGCCCGCCAGCGGCCTTGGGGGCGCCTTTCGCCGGCACCTTGGGTGCCTGGAAGACCTTGGTCTCGAGATGGAAGCGCTTCCAACCCTTTTGGTAGGCCAGGTAGCCGACGACCAGCTCGCCCTTTTCATCCGTGGCCCAGGCGGTGTAGGCCTGGGGCTCGGCGTGGATGAGGAGCTTGCGGCCGTCCAGCTCGACGGAGAAGGGCGTCTTCGCTTTGGCGAGTTCGGTCAAGGGGAGATAGAGCGCCTCCCCGCCGAAGGCCAGCCCGAGCCCGATCGCCGAGATGTCCTGGCCACCGGCCGCCTTTGCGGCCGCGGGCGAGGAGCCGCGGTAGTGGTAGAGACGTCCGGCCCGGCCGGGGACCGTCATGACGCGCGTATCGGGATGCAGCCGCAGCCAGAGCCCCCAGGTGGTCTGGATCGCCGGCAGGGTTTTGAGCGGATGCCCTTTCAAGGGTCCGCTGATGGCGCGGGTCTCGAGCTGGGACCAGACGCTCGAGGTCTCGCGATCCACGACCAGGAGATTGTCCTTCACCAAGCCCTCGGCGAAGTCGAAAGTCAGTTCCTTGCCTTGATCGTTGCGGGCGTACACGACGCCCGATCCGGTCAGGGGTCACCAGGTCGGGGCGACCGGCGTCTTCCCCACGCGGCTGTTGACGACCTCGAAGCGGCTCAAGGTGCGCACGGGAAAGGCCATCGCCTGGCCGTCGGCCACGACCCCCAGGACCAGTTCGTCCTCGGCCAGCTTGGCGTCCTTGGCGGCCACGATGGGCGGATCGACCGGCACGGGATGAACGCGCATGTCCACCTCCTTCATGGGACTGCCCGGCCGCGGCTGGACCGTCGCGTGGACGGTGCGCGGCTTCGACGGGGTCTCCTGCCCGGCCAGGGGGGCCGTGGAGAGCAGGGAGAGGGCGGCAAGCACCGCAAGGGGCTGCCGGGGAAAGAGGAGGCGATTCTTCATGGGGTTTCCGGGGCCGGAGCGAAGGCCGGCCATCCTACCTCACACCCCGGCAACGCGCGGCCCCTCCCAATGCCTTGCAAATTGAACGGTTAGCGTTCAAAATATAAGGCATGAAGGAGGTTCCCAGGAAGGCCCACCTCGTCCGGATCCAGCACCTTCTGCGGGATCACCCGGTCGTCGCAATCCTGGGCGCCCGACAGATCGGCAAGACCACCCTGGCCGCCCAGCTCGCCCGGCTCCGCAAAGGATCCACGACGGCTTTCGACCTGGAGGATCCCCGCGACCGCGCCCGTCTGGCCGAACCCACCCTCGCCCTGGAGCCCTTGCGGGGCCTCGTGGTGCTGGACGAAATCCAGCACCGGCCGGAACTGTTCCCCATCCTGCGGGTGCTTTCCGACCGGCCCCGGCGACCGGCACGCTTCCTGGTCCTGGGCAGCGCGAACCCCGCCCTCCTGCGCCAAAGCTCGGAAACGCTGGCGGGGCGGATCGCCTTCCACGATCTCGGCGGCCTGGACCTGGAGGAGATCGGAGCGGCCGCCCTCGAGAAACTCTGGCTGCGCGGTGGGTTCCCGCGTTCCTTTCTCGCCCGATCCAACCGCGCCAGCTTCGAATGGCGCCGGGGGTTCGTGCGCACCTTCGTGGAACGGGATCTACCGCGGCTGGGCGTGAGCATCCCTTCCGAAACCCTCCAACGCTTCTGGACCATGCTCGCCCACTATCACGGGCAGTTGTGGAACGGCTCCGAGGTGGGCCGGTCCCTTGGGGTCTCCCATCCCACGGTCCGCCGTTATCTCGACCTCCTCTGCTCGACCTACGTGGTCCGCCGCCTTCTTCCCTGGGCCGAAAATGTCGGCAAGCGGGTCAAGAAGTCACCCAAGGTCTACGTGGCGGACAGCGGTCTCTTCCACACCCTGCTGGGTCTGGAAACCCGGAAGGACTTGGACGGGCATCCCAAGCTCGGAGCGAGCTGGGAAGGCTTCCTGGTCGATCAGATCGTTCGGCGCCTGCGCGCGCGCGCGGAAGAATGCTTCTTCTGGGCCACCCAGGGGGGTGCGGAACTCGACCTCCTGGTCGTACGCGGCCGCAAGCGCATGGGATTCGAGATCAAGCGCACCGACGCTCCCAAGGTGACCGCTTCCATGCTTTCGGCCATGGAAAGCCTGCGGCTCGGCAGCCTGACCCTCGTCCACGCCGGACGCGAAAGCTTCCCCCTCGCCCGCCGCATCCGCGCCGTCGCCGCCCGTCACCTCCTGGAAGAGGTGGCTCCCCTGCGCGCCGACTGAAGACCCTTTTCCCCCGCCAGGACCGCCGCGCCGCGGGCGGTGTGCTTTTGGAAGGTCGCCAGGTCGATGTTCGTGCCGCAGACGACCAGCCCCACCCGGCGGCCGCGCAGGCGCTCGCGCAGCGGGCCGAGAAGGGCCGCCGTGCTGGCCGCGCCGGCCGGCTCGACGGCGAGCTTCATGCCCCGGAAGAGATGCACCATCCCGGCGCAGAGGGCGTCGTCGTCCACCAGGACCAGCTCGTCAACGAATTGCCGGCAGAGCCCGAAGGTGTAGGGCGCCGCGTGCGGCGGGGCCAGGCTGTCGGCGATGGTGTGGACCGCGTCGATCGTGGCCGGCCGTCCCAGGGCGAAGCTGCGGTGCATCGTGTCGGCCCCTTCGGGCTCGACGCCGAAGACGCGGCAGGCGGGTTCCATCCCTTTCACCGCCGCCGCGACCCCCGCGCAGAGCCCGCCGCCGCCGATCGGCACGATCACCGCTTCGAGGCCGGTCACCTGGCGGCAGAACTCCCAGCCCAGGGTGGCCGTGCCCAGCGCCGTCCCGGGCCCCTCGAAGGGGTGGACGAAGGCGCGGCCCTCCTCTTTCTCGATGCGCTCGACCTCGGCGAAGGCGGCGTGCACGTCCTCGACCAGAACCACCTCGGCCCCGTCGCGCCGGCAGGCCGCGACCCGCGCGGCATTGGCCGTCTTCGGCATGACCACCTTGGCGGTGGTCCTCAGCGCGCGCGCCGCGTAGGCGGTCGCCATGGCGTGGTTGCCCGCACTCACCGTGACGACCCCGCGCGCGAGGGCATCGGTCTCGAGGGTCAGCATGTTGGTCAGGGCGCCGCGCGGTTTGAAAGTGCCCGCGAACTGGAACAGCTCGAGCTTGAGGAAGACTTCCGTTTCGGGACCGAGCGCCTCCTCCGCGACCCCTCCGCGCCACCGCCAGACGGGGGTCTCGCGCACGAGAACCCCCAGCCGCGCGCGCGCCGCCTCGATCTCGGCCGGCGAGGGGGCCTGCGGAGCGGCCGGCGAGGATTCGGTGGGAGGCATCCGGGGACCGGCGAAAGGAGGATTCAGTCGGTGGCGTGTTCCGAACGGAAGACGCCCGCCTCCCAGCGGTGCACGCGCCGGAAGTTGTCCGCCCGCGGCCACGACTCGAGGATGCCGGCCTGGATCTCACGGATGTCGCCCAGCGAAATGGTGGGCCCTCCGTCGAGGCGCAGGCGCGGAAGCGCCTTGGTGAGGAAGTCCTCTCCGGTGTAGCCGGGGAACTCGTCGGCGAAGGAGTCGATCAGCCCCTGCACAAGGACCGGGGCCACCGCACGCGAGAGTTCGCGCAGCTCCTCCTCACCGAGCATCTCCACAGCGGTGCGTTCCCAGGTGGCCATGTCCTTCATGCCCGCGGCGTTGAGCAGCCGGTCCACCGGAACCACCTTCCGCCCCTCCTTTCCGGCCTGCTCGCAGAGCTGATGCAGCCCTTCCAGGCCGAAGCGGTCGATGATGCGCGCGGCGACAAGGTAGCCCAGGCCGTGGTAGTCGGGCACCGCGCCGCGCGTGCGCAGGCGGAAGAGGTTTTGGTCCTGGCTGATGGCGAGGAGCTTCCGTGCATCGCCTTCCCCGCCGCCGCGCTCGGGCGCGAAGTGCGCGGCAGCGAGAAGATCGACCTGGAGCACCTGACCGTCGGAACGCGCGCTCTCCCGGCGGCAGACGAGCCGCCCCTGAAGGCCGCCGAAGAACCGGCTGGCATCCACCAGGCGCCGCGCGCGGATGCGCGGCAGGAGATCGGGGTTGAGTTTGGCGGCCACCACGTCGGCGACGCCCTCTTCGAGAACCGAGGGGAGCGTCTTCCAACTGTCGCCCAGCATCACGTGGGTGAGTTCGTGGCAGAGGGTGCCGCGCAGGAAGCGGTCGCCGTCGAGAAGGTGGATGCGCGGGTGGGCCAGGGCCGGGGAGGTCACCGAGAACCCGGTCAGACCGTCAAGGGTCTGCGTGCGGAAGAGACGCAGGTCCTCCTGCACCCAGACTTCGGGGTCCACTTCCTTGGCGTCGGGCAGAAGCCGCACCACCTCGGGCTCGAAGCGCACCAGGAGGCTAGCCACCTGGCAGGCACGCTCATGCGTGGTGGCCATCACCCGGCCGTGGGGCGTGTCGCAGGTCTCTGCCGGCGGCACGGCCATGCAAGCGGAAAGAAAAAGAAAGGCCCCCACAGCCAGCCAAGGGAAGCGGCTGGAAAGATGCGGGAACCTTGCGGATTTCACTTCGTCACCCTTTATGAGGGTCCCTCAAGAGTACCTCTTTCCCCAAGGGTTGCCCCCCCGCCCCGGGGGTTTTCCCCCAGTCGGGAGGCCGGCGCCCGGGTTAGAGTTGAAGGACCCCCTCCTTCTCTCTTCCCTCCACACCCGCAACCGTGACTCCCTTCCTCACCGCTCTCCTTCTTCCCCTCCTCCCCGCCGCCTTCCAGGATCTGCCGCAGGCCGCCCCGCCGGGTCCGCTGGAGGGTCTGAAACGCGTCGAGGTCCAGGCCAACACCTTCCTGGAGAACCACCAGGACCACGCCGCCCTGGCTTTCGACGGGGCCGGCAACCTGCTGACCGTCTGGGAGAGCCGGCGGCAGGAACAGGCCACCCCCGGAGTCTTCGCTCAGCTTTTCGATCCGCTGGGGCGCCCGCTGACCACCGAACTGCACGTCAACCAGTTCCTTCCCGGCGGGCAGGGGCGGCCGGCGGCCGCTTTCGCGCCCGATGGCAGCGCCTGGGTCGTCTGGGAATCGGGCGGCCAGGACGGCTCGGGGCTGGGCATCCAGGCGCGGCGGTTCGGGTTTTTCCCCCAAGCCGGCGGGAACCGCACCTTCGGCCCGCTTTCCGATGAGATATCCGTCAACCAGACCGCGCGGGGCGACCAGCAGGCGGCCGGCGTTGCCGTCAGCCCCGCGGGACGGGTGCTCGTGACCTGGATCTCGAGCCGCGCGGATCAGCGCGTCGCCATGGGCCGGCTCCTCGATTCCGAGGGCGGCCCGTTGACCGGCGAGTTCCGTCTGGGCCTTTCGGATTCGGGGGATGAAAGCGTGGTCTCGTCCGCATGGCTCTCCGCCTCCCGCTTCGCGGCGGTCTGGTCGCATTCCAAGGGGATGGGCCGGCCGTCGGCCGTGATGGCGCGCTTCTTCGACGCCTCCGGAAAGCCGGCCGCGGCCCCGCTGCCGGTCAGCGCGCCCGGGCGCAGCCAGAACATCGAACCCGCTCTGGCGTCCGGCGCGAACGGCGGCCTTCTGGTCGCCTGGATGAACTCCCGGCAGAACGAGCACGGCTTCCGCGTGCTGGCGCGCAGCCTGACCCCCGCGGGCCGGCCCCAGGGACTCCCCTTCGAAGTCGAACCCGCGGGAGGGGAATGGATCAGCGGAGTGGCCGCGGCCCCCGCTTCGGGAAACGGGTTCCTGGTGGTCTTCAACCGCGTCGGGAAGAAGGATCCGCACCTCCTGACGCCCCATCCCACCCCTCCGGCCGAAGTCTGGGCCCGCCGGGTGGACCCGGCGGGGCCCTCCGCCGGTGAGGCGCAGCGCATCAACGGGTACGACGAGGGTTCGCAGATGCTGGCGGTGGGCTCCCCGGCGGCGCGGGCGGCCCGCAGTGCCCGCGGCGCCCTGGCCGTGGCCTGGAACGGCCGCGTGGACGAAAAGGAGAAGCACGGCGTCGGGGTGACCCTCCTGGTCCCCAGGGATCTCTCCGTTCCCGCGCCTCCCGCGTTGGAACCCCTGGCGGCCCTGGTGACCCCCGAAGACTTCGAACAGTCGCTGGCCCGCGCCCATGCCCGCCCCGAATACGATCCCAACTACGTCCCCGATCCGCCCGAGGCCAACGCTCCGCCGGCCGGGCCCGACTTCGGCTTCCAGGGCAGCGCCAACACGGGCTGGAACCCGCCCGACCCCGATCTGGCGGTGGGCCCCAACAACGTCGTGACCATCGTCAACGGCGAAATCGCCTTCTTCGACAAGGCGGGCACCAACTCCTTCCGCCAGGCGATCGCCGGCAGCAGCGGTTTCTGGGGTTCGGTCGGTGCGGAGAACTTCGTCTTCGATCCCACCGCGCTCTACGATCCGCACAGCGGGCGCTTCATCGTCGGCGCGGGCGAACAGGCCAGCAACGGCGGCCAGCTCCTGGTGCTGGCGGTCTCGGATGATTCCGATCCCAACGGCACCTGGTTCAAGTACCGCTTCGACCTGACTTCGGTCGGGGGCTTCGTGGACTTTCCCAACCTGGGGGTGGATCAGGACGCGGTCTACTTCGTGAACGACTTCTTCGCCACGCCGACCGGAAACTTCATCCACATCATCCCCAAGGCTCCGCTGCTCGTCGGCGGGGCGGCGACGATCACCTCCGTGCGCACCGCCAGCGGACCGATCTCGCTCTCCTCGACCAAGACCTACGACACCGGCACTCCGGCCCAGTACTTCATCACCGCCTTCAGCGGCTCGAGCACCAAGCTGCTCATGAAGGCGATCGAGAACCCGCTGGGGACCCCGGTCCTGACCGAATTCCAGCTCACCGTGCCGAATTTCAACAGCCCTCCGGGGGCCGAACAGTTCGGCACCACCAACCTGGCCGACACGATCGACGTGCGCATCAAGAACGGCGTCTACCGCAACGGCCGGCTTTGGGTGGCCCACACCGTGGGGGTCAACGGGACCGCGCGCGTGCGCTGGTACGAGATCGACCCGCGCGGCTGGCCGGCCAGCGGGAACAATCCGGTGCTGGTGCAGTCCGGCACCCAGAACCTGGGCGCGGGCGAGCACAACTGGTACGGCGACATCAACGTGGACGCGTCCGGGAACATGGGCCTGGCTTTCAACCGCTCCTCGAGCAACCAGTACATCTCCGTGGAACGCTCCTTCCACCTGGCCGGGGACGCCGCGGGCTCGCTGCACTCCCCCACCCTGATGCAGATCAGCACCTCTCCCGAAGAGGGGAGCCGCTGGGGCGACTACAGCGGCGTGGAGGAGGATCCCGCCAGTCCGGGCACTTTCTGGAGCCACCACGAATACCGCACCTCGAGCTGGCGCACCTGGGTCGGGAAGTTCACTCCCATGGCGGGGCCTGAAACCGACACCATCGTCATGACCGGGCCGACTTCGGTCAACGTGGGCGGCCTCGTGATCTACGACTGGAGCAAGGCCCCCCCCAGTGCACCCTGGTTCATGCTCCTGAGCAAGAAACTGAACGGCACGACGATCAACGGCCAGCCGTTCGACATCGGCCCCAAGGTCCGGACCATGGGAACGGGGACGACTTCCGCCGCGGGTACGGGAAGCTGGGTCGGCGGCCCGGCGCGGGCCAAGTTCTCCGGGAAGACCTTCTACCTGGAGCTGCGGGTCGACTCCAACGGCCAGACCTTCGATTCCAACGCCATCGCCCTCACCGTCAACTGATGGGGGGAGCGGCCCTGCACAGGCCGGCCCGAAGATCGCTGCCCCTCCTCCTGGCGGCGGGGCTGGCCGGGGCGGGGCTTCCCGGAGCCGCGCCGGCCCAGACCGGCGCTCCGCTTCCGGTCCGCACGCGGCCGATTCTCCTCCCTCCCGCGCCGCCTCCCCGCGGAGGGGGCGCCGGCGGGGGGCCCGAGGGGCCCTCCTCCCCCTCGGGAGCCGATTTCGGGTTCCTGGCCACCACCGACACGGGCGTCTACCCCGCCGATCCCAAGCTCGCCGCGGGCCCGGCCAACATCGTCACCATCGTCAACGGCGAGATCGCCTTCTTCGACAAGGACGGGGTCAACACCTTCCGCCAGGACATCCGCGGTAGCGGCGGCTTCTGGGGATCGGTGGGCGCGGAGAACGTGTTCGACCCCGGCGCCCTTTTCGACCGCCACAGCAACCGTTTCGTCGTCTGCGCGGCCGACGCGGGCAGCGCCGGAGGACAGTTCCTCGATCTGGCCGTCTCGGACGACTCCGATCCCAACGGCGCCTGGTTCAAGTACCGCATCGACGTGACCTCATCCGGGGACTTCCTCGACTTCCCCAACCTGGGGGTGGATGAGCAGGCCATCTACATTGCCAACGATTTCTTCAGCGCGCCGACCGGGAACTTCATCCACATCCTGCCCAAGGCGCCCCTGCTCGCCGGAGGACCGGCCACGGTCACTTCGGTGCGCACCGCCGGAAGCCCCATCTCCCTGGGCGCGGTCAAGACCCTCGACACGGGCACCGCGGCGCAGTACTTCATCACCGCCTTCAGCGGGTCGAGCACGCGGCTGCTGCTCAAGGCGATCGAGAATCCGCTCGGAACCCCGGTCCTCACGGAGTTCCAGCTTCCCGTCCCGAATTACAACTGGCCCCCGGACGCGGATCAGTTCGGTTCCTCCAACCTGGTCGACACGATCGACTTCCGCATCAAGAACGGCGTCTTCCGCGAGGGGCACCTGTGGGTCGCTCACACCGTGGGGGTCAACGGGACAGCGCGCGTCCGCTGGTACGAGATCGACCCGCGCGGGTGGCCCGCGAGCGGCAGCAACCCGGTGCTCTTGCAGTCGGGCACCCTGAACCTGGGGGTGGGCGAGCACACCTTCGATCCGGACATCAAGGTGGATGCCGCCGGGGACATGGCGCTGGCCTTCAACCGCTCGAGCGCCGGCCAGTACATCTCGGTCGAACGCGCCTTTCGGCTGGCGGGAGATGCGCCCGGCACCCTGCGGCCTCCGGTCCTGCTCAAGGTCAGCCAGGCCCCCGAGGAGGGCACCCGCTGGGGCGACTACGGCGGACTGGAAGAGGACCCGGCCGACCCGGGCACCTTCTGGAACCACCACCTGTTCCGCTCCCAGCATCGCTGGAGGACCTGGGTGGGCCGTTTCCGCGCCGCCCCCGGTCCCGAGGTCAACGACATCATCCTGAGCGGACCCGGGACGGCCCAGGCCGGGGACATGGTGACCTTCCAGTGGCGCAAGGCCCCGCCCGGAAAAACCTGGCTGCTCCTCTTCAGCAAGAAGCTGGGAGGAAGCACGATCGACGGGCATCCCTTCGACGTCGGCCCCGGAGTCCGCACCCTGGGGACCGGCACCAACTCTCCCGCCGGCATGGGAAGCTGGACCGGAGGACCGGTCCCCGCGAGGTTCCAGGGCAGGACCTTCTACTTCGAAGTGCGCTCCGACTTCGGCGCCACCATCTACGATTCCAACGCCGCCGCCCTCACGGTCAACTGACCGCCCTGCCCCCTCCGGAAACCGGAAGAATCGGGGAGGGTGGATCTCCGAAGAATGAAGAAAGATGAACCGCGGTGACGCGGTGACGCGGAGAAGAATAAAACCAAGAAAAAAGCCGGCGAAGGCGGAATGTCCGTCTTCTTCTTTTCTGTTTCTTCTTCTCCGCGTCACCGCGTCTCCGCGGTTTAAATTCTTCTTCTTCCAATTCCTGGGGCCGGGGGAGATCAGGCGCGGCCCTCGAGGCCGAGTTCCGCCGCGTGCGGCTGGAGCGCCTCGATGACGAATCCGACGTGGTCGCGAAGCTCTACGCCCAGAAGCTCGGCACCCTTGCGGACTTCCTCGCGATCCACCTTGGCCGCGAAACTCTTGTCCTTGAGCTTCTTCATCACGCTCTTGGGCTTCAGGGTGGCAACGCCCTCGGGGCGCACCAGGCAGCAGGCCCCGATGAAGCCGGTCAGCTCGTCGCAGGCGAGCAACGCCTTGTCGAGCGCGCTCTCGTAGGGCACGTTCCAGCGGGTGAAGTGCGCGCTCACCGCGTGGGCGATCTCTGCCTCGCCCTGCTCGCGCAGCCAGGCCACGATGCGGTTGGGATGCTCCTCGGGCCACTGGTCGTAGTCGGCGTCGTGCAGCATGCCGGCGATCCCCCAGCGCTCCACGCCGGCCTCGCCGTCGCCGTAGCGGCCGGCGGCCGCGCGCATCACCAGCTCCACGGCGCGCGCGTGGCGCCGCAGGGCCTCGGTCGGGGTCCATTCGCAGAGGAGCTGCCAGGCTTCGTCGCGGGTCAGGGGCATGGGGGCGGGCTCGGGGCGGGCGGGGTTCAGGCGTAGGGGAGCCAGGGGACGACGAAGAGAACATAGAGCACCGCCAGGGCGACGTGAAGGACCGCCAGCGGAAAGGCGGTGCGCACGAAGTCGAGGAAGGTCAGCCGCACGTTCTGCCCGTGGATCAGGGTGACCGCCACCAGGGTGGAGGCGCTCCCGATGGGCGTGAAGTTGCCGCCCAGGTTGGCCCCGAAGATGACCGACCACCAGTTCTGCGAGGTCGCCATCTCCGTGCCGTGGAAGATCTTGGCCAGCATGGCGGAGAGCGGGATGTTGTCGGTCACCGAGCTGAAGATTGCGGTGGAGCCGAGCAGCCCCGCCTGGCCGGAGACCCCCACGATCCCCTCGATCCCGTGGCCGATCCATTCCAGGACCCCGGCGGCCTCCATGACCCCGATCATCAGGAAGAGCGAGACGAAGAAGAGGATCAGGTCCCAGTCGACCGCCTGGTAGAAGCGGTCCACCTCGTGCTTGAAGCGCACCAGGGCCACCACGGCGAAGGCGGTGGCCAGGAATCCGAGCGAAAGCCGGCGCGTGACCTCGAAGAGGTCGGCCGTGGCGACCGCCACGATGAAGAGAAGCAGCAGCAGCGCGCTGAAGAGGAAGAAGCCGCGGCTCTCCACGGTCTCGCCCGCCTGGAAGCCGGCAACCTTCGCAGCGGCGGCGCCGCGGGCCTCGGCGTCCGCGAGCGGAGAAATCCGGAAACGCCGCGCGCCGAGGGCGATGGTGGCCCAGGTGGCCACGGCCACGAAAGGGGCCGCCACCAGGAAGAACTGCATGTAGCTGAACCCGGCCGCCTCGCCGACGATGATGTTGGGCACCGAGCTGATCAGCGTCAGAAGCCCGCCGATGTTGGTGAGCAGGCCCATGGGGAGCAGGAAGCCGACCAGGAGATCCTTGCGGCCCAGCTTCTCGAGCGAAACGGTCGTGAGCGAACCCACGATCAGGATGGCGGTCACGTTGTTGAGCAGCGCCGAGAAGACCACCGTCATCAGGCAGTAGTAGGTGAAGAGGCGCCGGGGATCGCCGCGGGAAAGCTGGGTCACCCGCACCGCGATCCAGGTGAAGATGCCCGACTGGCTGATCACGTCGATGAAGATCGCCGAGCCCAGGATGATGCTGATGACGTTGAGATCGAGCGGCGCCAGGAAGGCGGGGATCGCCAGCGCATGTCCCTGCAGGGTGATGGGTTCCGTGGGGATCAGCTCGAAGAAAGACGCCAGCACCAGGGAAACCACGGCGAACAGGCCCGCAATGACGCTCTTGCGTGCATTCAGCTTCTCTTCCAGGGCCAGGCAGACGATCATGCCCGCCAGGAGAACCGCGAAAAGGAACGTCATAGGAGCAGGACGCCCGTCTCGGTGAACTCGATCGCCATCGCATAGGCCATTCCGCGCATCGCGACCTGGCCCTCGTCCATCGTGTTCATCACCAGGAGGTCGGCCTCCTGCTCGTGCAGCAGCTTGCGGTAGACCTCGATCGAGCGTCCCTTGGTGACGATGGAACGGATCTCGATCTTGCGTCCGGCCTCATGGAGGGCTTTCGTGACGCTTTCGATCCATTCCCGCGACTCGCCCAGGAGACTGGCTTCCAGGTCTTCGCGGGCGCGCTCCGTGTCGATCCAGGGAATCCGCGAAATGGCGTCGAGGATGCGCTCCAGGCCCTGGCTGTCCTCGACGTGGGCCAGGACCAGGGTCCCTTCCTCGGGAGTGAAGAGCGCGCCCGCGGAACAGAGCCGGGCATCCCCCGAAAGCCGGTCGGTGGCCACCATGACCCGGTGGAGCTGCAGGTCCCCGGCGGGAAGGAGCAGGACGGGACAGCCTTCGTACTGCGCGAGCACGTCCACGAACTGTCCCAGGCTGCGGGGATGCGGCTCGGGGCAGCCGTAGAAGCGCGGGCAGAGGAGGAGATCGGGCTCCCGGGCCTCGATGCGGTCCATGAGGACCGAAACGCTGGCGGGAGGCTCGCCTTCCAGGACCGAGACGGAGATCCCCTCTCCCAGAAGCCCTCCCAGGAGCCCGCGAACGCGCTCCTCGCGGATGCCCAGGCCCAGGACCTTGCGGATCTCGGGCGGATCGGGGAGGAAGACCGGTTTGGCCGCCCGGCGGAAGAGCGACTGGAACTGGTCGATCTCACCCACCGCGGCGTTCCCCCTTTCCGCCGGCGGCCGGAATCTGGAGCGACATGTGGCGGTCGCTGTCGAGCACGATCTCCGCCGCGGCCAGGCCGCAGGCGTCGGCCAGGTTGCGCAGTTCGGCGCAGGTCAGGGCGGCCCCCAGGCTGGCCCG
>CAZQAP010000028.1:0-22342 GCA_964591365.1 uncultured Planctomycetales bacterium
AGTGCCTGGCCAGGTGGACGATGTCGGTGGGCTGGATCCGCTGGGCGTCCTTCTCGGGCCGGAGGCGGTACCGGGTGGCTCCCTCGCCGTCGAACACTTCCGCGTGGCCCTGGCGGGGCAGCCTTCCCAGAGAAGCCACTTGATCCCGGACACCTTCGGGGGGCATCAGGAAGGCCGCGGCGAAGGCGTTGGCGCGGGTCTCCTTCAGATCCTTCCGGTTTCCATTCCAGGACACGATGCCCTCTGAGGGGGCATCGAGGAGTACATGGGCGTATTCGTGGGCGAAAGAGAAGCGCCGGCGCTCATGCTTGTGCCGGCTGTTGACCACCACGAAGGCGCCGATGCCAGCC
This sequence comes from uncultured Planctomycetales bacterium, assembly GCA_964591365.1. Lineage (GTDB taxonomy): Bacteria > Planctomycetota > UBA1135 > UBA1135 > UBA1135 > CAZQAP01. The sequence goes on from CAZQAP010000028.1 coordinate 351, forward strand.
GGAGCCAGGGTCAGGCCATCCACCCCCTGGGGCAGGGATAAAGGGGCCGCCCGGATCCCCTGATCCTCCAGGAGTTCCACCAGATCGGGAAGGGGATGCCGGCCAAGCCCCAGTCGCTGCCGCTCGGCTGCGGCAGCCTCCTCGCCCTCCTCGACGGCCTGCATCACCTTGGTGGGGGCGGGCAGGGGGCGCCGTCCCTCGGCCCGATACCCCTTCCGGGGCACGCCCAGAAGGTCCTCGAGCCAGGCCTCTTCCCGAGCCAGCTCCAGGCAGCGGCGGCCCACATCCAACAGCTCGGGGAGGGCCTCCTCGCCGAGCTGGGTCCGGAAAAGGGCTTTGAGGGCGGTCCCCGGCTGGAAGGACTCAGCCAGGAATTCCTGGGGCTCCCTGCCAAAAAGGCGGGCTAGACTGGCGAGTTGCACGCTCGACACCCGCCTGGCGCCGGTTTCGAGGTAGGAAATGGCCGGCGGGGAGACCCCGAGGGCCTTGGCTACCTGGGCCTGGGTCATCCCGCAGGCCTTTCGGGCTGCGCGGAGGCGTTCGGGGAGCTGGGAGAGGGGGAGGGAAGGCACATTCCTAGTATCGATTGGAATCGACGAATTGTTAACTAAAATCTAATAATAAAGCCTTCTGCCGGATGGGCAGGAAACAAATTGGCATGGAATTTGCAGGAAGGGCCACGATGACTTGGAAAGCCCTAGATCCACGATCCCTGGCCCACCCTCGGTGGAGCCGGGCAAATTCGGTTTGGCTGAAGGGGACCTCCGGCCAAGCTCGAAAAATCGAACCGTCCCCTCCCTTCCTGGATGGCTGCACCTCGGACCGGGACGACTACCACCTCAACCTCTGTTCCTTGGAGAATCATGTCCACTGACAAGATCAACAAGTTCACTTTCTGGGAGATGCCGCAAGGCGTTGCTCTCATTACGGTTTTCGGACCTCGGGAAAGGACCAGCCCGAGGAAGGATTCCTCCGCTTCCTACTTGTCCGAAGTTTTTCTCCTCTCCTCGGGGGGTGGGATCCTGACGAATCGCTGGGGTACATCTGCCGAGCAGATCAATGGCGAGGAGGTCGAGAGCTGGCTGGTTCCTCTTGCCCTTTCCTGGGTTCGAAACCATTCAGGTGGAAAGAACTGGCAGGTCCCGGAACCTTCGGAAAAAGATTGGATCAATCCGGCAAGGGATGGCTTGAAAAAATGCGTCCGCTGGCAATTCATCTCGAAGTCTACGGAAAACAGCTTCTGGAATTCTTGAAGCGGTCTACAAAGAACTGGGATCTGAAGGACGCTTGCGAGGAAGCCCTGAGTCCTGTGGGAAAAATTTTCGTGTCTGAGCAAATTCAACCTTTGCAGGAGGCGCAGAAATGAAGGGTCAAAAGATCTTCGTCAGTTCTTCCATGGATGAGGCGATGAAGCCCTGGCGTGTGGCTGCATTTCATGGAATCGAGGGCCTTGATTTTGAGGCTCTCGAAGCGGAGGACCTTCCAGCTTCTCCCTCTTCCTCCCAGGGCGCGTGCCTTTCCCTCGTGGATCAATCTTCTGCCGTCGTTCTTCTCCTGGGCAAGCGTTATGGAACCCCTCAGGAATCCGGTCTTTCCGCGACCGAAGAAGAAATCAACGAAGCAAGAAAGCTCAACAAGCCCGTCCTTGTTTTCGTGGTGGGCCGGAGTCTTGATTCAAGGCAGAGAAAGTTCCTTCAATCCCTTCAGGAATGGGCCGCGGGGGTCGTGACGAAAACCTGCGAGGAAACGGGTGAATTGACGAAAGAAGTCGTTCGGGCTCTTCGGAAGCAATTCGAGGTTCCACGGGATCCCGCCTGGGTGAACTCTCTCACGAAATGGTGTTTGAAAGCCCTTCCTAAAGAGAGGCCGGTGACCTTTTCGAGCACGGGGCCCTGGGTGGCTGTTGCCGTTGCCCCGCTGCGACCCCTCCGGGTTGGTGAGGTGGATTTCTTCGAACGCGTGCCCGGGTTGCTTGAAAAAATCCTGTTTGCAGCACCCATTGCGCTGGTCGACCAGCGGCCCCGGATTGAAAAGCGCCCGGAGCATCTTGAAATCCTTGGGAACCAGGATTACAACCAACACTCCCTCAAGGGAAGCCTCACTCTTCAAGGGGCCCTTTCAATTGGGGTTCCTTTCCGAAAGAAAAGCACTGAGAATGTTGTTTCCTTTTTCTGCGCACGGCCTTCCGATGCCCAAGACAAAATCCGAAGAATCCTGGGGGTTGCCTCTGGTCTTTTCGATGTCTTGGATGGCGGGCGGGCTTGTCAAGGCTTTCTTGTCCAGGCGGGGATAAACAACCTGGGAATGGTTGGTTTCAGGGAGTCCACATCCGGTTCTGCTTCTTCGTTGGAGATCCCAAGGTTTCCCAAGCAAGGGTCTATCCTGGCCTTCGGAAACCCTGAGCAGTATGGGAGAGACATTCTTTCCCCGCAAAGCGACCTTCCCTCTTTGCTCGTCAAACGGCTCCAAAGGAAATGGGAGGCACCGGAAGAAAAGGATGCGAAGTCGGGCTGAAAACTTCTTGGCCACCCTATTCCCGGATCCCAAGCCATTCGTGGCAACGGGGATACTCGGAGCAGCCGAGGAAGGGGCCATGGCGGCCTTTGCGAGGGACCATGACTCCCGGGCAATCCTCGGAGGGGCAGGGATCCCCGGCTTCTCCCTGGCCGTGCCTGCGCCTGGAGCTTGAAGAGCTTGCCCTGCGCGGTTTCCGGCGGCGCAGGTCGAAGGTCTTGCGGCAGTTGGCGGCCGAACACTGATAGTAGATCCCGAACCGGCCCGTCTTCCGGATGGTGGCCGAACCGCACTCAGGACATTCCGGGTTCCCGGCATCCGAATCCCCCTGCGAGCCACCCTGCCCCTTCCGGGGCCTCAAAAAGCCGAGGACCGCCTCGCAGGCGGCCGGGCTCGGTAGCCGGAGCATGCTTTCGGCCGTATTGCGGTGGGAAAGGATGTTCAGGGATCCATGCCAGAGGATCCTCCCGTCCACACAGGCGATCTTCTGATGGATGCCCGCGACCTGGTCCACCACCACCCCCAGTTCCCTCAAGCCGGCAACGATCTGATCGTATTGTCCGTCCGCCTGAAGTCCGTCTCCCGGAGGCCGGATCAGGAGGTGGATCCGGACTCCCTTCCGGATGGCCGAACGAAAGACCTCCGCCCAGCGGGAAGTCCCCGCCGCCGTCAGGAAGGGGGAAACCAGGGTCAGGTTTTCCTTGGCGTGTTTCAGATCCTCCAGGAAAGCCGGGTAGAAACTTCCCTCGTCGAAGGCGCCGGCGGCCTCGTCGGGAATCGGTGTTCCCGCAGGAAGGGTGCGATCCAATCCGTCCACCCAATCCTCCTCTCCGGCCGGAAGAACCTCCTCCAGGGGAATCCGGGTGCCCTGGGCCTCCATCTCGTCCAGGACCCGAAAGACGCAGGTTTCCGGGTTCAGGTTCCTGCGCAACCAAGCGAAATCCGCAACCAGGAGGACCCCGCGCCGGGCACGACTCAAGGCCACGTTGAAGAGGCGGGAGCCATCTTCATCCGGATTCCTGGCTTTGATGAATCTGCTGGGAGGGAGCCCCAGGGAATCGGGAATATCCAGGAGGATGACCTCCTTTTCGTTTCCCTGGAACCGGTGGACCGTGGCGGCAACCGGCCCGCGGCCCTCTCCGAAACGCTCTTCCAGAAGGCGCTCGGTGAGCCTGGCCTGGGCCGCATAGGGACTGATCAATCCGATGGCGGGCATCCGGCCCCCTTTTTCCTTCAGCACCCCCCGGGCCTGGAACCGAAGCACCAGGTTGCGCATCAGGGTGGCGTGGAGCAGGTTGTAGCGCGACCAGGAGCCTTCCGGCCGTGCCACCCAGGAGCGAAGCTCGGCCGTGTCCACGTAGGCCAGGCCCCCCTCAAGGAATTCCCAGCCATGGGCTTTGCGGCTCAAGACCGGAGGGCCGGGTTCCAGGCGATGCTCCGGGTAGAAAAGATCGCTGACCAGATTCGAAATCGGTGGATCCATGCGGTACTGGATCCGCAGGCCGGCCAGATGTCGCGGGAGGTTTTTCGTGCCCACCAGGAAGGGGACCCCGTTCTTTTCGAAGACGCTCTCCTTGAGCCACTCCTGGGCGGCGGGTTCCTGCGACCCCACGATGGCGGGCAACTGCCGGAAATCCCCGGCCACAACGAACCCTTCCTCGCCCAGACCCGCAGCGAACCAGGCCATGGGAAGCATGACCATGGAAGCCTCGTCCAGGACCACGACGTCGAAGGTCCGCTCCACGCCGCCTTTCAGATAGCTGCGGTAGACGGTGGTGCCCATGATCGTGCAGGTCTGACGCACGGTTTCCCGGACCTCTTCGATCCTCGTGTCCAGTTCCCGGATGGTCCCCGCCAGTTCCTCGGACATTTCCACCCATCCGAAGCGCTCCGTCTCCAACCCCTTGCGATCCGGCCTGCCCTTCACGGCCCTTTCCTGGTGGACGAGTCTTGCCCGGATCTCGGCGGCCTGCTCCTTGGCCTGGGCTGCCTTCTCGCGCCCGGCCTGGCACGCAGCCTCGATATTCTTCACTTCTGTCTGGTACCTGGACAGATCCCTGCGCAACCTCCCTGGATCCGCGCCGGCCAGGAAGCGCCGGAATCCGCCCATCGTCTCCGCCGCCGCCAGGCGGGCCTTGGTCTCCGAGACCCTCGTTCGGGCGCCGGCCAACTGGATCTCCACGCCTTCGGTGCGGAAGAGCGTTTTCTTGGCCTGCGCCTCGAACCGTTCCAGTTCGGAACGCAGGGCTTCGATCTGCTTCCATTCCGCGATCTGCTCATCCAGCCGCTGGATCTCGGCCTGGCAGGCGGCCTGTTCCTTCAGGGCCTTCGTCTTCTTGGTCCGAAGCGGCACGGTGAGCCGCCGGACCGCCTGTTCGAGGTCGAGGTAGTTCCCGTACTTCTTCCCCAGTTCCGGCTTCACGATCGGACCGACACGAAGGACCTTGCCGCCCTGGAACTCCGGCGTATCCTCCAGGCGTTCGCAGATCTTCTCCAGGGCGGTGTCCACCGCGATGTTGGTGTTCGACAGGAGCAGGACCGATTTCCCGAGGCTGGAGAGCGCCTCGACGATCCGGGCCACCACGGTCGTCTTGCCCGTCCCGGGCGGCCCCCAGATGAACAGCCCCTGGCTCCCCAGGGCCTTCCGCACGGCCTTCTTCTGTTCGGGGTTCAGTTCATCCAGGATTCCCTCGGGAAGCTCCTCTTCCGCGACCTTTTTCCCCGCAAGGCCCGCCTCTCCCAGGATCCGGGCCGCGTTTTCCGGATGGAATTCGAGCTTCCCCTCCAGGGCCTCTCCGATCCGGTCCCTGAGGGCCTCCAACAGATCCGCCTCGTCCGAAACCAGCGTGGCTGCGGCGATGTGGGCCCCCAGGTCCTCCTCCAGTCCAATAACCAGCGCCTTTTCTCCCAGGGAAACCAGCAACCCCTTGAGCTGCCGATCCTTGACCAAGACCCGCAGCGGCATGTCCTCCCGCAACCGGCCGGGAAGATCGGACGGGGTCGGAAAGGAATAAAGCTTGAGGCCTCCCGATTCGCCCGTCCTCTTTCCGCCCTTGACCTCGAGCCGGGTGGTTCCGCCCCTCGACCGGAGCGACGCGATTTCAAGGCCCAGGGCCTCCTGCATCTCCTGGACCGAGTCCGAAACGGCCGGCTCCGTCTTCATCCCATGCTGGAGGCTCCGGCGAGCTGGGGCTGGAGGACGTGGAGCAGCTCGGCCACCACGCGGACGCTCCCCTCGTCCTCCGGCGTCAGGCGGATGGAGTCGAATTCCGGGTTGAGGGGGTCGAGATGGATCTCGGTGTGCTCGAAGCGCCCGTCTTCCCCGAAAACCTTTTCCGAACGGTACTTCTTCACCGTGTATTGCCCGCCGTAGGCCGGATCCACCACCCCGAGCCGGGCCACCAGGAGGATCCGATTCTGGCGGGTGCCGGCGGGCACCGGACCGAACAGGCACCAGGCCCCGTCGGGGATCCTGGGCTCCATGGACCGGCCGCGGACCTGGGCCAGGAACATGCCCTCGCGGAAGGGCTCGGGAGAATCGAAAGCGCCCCAGGAGTCCGCGATCTCCACCGGCCAGAGCGTGTCCTGGATCTGTTCCTCGGAGAAGGCTCCGGCGGCCGCCTTGAGGGTGGTCACCGGCACGCAGGTGACCCAGCGCTCCGAGGCCTCTGGTTCCACCCGCCGGAAGGGCAACGTCGCCTCTCCCGCCATTCCCGCATGTTTCTCCAGCAACGCCTCCAGTCCCGGCAGGTCGCCCCGGCTGTCCTGGTGGCAGATCTCGAAGCCCCAGGTCCCGAAACTTCCCAGGTTGCTCACCGCCTCCGCCCAGCGGCGGGCGGCCGCATTCTTCGCCATCACCCGGTCGGGCTCCCAGTTGCCTCCGCCTCCCTTGGTTTCGAGCAGGAGGTTCTTCCCCCCCTTGAGCCGGACGATGAAGTCGGGTTCGTAGTGGTGCCGGGCATCCCCGTAGTCGTAGGGGATCCGCAGGCCCACGTTGCGGTCGTTGGGGGAGAAGCATTCCACCAGGGGATGGGCATCGAGGATCCCGACCGCCGTGCGTTCGGTGCTCTCGGCATCCAGGGCCACGGCGTTCAGATGGCTTTTCTCCACCGGGACCACCGGCCGGACAGTGGTGTAATCGACCTCCTTGGTGGAAAGGTAGGGCTTGTGGGAGTTCAGGACGGGCAAAAGGCGGCCTCCCGAACTCGAATCCGCCTGGATCCCATCCCGGATCCTTTGCACCACTTTCTGGACGTATTTCTCCAGCCCCAGTTCCTTGCGATTCACCCCCTCGGCGAACTCCACCTTCGTTTCCACGTACTCCTGCACGATCTTCAGGATCCCGGGGAACATCAGGTGTCTGGCCTGAAGCCGCAGGAGAGCCTGCTTCTCTGCATCGACGCCGACTCCCTGCACCAGCTCCTCCAGGACCATCTGGGCGATCCGGAACAGGATGGCCCCCATGTGGACCCGCTGATAGAAGGAATCCCGATCCTGGGAAACAAAGTTCTCCTTCCCCAGGCGGTAGACCTGGGCGGTTTCGGAGTCGTTGTAGCCCTTGGTGGCGTCCAGGTAGACGGTCAAGGGTTCCTCGGCCACCGTGAACCCCTCCAGCTTGTCCACGTCGCAAGTCACCCCCGTCCCCCTGGTTTCATAGACGTAGCTCTCCACCTGGGGCAGCTTCATCTCGAACTTCTCGCGCTCCAGCACCGAATGGACGTGGTTGCGCGGCCGGTCCTCGTCCGTGGAGGTCTCCTGCCTCTTCCCCTTGAAGGGAATCAGCGAGAAGGGGATCCCGTAGACGTCCACGTACTCGGGCGGAAACCTTCCATCCTCGTCGGCGTCGTATCGCCGCCTGCGAAGGCCCCGGCCGACCACCTGCTCGCAGAGGAGCTGGCTTCCGAAGGCCCGCACGCCCAGGACGTGGGTGACGTTGTTGGCGTCCCACCCCTCGGTCAGCATCGAGACCGACACCACGCAGCGGACGTGCTCCCCGGGCTGCCCCGGCTTCCCCACCGTGTCGATGATCTCGCGAAGTTCTTCCACGGCCGTCTCGCGGCTTTTGCCGCTGGGAAGATCCATCTCCTTGAGGAGTTTGGTGTCGATGCGGATGGTCCGCTTCCGCCTGCCTTCCAGGTTGGCGAATTCGGGCAGGATCGAACTCTCCCCATAGACCGTCAGGACCTTGGTCTTCCCCGTCTCCGGGTCGAGGACCTCCTCCTCCTGCTCCCCGCTGATCCTCTCGTAGAAAACCCGCGCGATCCCGGTGTTGTCGCAGACCACGATCATCACCGGCGGCACCCGCTCCTGGGTCGGATCCGCCTCCCAGTCCATGTCGAACTGCTTCTTCCACTGCTCGGCCAGCGTGATCAAGGCGCTTTCGGCCTCCCGGTAGACCGCCTCGGGCTTGGGTTTCCCGCGCACCTTCTCCCCCCCGGAGACCTTCTCGTTGATGTGCTTCCAGAGCCGGAAGAACTTCGGGTCCGGCCGGCCCACCTCGTCCTTCTTCTCGGCGCCGGCTTCCTCCAGCACGGGCAGGCGCGGTACCTTGACGATGCCGCTCTCGATGGCATCCACCAGGCCGAAGTCGCTGACCAGCCAGGGGAAGGGCCGACCCTCGGGATGCCCGCTGCCGCTCAGGTAGAAGGGCGTGGCGGAGAGATCGATCGCGGCCAGGATCCCCGGCTTCCCCTCCCCCCGCAGACCGCAGTTGTTGATCTTGTCCAGGCCTTCGAGCCAGAGCCGCGCCTTCTCGGCCTCCTCCTTGAGAACCTCCTTCTCCTCCTTGGTCTTCCCCTTGGCCGCCTCCTGGACGGCCTTTTCCGTCTTCACGTTCGGCCGCCAGCAGTGGTGGCCCTCATCGTTGAGCACCAGGATGGGCAGCCGCCCGGCCAGATCCCCCAGGCGGTCCATGGAGAAGGCTCCCCGGTCCTCATCGCCCTTGTCCACCACCCGGTAGCTCTTCCCATCCTCCTGGTGCGGGCTCTTGGGTGCGAAGACGTGCCAGTTGGTGACCAGGACCCGGCCTTTGTTGAGGGCCGCCCGATAGCGGGCCGGCACGATCTCGAATTCGTCGTAGTAGTTGTCCGCGCTCCCCGGCTTGAGGACCTGGAGGCGCTTCTTGACCGTCAGGTTGGGCGCGCAGATGAGCACGCCGTTGGGGAAGCTCTCGGTGGCCGGGTTCCGGTCGCGGTTGCAAAAGGCCCAGGCGATGATCATGGCCATCACCACCGTCTTTCCGCTCCCCGTCGCCATCTTGCAGCCCAGCCGCCGGAGCGCAAGCAGACCCTCCTCCCCGCTGGGGTCCACGAGGCTCGGCGCCATCTCGGGGTCGGCGAGCTGGAAGCCGAGCGGCGCCCGGCCCTGCAACATCCGCTGGATGTCCTCATCCGGACACTGGAACTTCTTGAACCCCGTCCGGGAGGAACGGCCGGGGATCCGCAGCTCCAGGAGATAGATCATGGTTTCCACGGCCTCCCTCTGGCAGAAGAAGAGCCGGCGTGGAGCATCCTTTCGCGCCCACCAGTCCAGGAGATCCCGGGTGACCGCCGAGGCCCCGCGGTAGCCGGATTCCCGCCAGCGCTTGACGTCTTCCCGAAGGGCGTTCACCAGCGGAATGTCGTCGCGCTGCTCCTCGGCGAAGAGGTCGGCCTGGGCCGACCCGGTCCGCTTCACCTTGAACCAATAGCTGGCCGGGCGGCGACCCTGGGTCTTCTCGGGGACTCCGGCCCGGTAGTTCCAGTGTTGTTGCGGCTCCTCGTAGGGCGAACCGAGGATCGGGTTGTCGACCGCCTGGACGGGTTGCTGCCCTTCCAGGATCTCCAGGTCCTTCTGCCGGGGGCTCATTCCGCCGACTCCAGCTTATGGATGGTCATGACCTCGTTGCCGCGCGGATCGATCACCTTGACGGCGATCCGGCCATGCTTCCCGGCCTGGAAGGGGAGCGAAGTGGTGCCCTTGAAGGCTGCGAAGGCGTCCGGATCCACCACGTCCTTCAGCGCCTTGGCCAGCTTGCCCCAGGCGTCCTGGTCGGGGAAGAAGGCCTGGGTGATGCAGAAGCAGCGTCCGTCGTAGTCGCTGTCCAGGAACCAGGCGGCCACCTTGCTGGCGCCGGTGGACTGGACCACGTTCCGGACGGGGTCGTAGATGTCCACCCCCTCCAGCGTGACCGTGTACTCCTCGCCCTCCCGGCGCAGCTCGATGGAAGGGGTTCCGAAGACGGTGAAGAGCTGGCTGTTGGGGGTGTCCTTGAGAAGACCTTCCATGCCGGGATTGATATCGGGGCGGATCTGCGCCATGTGGACGCGGACCTTGGGATGGGGATCCTCGGCGAGGATGGCGTGCGCCTCGGCGTCGAAGCTGAAGCCGGCCACCACGAGTTCGTCGTAGCCGCGCCGATTGGCCTCGCGGACGAGTTCCTCCACCTGCATGGCCGTCACGGGCCCGTACTGCGGCCCGAATCCCACGCCGACCTTGGCCGGCCCCTCGGCGTCTCCCCCTTCCCAGACCCCTTCGGCATGCAGGGCCGAGGCGCTGTCGGCATCGAAGAGCGGTTCGAGCCGGGCGAACCTGGGGTTCTTGTTGCCGGGGAAGGTGACCCCGTCTCGCTTCAGGTGGGTCACCATGGCCGTCAGGTACGCGTGGAGGTTCTGGACCTCCACCCCCCGGGCCTCGCCGACCTCCCCGAATTCGAGTTCCTCGTTGGGGGTGCCGTCGAAGAGGCCCTCTTCCCCGATGTTGAGTTCCTCGGGCATGACCCCTTCGACGGTGAAGGGCCCGGACACCCGCACGACACCCTTGACCACCTCGGGCTGGTCCACGAGGACCTCCTGTTCCGCGTTGGCTGCGATGCAGGCGTTGACCTCGTCCATCTTGGCCCGCCAGGCCTTGCGGTACTCCGTCACCGCCCTGGCCAGGGCTTCCGGCCAATCGGGATCGGTATCGAAGGGAACGTGCCAGTGCTCGAACTTCCCGTCCGGGGGAACCTTTTCGAAGGTTTCCTGAACATGCTTTGGCTTGAGCCTGGATTTGCCGGTGAAGGCGGTCGCGATCTGCTTCCTCGTCGTTCCGGGAAGCAGCCATCGCCGGCGATCGGCATCCGTGGCGGCCCGCAAACCCTCATTCTGCATCTTGGTGGCCAGCTTTGCGGCGAGCTTTTCCCGAAGCGAATCCTGTACTCCACTGAGAGCTTCGTTCAGCTTCCCTAGCTTTTCATCCAGGATCGGCTCGTGCCTTGCGAAAATGGGATCGAGGTTCTCGTTGCGGGCAATCGATCCGAGAGTGATATGGGGAACGGTATTGTAAATGAAGTTGACCTTCGGATCGAGGCCCCTTCCGTTGACTTCTTCCTTAGGAATATCGCTCTCACTTGCAAGCCGATAGCGATCGAACTTTGCAGTAAGAAAACGCTGCCTGGCTAGGCTCAGCGCAACCCGTGATGTGTCAATAGTGATCCAGCGTCGGCCCCATTTTTCCGCGACGTAGGCTGTTGTCCCAGATCCGCAAGTTGGATCAACAACAAGATCCCCCGGGTCGGTTGTCATGAGCATACAACGCTGAACTACCTTCGTCGCAGTCTGAACCACATAAATTTTCGGGTCGCTCCGACTTGAAATTCCACCCCCAACATCCGTCCAAAAATTGGTTAAAGCAACTGAACCAAAATCAAGAAAGAATTTCTTAAAAGTCAGTCTCTTTCCTTCAACTAAAATTCTTTCAGAACCTATGACCCTCTTCATTCCTTGTTGCCCTGTTCTCCAACCACCAACCGTTGGGCGAAAATTTTTCCCTGCGAATTGAACAAGAAAAGCGGTTGTGGCGCTCCCAGAACGCGAGGTAAGCCCTTGCTTGAAAAGCGGGCGCCAAATTTTTGGTAGTTCAGCATAGGAATTCCGCTGTTCTGAAGATAACCGCTTGATTTCCCCCACTTCAGTTTCGGACCATGAATAGCGAGTAGCTCCCTTGCTCCCAAGATTCAAAGATAAGAAGAGAGGTCGATATTTCAAACGTTCCTTATCCTTCGAAAACCACAGTAAATAATTAGTCACTGAATCAAGAAGTTTTGAGCCCAAGCCAATGGATGTCTTATACGATATTGTGGCGACAAATTGGCTTGCACCAAATATCTCTTCCAATAAAAGCCTAACTCTATGGAGATTCTCCTCCCCGATCTGGACGAAAATCGAACCACTGTCAGATAAGATTTCTCGTGATACGATCAAGCGATTTCGAAGATAACTTAAGTAAGAGTGCGTACCAAGATTCCATGTATCTCTATACGCCTTCACCATCTCCGATTCCCGCGTAAAGTCCAAATCCTTGTCCATAACATCCCGCTTTCCCACCTCAGGCTGAAAGTTTGAGGCGAACTTGATGCCATAAGGAGGATCCATGTAGATCATCTGTACCTTTCCCGCGAGATCCTCGCGCCGGGCCAAGGATGCCATGACCTGGAGCGAGTCGCCCAGGATGAGGCGATTGGCCCAGTCCACGTCGTGCTGGTAGAACTGGACCGCCTCCCGGTACTCCAGTTCCGGGTCGGCGAACAGGCTGCGCTGGATGTCCTTGCGCCGCGCCGTGCGGAGGATGGCGCTGGCACTCACCCGTTCGTGGATGTGAAGGGCCACGGGATCCACGGTGCGCCAGTGGCGGTCGTGCTCCTCCTGCTTGCCGGCCCACTCCAGCCAGGGGGACTCCCAGTTTTTGGCGACCGCCTTGAGGATCTCCTGTTCCTCGGCGGTCAGGCTTTTCCCGGCACAGGCCTTCTCCACCACCTCGCGCACCTTGTCGGCCCGGCCCTCGGGGTCGAAGCGCAGGATGGGGGCCAGGTGGGGGCTGTAGGCGTACTTCTGCTTGGGAACCGCCGGTACCTTCCCTTCGGCGGCGATCTTGGCCGGCGGGATGTTGGTGCGCGTGGCGCTCTCGTGGCGGAAGGTCGTGGTCCCGGTGGAAGGCTTGGCGTTTTTTCTGCGGGCCATGGGGGGCGGGTCGGGTTTGGGGAAGGGTCTAGAGCAGTTCGATGGGGTCGCAGCCGGCCTTGCTGCAGAGGCGGCGGTAGTCGCAGAGCTTGCACTTGCGGGGTTCCGGGCGGGCCGGGAAGTGCGCCTGCCGGATCCCGCGGATGAGGGTCTTGGCCCGCTCCACGGCCGCCTCGGCGGCTTTCGGGGAGACGTCCTTCTCCTCGCGGGTGCCGTACTTCAGATTGTGCAGGTAGCCGGCCTTCACATCCAGCCCTTCTCCGCGGCCGGCCGCCGCATAGACGGCGAGTTGGAAGGCGAAGACCGGGTCGCGGTCGTCGTCGGTGGAGGTCTTGTAGTCCACGATGGCCAGGGAATCGGGATGCCCGTTCTCGTGCCCCAGGATGACGTCCGCGCGGCCGGCCAGGATGCCGTCCTCGGTGTGGATCTCGAAGGGGCGTTCGGTGGCCCAGACGCGCTCGAGGTCCGCCCGCCATTCCTTGCGGTAGCGGTGGAGGAGCCCGGAGGCCGATCGGAACATGTTCTCGTAGGCCGGCTGGTTGGCGAAGGGCAGGTAGAACCCCTGCTCCAGAAGCTCCTCGACCTCCGGCTGGCTCGGCGGGGTCCCGGTGGCCAGGGCCTGCTCGGCCATGAGACGCAGCACGTGGTGGACCGCATTGCCGTAGCCCAGTTCGGGCACCAGGACGTTCTGGTAGCCCAAGGAGTGGGCCAGGCGGTACTGATGGGGACAGTTCTGGTAGACGGCCAGCTCGGAGAAGGAGACCCGGCTGGCGGCGGCCTCGGTCCCGGTGCCCGCGGCGGGCGCGGGGGGCAGGGGGAGGGCGGCCGGGCCCTTGGGGGGCGAACTTCCAAAAAGATTCACCAGGTAGGGGGAGGGTTTCTGCTTCTGGTTGATCCGATGGAACCAGGAGAGGTAGATGCAGTCCCGGGCGCGGGTCAGGGCCACATAGAAGAGCCGGCGTTCCTCGGTGTCTCCGCCTTCGTAGCGGCGCCGGACCGGCTCCGGGAAGATCGAGTCGGGGAGGAGCCAATCCTGTTTTCTGCCGGACTTGGAGCTGGGGAAGCGCCGGCTGGTCAGGGCGGGTAGGAAGACGACCGGCCATTCCAGCCCCTTGGCCTGGTGGATGGTGAGGATGGAGACCGCATCCATCTCTTCGAAGGACTCGCCCTCGAAATCCTCGTAGGCGTCCTTGGCGTAGTGCTGGATGTAGCTGGCGAGGTTGCGGTAGTACCAGATGCCGCGGTCCTGACCGGCCGTGATCTTTTCGGTTCCGTCCCCCTGCCGCAGACTCCGGCTCCGGCGGGTGGCGTTCTCGTAGTCGGCCAGGAGGTTGGAGAAGCGCGCCAGCATGCCCGATCGGGCTGCCTGGCGGGGATCGCCCAGATCCAGTTCATGGATGCGCAGGAGACGCAGGAGGCGGTAGTACTCGTCGATCAGGTTGGCCGGCCGGCGGGTGTCGGAGGTGCTCTTCTTCCAGTCGTTGAGGAAGGATTCCAGGCCCTGGATCGGCTCGCCGCGATTGAAGAGGGATTGGTAGTGAGAAAGGAGGTAATCCAGTTTAACCTCCTCGAACTCCGATCCATAACGGGCGTCCCGCCACTCGTTGTCCACCAGCCAACTGTAGGTGCGGCCCAGGAGGCGGGCCTCGGGCTGGAGGAAGAGCCCCGTGCGGCCGCCGCAGTTGGCGGGAATGCCGCGCGCCTCCAGGACGTCCACCATGGGCCCGCAGGAAGTGCGGACCGAGCGGAACAGGACGGCGATGTCGCGGTAGTGGAAGCCCTGGGCTTGCAAGCGCCCGATCTGGTCGGCGATGCGTTCGGCTTCTTCCGCGGCCGTCTCCGCGGACCAGGGGACGACTTCGGGCCCCTGGTGGTCCCGCTCGGAATCCATGGACTTCTCCAGGCGCGGATCGATGGTCTGGGCGAACCGGTCGGCCAGATCCACGATCCCGGCAAGGGAACGCCGGTTGGTTCCCAGCCCGACCCGGGTGACCTTCGGCCATTCCTGGGCGAAGTGCAGGATGTGGTCGGTATTGGACCCGCGCCACTGGTAGATGGCCTGGTCGTCGTCGCCCACAACGGCGACCTGGACCGGAGGAGCCCCCAGGAGACGGATCAGGCGTTCCTGGGCGGGGTTGATGTCCTGGAACTCATCCACGATCAGGTGCCGGAGTGGGCCATGGACACGGGCGTGGACCTTCGGATTGCCCAGCTCCTTGACGGCCTTCTGGATGATCAAGGAAAAGGTGAGCAGGTGGTAGCGATCAAGGGTGTCGAGGTATTCCTGGTAAACCCCGCGTAGCTCGTCGGGAAGCTGATCGGCCTCGATGAGTTCGTTGCCGATGATGTCGACGGTCTGGCTGAAGAGGGCGATGGAATCGTAGAGACCGTTCCCGAGTTCCTTGAGTTTGAGCCGACTGGCTTCTCGCTGAAGAAGGGCGGCGTGCCGGTGGGGGTCGATGACGTCGTAGTTGCCGTACTCCGGCACCTGCTCCTGCAGCATGCGGAAGCAATAGCCGTGGATGGTCCCCACGAACATGGGGCCCAGATGGCCCAGGAAATCCTGGCCCTTGACTTCGGCCACCCGCCGGTAGATGCGGTCCTTGAGTTGCCCAGCCGCCTTCTCGGTGAAGGTGAAGGCGATGATGGCCTCGGGCGGCTCCCCGTCGCCAATGAGCGCCGCCACCCGGCGGGAGATGGATTCCGTCTTGCCGGACCCCGCGCAGGCGATGACCTGCAGGTGCCCCCCCCGGTGGTCCACGACTTTCTGCTGCGGCGGGGAAAGAGGGAAGGGGGGCATGGCCTGGGGGGACGACTCGTGAGTTTTCAATCTTCCTGGTCGGATGGGAACAGGAGTTCATTGACCTCGTGGGCCGTATCTCCGAAAGTGTTCCAATAATCGTCTTCCGCCATTTGGCAAAGAATGAGTTCCAACTCTTCAAAGATATCCTGACCGCCGGCTGTGGACATGGTGGCCTCGAAAGCGGCGATGGCTCCATATTTCGGATGACAGGCCTCTGACCAGAGGTCGTACGAGGGAAAGTCGTACATCATTCCAAGCCCCATATCGAAAATGGACTCGAGGAGTTCATCCACCCGATGCAGCCAGGCTTCCAGGGTCTCCCCCTCGGAATTGACCTCCTCGCCCTTCTCGTTGATTGTCAGAACGGGATCACCAAGGTTGTATTCCATCGACATCTACCTGGGTATTTGGGATCGCTGGAATCACCGTCTTTCTACCCGGGAGGCCTTCTCGCGCATGGTTTCGTCGAAACCCTGCCAGCCCATCTTGAATCCCTTGGTGGTCCCTTTCGGAAACCAGACGATGGACCCGTTGGAGACGGTCAAGGTGCCGAAGGCGCGGCCGTCGCGTCTAACCCGAAATTCCACGTCGGCCCGACCAAGGGGCTTGCGCGGGATTTCGAAGCTTACATTGTGTGTCGCCATGGTATCTCCTCTTCGTGAAAAGGGATCCAGGGGGATCCTGGACCCTCTTGGATCCTAAAACCGGAGGAGGAAGTTGTAAAGGGCCTCCAGGGGGGCCGCGGGGACCCTGGGAGGTTGCCAGGGGAAAAGGCGGAGCGTTATCATCCCGCCGGCGCCCCAGGGGCGGTTCCGTTTTCCCCTGGACGCTCGAACCCGGAGAATAATCATGAAAGTTTCAAGAATCCGAGACGGAATACGACCCGCGAGCCTTCTTCTGGTTTCCTGGGTTTTCCTTGTGGCTGGGCTCCAGGCTCAGGCAACCTCGCGGGTCAGCCTTGATTCGAATGGCAACGAGGGCAACCAGGGAAGTGGAGAATCCTCCATTTCCGCGGATGGCCGCTTCGTGGCCTTTAGCAGTTTCGCATCCAACCTTGTTCCGGGGGATACCAATAATGTCGAGGATGTCTTCCGCAGGGATCTGACCACGGGCCAGACGATTCGGGTCAGCATCTCCTCGGGTGGAGTCCAGGGGAATTTCGCCAGTGGATTTTCGGCCATCTCGGACGATGGAATGGTCGTGGCTTTCGTGAGCGATGCCACGAACCTGGTGCCCAATGATCTCAATTCGGTGCGGGATGTTTACGTCAGGGACCTCGGGGCGAATACCACGGAGTTGATCAGCGTCGACTCCAATGGAGTCCAGGCCAATCGGGAGAGCCTCTTCCCCAACCTTGCCATTTCCGGAGACGGCCGGTTCGTCGCTTTTTCCTCGCGAGCCAACAATCTGACGTTCGTGGATACGCAATTCAATATCAACGTGTTCCTGCACGACCGGTTGACGGGTCAGACCTGGCTGGTGAGCGAAAGTCCTTCGGGGAGTCCTGGAAGCGGGGATAGCCTGTTTCCCTCTCTTTCGAGCGATGGGAGGTTCATCGCCTTTTCAAGCTCTGCGCCGAATCTGGTTTTCGGGGACAACAACAGTGCCTCCGATGTCTTCGTCCAGGATTTTGCAACCGGGCAGAACTTCCTGATGAGCAAGAGCCTTGATGGGGTCCTTGGGGATCTTGATAGCCTGGAACCCTCGATCTCGGCCGATGGGGATCTGGTCGCCTTCTCCAGCCTGGCTGACAATCTGGTCTCTGGAGATACGAATGGGAAGAAGGATGTATTCCTCGCCCAGAGATCCACTGGAGCCATCGCCAGGGTCAGTGTCGGTTCGGGAAAAACCCAGGGAGATGGCGACAGCACCACGCCATCGATTTCCTCGGATGGTCATTCCGTTGCCTTTTCCAGCTTGTCGGACAACCTGGTTTCGGACGATTTCAACGCGCGCTGGGACATCTTCCGGTTCGACGTTTCCACAAGACGCCTGAAACGGATCAGCGTCGGGCAGAATGGCCTGGACGGCAATGACAACAGCTTCAGGGGTTCTAGTTCGGGTGATGGCCGCAAGGTGACCTTTTCGAGCCCTTCTTCCAATCTGGTTCCCAACGATGGAAACAGAAGTGGAGATGTTTTTCTCCGCGATCTTGATGCCCCTCCCAATCCGGACATCGACTCCATCCTCCTTTCGGGGGACACCCAGGGAAGCCCTGGGGGAATGGTGAACTTCCAGTGGAGTTCTGCTCCGGCCGATTCTCCTTTCTGGCTTTTCGCGAGCCGGAAGCTGGGGGGGTCCGTCATCAACGGCCAGCTTTTCGACGTCGGGCCCAGACTCAAGGTCGTGGATGTGGGCCTGACCGATGCGACAGGGAGCGCTTCCGTCGTCGAGGGTCCGATTCCCGCATCCCTTTCCGGGAAGGTCTTCTTCCTCGAGGTGCGCGTGGATTCGGGTGGACGGACCTTCGATTCCAACCCCCTGACCCTCCAGATCAATTGATCCAGAATGCTTATCACCGTTGAAGATTTCATTCGGAGGACCCGCCAGGGACTCCCCTCCCTTGTCGGCGACCTGCAGGAGGAGACCATGCGTTTCGGGGAGGAGGAAGAGGACGCCTGGTCCCATTCCCTCCCCGCTCTTGCCGGGAAGCTCGAAGATTCCAGGCTGGAATCTTTCCATCTCCACCTCGGAGACCAGGGAGGGTTGAGCCTCGAGTACAGGCTGCCGGCCAGCTCCTCCTGGTGCGACGCCGTCCTTCTCGGGGCCGGCCAGGAACGGCCCGTGGCGGTGATCGTGGAACTGAAGAACTGGGAGACCGCCGGGGATCAGCCCGGGCCGCGCCCGGAACTCGTCCGGCACCTGGGCAAGGAACTTCTGCACCCCTCCGCGCAGGTCCGTGGCTACACAGAGTATTGCAGGCGTTTCCACAGCACGGTCCAGGAAAGGAAGGCCGACGTCCAGGGCTGCGTGTTCATGACCCGCCCGGTCGATATCGGCCCCTATCTTGAGCCGCCTCATGACCAGCTTGTCGCCCGATACCCGGTTTTCCCTTCCTGGAAGGGTGCCGATGGGCTGCCGGCTTTCCTCCAGAACTTCCTGCGGAAACCCGACCCTGGGTTCGCCCGGGATTTCGAGAGCGGAGGTTACCGCCAGGACAGGAATTTCGTCCGACAGGTCGCAAAGACCATTCTCGATCCAAAAGAGACGCAATTCGTTCTTCTGGATGAGCAGCGGTTGGGGTTCGAATACTGCATGGATCGGATCGAACGCGCTCTGGACGGGAAAACCGGCACGGGGAAGACCGTCATCCTGATCGAAGGTCCCCCCGGGTCGGGGAAATCCGTGCTGGCCGCTCACCTCTGGGCCACCCTTTCCCAGGATCCAAGGATGTGGAACAACCTGGTCTTCACCACGACCTCGGGTGCCCAGAGATCGAATTGGGAATTCCTTTTCAGGAAGGTCTCGCGCAGTTCCGCCGGTGCTGGGCTCGTCATTCCTGCCAACCGGTATCATCCAGGCCTGACTCCCGCATGGGTGAAACAGAAGCGGGAAGAAGGGTTTCAGCTCGACGTGAAACATTGGAAGGAGAATCTCCAGCTTTTCAAGAAGTCAGGCAAGAGAAATCGGATGCCGGATGATTCTCTTGCCGTCTCCATTGTGGATGAGGCCCACGCCCTGATGGATCCTGCCGTACCCGGGATACAGGGAGGCTTCTCCGGTTGGTCCATCCATGCCGGGCCCCAGGGGTGGCATATCATCCGCGCTTCCCGGGTCAGCGTCTTCCTCATGGACTCCGGCCAGAGTTACCGGGACAACGAGAGGACGACAGCCGATTCCATTGAAAGATACGCCCGGGATTTTGGGGTGGATGAAGTCCATAGGATCAGTCTGGAAGACGCCCAGTTCCGCTGTGCGGGTTCCAAGGAATACATGGATTGGCTCGAGGGGATGCTCGGCCTGCGCCAACCTTTCGGGAATGTCTCCTGGAGGATGAATCCGAATGGTCGGGGAAAGTTCAAGTTCGAGATTGTTGAGACCCCCTTCGAACTGGATTCCCGGCTTCGCGAAGAAATGGGGCGGGGAGCCTCGGCCCGGCTGGCCGCTTCCTACGCCCGGAAATGGAAGACAAAGGCACTTCAAGATCCTCATACAGTGCCACCGCAAGAGATGGATTTCTGCATCCCCGTTCCCCTGAACGGGGAGGTCCGGAATTGGACCCGCCCCTGGAACTTCGCGCCGGGGCAAGACTACACCATGTTCATCCAGGCAACGGCGGGTAGTCGCATTGCCGAGGATCCTCTCGCCGAGGTCGGTTGCCCCTACGTCTTCCGCGGATTCGACTACGACTATCTCGGGCTTCTCTGGTTGAGCGACCTGGTCTGGAGGGATGGGGTCTGGAGGATCCAGTTGGACCAGGTCCACGAATCCGC
The DNA here is from genome assembly GCA_964591365.1 of uncultured Planctomycetales bacterium. Lineage (GTDB taxonomy): Bacteria > Planctomycetota > UBA1135 > UBA1135 > UBA1135 > CAZQAP01. The sequence continues at coordinate 20,078 of CAZQAP010000028.1, forward strand.
CTGGCGGAGTTCCCTGGCTGCGGCAAAAAAGGAACATGGTGATGGTCCAGACACTCGGGCCGTACTCGAACGACTCAAACGTGGCTACCGGATTCTCCTGAGCCGCGCCATCCGGGGTCTCTACATCTGGTTCGAGGATGAAGAAACCCGGGCCCATGTCCAACAGCTCCTGCGGACCTCCTGATTGGAAGGAGGTCACTGCCAGGCTGATGCGGAATCCCCGCACCATTCGGATTCCCAAGAGATCGAGGAAATAACCAAGGAGTTCCCTAATGGGAGGAATCAAGAGTCGACAACTGGAAGTCTTGGAATGGCGAGGACCGATCAGGGTCATTTCTCGCGATTCTGGTGGAAATGACGCAGATCTCGTTTTCCTGGATGGCCGTCCTGAAGTTAAATTCTTCCAGAGTGGATCCGAGGTCAAGTTGACTTTCTCCAAGGCCATGACCGGAGAGAGGGGACTCTACTATGTGCTTGGAGACCATCCGGTCCATGGATTGCGGTCCCTCCTTTATCTGGGACTTCATGATCCAGAAGGCAGTCAGCCCATCCTTTCCAGGTGGGAGGGTCATCGGAGATGGCTTTCCCAGGAATGGGATTGGCGGCTGGAACTTTTCTGGGCACCCGCAACAAAGGAGATCTCCTGCGGAACCTTGGAAGCCATGGAGGGACTTCTGATCGCAAGCCATCAGCCCATCTACAATAGTTCCAAGAAGAATAAATACACGGGAATGGGAGAACCGTTCACGATCTGGAATACCGGCTGTTGTCCCCGCCTTCTTCCGGAAGTCTCCGCCGACCATCCTTGGAATTGCTGGTGACGGGTGGAACCGTCCTTGAGAGAAAAACCGAAACAGACGGGCGAACCATGATCTGTTCGATGGCACCTTTGGACCTGGCTTATGAACTTCCGGTGGATTGGAAGGAAGGGATCGGAAGTCTAAATGCAGAGCCAGCAATGAATTCCTTTCTCCAGGTCCTCAAGAAAGCGGTCCGAAAGTATGGCGATTCGAGTCTCCTCATCCAGAAGGTCCAGTGGTTGGCGACCTATCCGGATGTCCTCGATCAGGAGCTCGAGGGGCCTATGCGACATCCAGAAGCTCGCGTTCGATGACCTTCCAATTGCGGGGCTTGATGGCGCGGCGCGAAATGACGTCGGATCGGATGCCGAGGATGGTTTCGATCCGGTCGGCGAGATCCACGAATCGAAGCCCGATGGAGGGATCGACCTCGACAAGAACGTCCACGTCGCTTTCGTCGCGTTGGTCCCCCCGGGCATAGGATCCGAAAATGGCCAGCCGCCTCACCCCGTAGCGGTCCTGCAATTCAGGCGCCGCCTTGCGGAGCAGGGCAAGGATTTCCTGGGTGGTTTTCATCCTCGTGGGGAGTGTGCTTCCTCGTCCTGATCCATGCTATCCAAGGACCAAGGGAGGTTGTCCCTGGCGGGTCGCCAGACCTCGCCGTCCGAGGAGCTCGGGATTTTCTCGTCTGGAAGGGGAACGGATCGGGGGGCGGCGGTTAGAGATAGAGGAAAGCCGAAATGCGTGCGCCCCTGCCTGCCGCCGATGTTGAGGAGCTTCTGGCCCAGATGGGCTGGGTGCGCGCCCTGGCGCGCGGGCTGCTGGCCGACGAGGGGCGGGCCGAGGATCTGGTCCAGGAGACCTTCCGCGCCGCCCTGGAGGCGAGGCCCAGCGGAGGCCCGGGCCTGCGGAGCTGGTTCGCCGCGGTGCTCCGCCACCTGGGGTCCAACGCCCGGCGGCGGGAGGGGCGCCTGCGCCGCCGCGAAGCCGCCGCCGCTCGGCCCGAGGCCGTCCCCGGGGCGGCCGAACTTGCGGAACTGGCCGAACGGATGCGCGGGGTGGTCCACGCGGTGGCGGAACTTCCCGAGCCGCACCGGACGGTGATCCTGCTGCGCTACTTCGAGGACCTGCCGCCGCACCGGATCGCCAGGCGGCTTTCCCTGCCGCAGGGAACCGTCCGCTCGCGGCTTCACCGCGCCCTGGCGCGGCTCCGGGAGGAGCTGGGGACGCGCTACGGACGCGAAGACCTGGGCGCGTGGCTGGCGGGGCTGCTGCCCGCCGGCGCGGGCGCAAGTGCCGGGACTTCTTTCACCGCGTGGATTTCGGAGATCGCTCTCATGACCGCCAAGACCAAGATCGCATTCGCTGCCGCAGGCGCGCTTCTCGTCGGACTCCTGCTCTGGAAAGGGTTTTCGGAGGGCCCGCCGCCCAAGGTGGGAGAGGCCCGAACCCCCACAGCCGCTTC
>CAZQAP010000029.1:0-18838 GCA_964591365.1 uncultured Planctomycetales bacterium
AACGGGGCGGGGTGTTCACTCCTGTGATCAGGCCTGTCTGATCCTGTAGCCCGGCTGGATCCCCTTGAGGCCGGGCCCGATCCAGGGTTTACGAAGTGGGGAACCCGCCCTCCCCAGGGGTGGTCTTCCGGCGGCTCAGGGTCCCGGGCGGGACGGCGCAGCGGAGAAGCCGAAGCCGGTGGTGGTGCGGACCATCCGGCGCAGAAGTGCCGGATGGCGGCGGATCATCTTGAGGGTGACGGCCCCGATAGAAGGGTGCCGGGAACCCGCCCGCAGTAGCCGGACCAGGCCGCGGCGGGAACCGGTCTCGCGCTGGTAGGCACGCGCATAGCGCCGGGACACCTGTTCCAGGGGGGCACCGGACCGCAGGGCGGCCACCGCGGAAGCCGCGAGGATGCCGCTGCGCAACGCGAGCGAGAGGCCGCAGCCGATGATGGGATCGATCCCCCCGCCGGCGTCCCCCACCAGGAAGGCCCCCCCCCCGGCGGTCCGGGAAGGGGGACGGCCGCCGACCCGCTTCCCCTGCGGCGGGGTGACGAGGGCTCCCAGGTGCCGCGCAGCCTCGGGGCATCGGGCCAGGGCCTGGCGATGGACCTCCGCCGGCGAGGCGTGGGCCGGAGGCGCTTTTTCCAGAAGGACGGCAGCATTGACCATCCCTCCTGAAAGAGGGGTCAGGTAGATCTCGAAATCGGCGAGGAGATGAGCCTGGACCCGGTCGAGGGGCTCGGCTTCCTGGAAACGGGCCCGCAGGCCGAGGCGCCCGCCCGCCTTCATTCCGGGCCTTTCCAGCCAGGGAGCGGCGCTCCCTTCGCTGCCGTCGGCGACCACGAGGTGCCGCGCCCGGAGGGGAGGGCCGCTCTCGGAGGCGACTTCGAAGCCGCCGGAGGCGGCCCGGGGCTGGACGGTCTCGCGGAACCGCTCGATGCCCTCGGCGTCCGACACGGCCCGGTCGAGCGCTCCCTGGAGGTCGGGCCGCAGGAGCGCGACCCCGGGCCTTGGAAAGTCCGCTTCGAGCGGCGGCACGCCCTCCAGGCAGAAGCGCGCCCCGGGGAAGGGGCGCCCCCGGTCCAGGAGCGCCTGGAACCCGAGCCGCTGGAGGGCCACGACCCCCATCGGCAGGATGCCCTCCCCGCAAGGCCGGTCCCGGCCGGCCTTCCCCGGCTCGAACAGGGCCGCCCGCAACCCGCGGCGGGCGGCGGCAAGAGCGCAGGCGCACCCGCCCGGTCCGCCTCCAACGACAAAAAGGTCGAAACAATCCATGATCGGGACCGGGAACTCAGTCTGAGGGGCGTTTTGGAGGGGAGCCTCCCCGCGGCCGCAGGGACCCCGGCCGGGGGAAGAGCCTCCCTTTATCCCTCATGGCCTCGCGGTAACCGGGAAGCTGGAACAACAGGGTCTCTTCGCTGCGGATGCGGCGGGCCAGGACCGGAAGGTGGAGCAGGTTGAGGATCGCCAGCGAGACCCAGGCCCCGCCGGCGGCCGGGACCGCCAGGAACTCCAGCACCACCGCCAGGTAATTGGGGTGCCGGAGGAACCGATAGGGCCCCCGAACCACAACATCCTGTCCCGGGTCCACCACGGCGCGCACGTTCCAGAGCCGGCCCAGGCTCGCCAGGGCCCAGTAACGCAACCCTTCCGCGCAGAGAAAAACGCCCAGAGCGGACCACCAGATGGGCGCCGCTCCTCCGTGCCCCCGGAGGAGGACTTCGAGTGCCGGCAGGACCACCAGGCCGGTGTGCAGGACCACCATCCAGCCGAACGTGCCGCCCGGATCCGCGGAAGCCGCCCCAGGGGAAAGACGGCGGAGGTTCCGCCGCGAAACCCAAATCTCCGCCAGACGCTGCACCGCGACCAGAAGGAGGAGGGCTGCGAACCCGGGGGGGAAACCTTTCATGGCCTCACACCTGCGAACCGGACGGGTGGCGGTCCGCGGCCCGGGAAAAAAAGCGGCGGCTGGGTCCCCACCCAGCCACCTTTGCTTTTCCCCTTATCGTAAAGCCTTCTTGCCGCCATCCCCATCGGCGTGAAGACTTCAAAGAAGAGAACCCATGCGCAGCTTCTATTACATCGGATCGAAGAAAGGGCCTGTCCCGTCCTTTCAGGTTTTTTTTCCACAATCCTTCCAAGGCTGGAGCCAAATGGGGCCGTTCGGCCCGTTTCTTCTTGAATATCAAGGAGTTTTCTTTTCGAAGGTTTCCTCTCCCGCCGGGCTGCATCTCTACCATGCCGGCTTGGGCTCCTCCCCCTCTCCCCGGCCCCGGATCCTCCTGCAGAAACTCCACAGGCTGTTTCCCAGGGCCGGCACCGCCCTGCAGCACGCGGACCCCTGGCAGCTTCTGGTGGCCACGATCCTCTCGGCCCAATGCACGGACAAACGGGTCAACCTGGTCACTCCCGGCCTGTTCCGGCGCTTTCCCCGCCCGCAGGATTTCGCGGCAAGCCCGCCGGGGGAGCTGGAAGAGTGCATCCGTTCGACCGGTTTCTACAACAACAAGGCCCGCAACATCCGCGGAGCGGCGCAAAGAATCATCGAGGTGCACGGCGGCAAGGTGCCCGACACCATGGAGGAACTCCTGGCCCTCCCCGGGGTGGCCCGCAAGACCGCGAACTGCGTGCTGGGCTCCGCCTTCGGAAAAAATGAAGGCGTCGTGGTCGACACCCACGTGGCCCGCCTGTCCCGGCGGCTGGGACTCACGGCGGAAAAGAATCCGGTCAAGATCGAGCAGGATCTCTGCCGGCTCTTCCCCCGCCGGAGCTGGACCTTTCTCGCCCACGCCCTGATCCTGCATGGCAGAGCCACCTGCAAGGCGCGCAAACCCGACTGTGCGGGATGTTTCCTGAGCGAAGACTGCCCCCGAACCGGCCTCTGATCCGGGAACAGCCCGGCCGCACAGGTCAGTGCGGTCCTCCCGCAGCCGCCGCCCGGGCCTGGTCCAGGAGTTCCTGGTAGGCCGCCTTCCAATCGAAACGATCGTCCGGGTCCTCGATCCGGCCGATCCAGCGGATGGCTTCCTCCATCAGCGGAATCGCCTTGGCGGGATCCTCCTTCAGATAGATCTGGGCCAGGAGCCGGTAGGCCGCCTTGTGCATCCTTCCCGAGGCATAGCCCTCCTGCCAGGGCAGGGTCAGGGCCTCCTCCAGGGTTTCCCGGGCCGGCTGGCCGCTGGAGGCCTGGATGGTGGCGAGCAGGTAATCCTGGTTGCCCATCCCGCGGCCGGGCCCCATCCCCGGAACGGGCCAGGAGACGAACCACCCGAAGCCGGCCACCAGGAGGAGCGAAACGGCGGCCGGACCGCCCTGTCTGGCCTGGAGCCGCTGGAAGAGCCATTGGAGGAAGAGGGCCGCAAAGACCATCAACGCGGCCACGCTGGGGAAGCGGAGACGGCCCAGGACGAAGACCAGGACGCAGGTGATCAGGGGAATGAGAAAAAGGGTGATCAAGGGCAGGGTTTTCCGCCAGCGGCCCAGCGCGATCAGAAACCCCACCAGCCCCAGTGGAGCGATGATTCCGAAACCCGGAGCGGGCCAGCGCAGCACGCTCGAATACCTCTGGAAGAAGTAGAACTGGTCGCGGGTGCCGAGTTCCACCTTGTTGAAGAAAAGGCGGAATTTCCGCCAGAAAAGGGCCAGGGCGCGGAGGGGGTCCTCGCGGATGAATCCCCAGGCCATGGCGCTCAATTCCCGCGAAACCTGCGAGGGAGGGGGCTCCGACTCGTCCGGTTCCATGGCCTGGGCGTAAAAGACCAGGCGCCCCGAACGATAGGGAAGATGCCGGCCGCTGTGGGCGCCGTTGGCATCGGGATGATTGCCGAGATAGAGATTGGTGCCGGCATTCGCGGTCAGGAAGACGAGATCGCGGGTGACCACCCAGTTCCGGACCGTCACCGCGGCCACCATGAGAACCGGCGGCAGGGAAAGAAGCGCCAGGTTGCGGATCCTTCGTCGGACCGGGACCCCGGGAAGCCCGAAGAAGATCCAGAAGAAACCCGCGGGCAGGAAAAGGACCGCGGGGGCCTTGGCCAGAACGGCAAGACCGATGGAAAACCCGGCCCCCAGCCACAAGAACCAGCTCCCCTTGCGGCCGGCATGGAGCAGGAAAAGGACCGCCGCCAGATTGACGAACAGGAGCTGCGTGCTCGGCATGAGCAGGGCGTCGAAATAAATGAACATGCGGTAGAAGACCGCCAGAAAGCCGGCCAGAAGGCCCACCCAGGGGCCGCCCAGGAAGAACCCGATCGCGTAGATCAAGCACGCATTGAGGGCTCCCACGGCACACTGCCACGTCAGGGCGGAGCGGTCGCTGTACTTGAAGCGGGGCCCGTCCTTGGAAGCCTGGGGGGCGGGCTCGCGCGTCAAGTAGAAAGGGATGGCGAGCGTGTAGGGGTAGAGCGGGGCCAGGTAGAAGACCTTCTTCCCCAGCAGGTCGCCCTCCGCGATTTCCTTGGCCCACTTGTGGTAGTAGACCGCGTCAGCCAGGAAGTTGAGCCGGGAGAAGAAAGGGGAGCGGGCCGCTTCGGAAAGATGCTGGAGGCGGACGAAGAAGGCCAGGAAGAAGATCAGGCCCACTTGGACCCAGGGATTGTGCAGCCATCCCTTCCGCCGCGGATCTTTTCCGGAGTTCACTTCTTTTTCCTGCGCCGGGGGGCGGGAGCATCGATGACGGCCAGAAGCCGTTCCAGGTCCTGGCGAGCATTATGGGCCAGGGTGACCGGGGTAATCAGGCCGGGGTTGGCGTTCATCACCCTGTCGGCCTCGGGACTGTCGAGAAAGGCATCGATCTGGCGGATCACTTCCTTGGTGGTGGCCCGGGCAGCCTCCTTCTTCCCCTGCTTGAGCTGGACGATGGCCATGCTTTTCCCGGCGGACCAGGGTATCTGGCGGGACACGGGATTGATGAAATCAGATTCCAACGCCTTGGTGAAGAACTCTTCGGCCGCCGGGAGATCGTTGGCGTCGGAAGCGACCGAACCGAGGAAAAAAAACTGGTCTCCCCAGCCCCGCGTGGTCGAAAACCCCGGGGCCGGCCAGTTGACGAAGACCGCCGCCCCGGCGGTGAGCAGCAGGGCCCCTCCGAATCCCGCCCATTTCCGCTTCCGGACCCGGGCGGCGATCTCGAAAAGCATCCAGGAGGCGAACAAGGCCAGACAGGCCACCGCCACCAGGCGGTAGCGGGCCAGGACGAAGACCAGGACGAAAGAGGCGGCCTGCACTCCCAGAAGACCCCGGATCAGACCGGCGCGGTTCTTCCTGCGCCAGGAGAGGATCAGACCGGCGATGCCGAAGGGGACGATAAGCCCAAAACCGATCCAGGGGAGTCGAAGAAAGGGGAGTCTCGTCTTCGCAAAGTAGTACTGGTCGCGGATCCCCAGCTCGATGGCGTTGAAGAAGAGGAAGAACTTCCTGGCGAAGAGGCCCAGGGTCCGAAGGGGATCCTCCAGCATGATGCCCACCGCCTTGGAGGTCATCTCCCGCCCTTCCTTCACCGCTTTCTGGCTGTCCACTGCATGCCTGAGGTAGAGGGTCAGCTTGGTTCCCTGGTCTTTTCCCGGCAGAAAGACGTGCGAACCGTCGGCATCTTTCCCGTTCCCCTTGAGGAGGTTGCGGCCTCCGGTGGTGGTCACCAGGACGAACTCCCCGCTGACCAAGTAGTTGCGGATCGTGACCGGGGCGATGCCCGCCGCAGTCCCGGCCAGGAGAAGGAGGCCCCAGAGGATTCTTCGGCGCAGGGACGCCTCCCGGAAGGCCAGGAAGATCCAAAGGCCCAGAAACGGCAGGAACAACAACGCGTTCGGTTTGGCCCCGATGGCAAGCCCCAGGAAAAGGCCGCCCAGGAGGAACCGCCAGGCGGCCGGCCGCCGGGATGGCAGCAGGAAGAACAGCGCCAGCAGGTTGAGAAAGACCACCAGGACCGTCGGCAGGAGCAGTCCGGTGTAGTAGATGTGGAGGCCGTAGAAGGCGAAGAAGAACCCCGCCAGGAGCCCCACGCCTTGGGAAAAGGCCTTGCGGCCGATCCAGAAGAGGAGCACGCAGGAAAGGGCGCCCAGCAGGACCTGCAACATCTTGCCGACATGCATGGACTCGCCGGCCAGCGCGTAGGCCCCCCCCAGCGCGTAGCAATAGACCGGACTCAAGAATCCCGGGGCATCGCCGAGAAGATCTCCGCCGGCGATCTCCCGCGCCCGCATGTCGTAAAAACGCGTGTCGGTGATCAGACGCCGCTCGTCCCGGAAGGGGGAAGCTTCCACCTGCGCCAAGTAGGCCATCCGCACTCCGAAAGCGCAGAGAAAAAGGAACAGGGAGAGGCCGGCCAGGAAAAGCCCCCGGCGGATGGGGTGGGGCCTGGAGCCGGAAGCCGGCCCTTCCTCCGAAGCGGGGGTTTCGAGGGACAGGGCGGAAGGAGGGGTTTTCACGAGAGGAAGGGGAGCGGGATTATGGAGCCCTTCCCGGTGGAGGAAAACCGCCCGCCCGCAGGTGCGCCGGTTTCAAGTCAGGAGGTCAGGATCGCCCAGGCCAGGAGGACCAGCAGCACCCCCACCCCGATAGATGCGAAAATACCGACCCGCAGGACGAGGGGCAGAGATTCCTCGTCCGGGAATTCGAGCTTGCGACGGGAGCTGCGTGAATTGTCCGGGGGAACTTTCATGCCTGGACCATCCCGGGAAGGGATACTTCGATTATCGGCCGGCCTGAGCCGGGATGCGACAGAAGAAAGGGAAAGGGATGCCGGCCGCCCCCCCCCGGGCCGGGCTTTATCAGTTGACGCAAACTGGCAGGATGGGCTAGACTGGAGCCATGGCCCTGCGGAATTCCTGCTTCGACATCGCCGAACTGGCGCGCCGGACCGGCCTCTCCAGCCGGACCCTGCGCTATTACGGCGAACTCGGGCTGGTCCTTCCCGAGGGCCGCGGACCCGGCCGCCGCCGCCGCTACGGGCGGGAAGCCCTGGAACGGATCCGCTTCATCCGGCGCCTCAAAAAGCTGGGCCTTACCCTGATGGAAATCGGCGAACTGAACCAGTCCTTCGGGAGCGGGCAGACGGCTTCCATGCTGGCCCGCCTGGAAGCCCTGCTCGAGAACCACCTGGGAAGGGTCCGCCGGCGCATCGAAGAATTGCACGCCTTGGAAAAGGAGCTCCAAAGCTACCGGAAACGGATTCGAAACAAGAGAAACCGGCCAGACAGGAAACAGAGCGCATGACCTCAACCAGCCACTCCTCCCCCGCCGAGGGAGCCGTGAAAGCGGACTTCCAGCTTCGTCACAAGGTCCGCTTCGTCACCGCCGCCTCGCTTTTCGACGGCCACGACGCCGCCATCAACATCATGCGCAGGATCCTCCAGGCGGAGGGAGCGGAAGTGATCCACCTCGGTCATGACCGTTCCGTCGAGGATGTGGTCGAAGCGGCCATCCAGGAGGACGTCCAGGGGGTCGCGGTCTCCTCCTATCAAGGGGGTCACATGGAGTATTTCCGCTACCTGGTCGAACAGCTCCGGGAACGGGGAGCCGGAAAGATCAAGGTCTTCGGAGGCGGCGGCGGCGTGATCACGCCGGAAGAAGCGGAACAGCTCCACCAATGGGGAGTGGAACACATCTATTCGGTGGCCGACGGCCGCCGCATGGGGCTTGTGGGCATGATCCGCGACATGCTCCAGCGGACGGACTTCCCCTCCATCGACGCGGACGCCCCTCTGCCCGAAGGTCTCCTCCTCCGCCGCCCCGGCGACGTGGCCCGCACCCTTTCTCTTCTGGAGCTGCTCCACGATGCCGGCGACGAAACGAGGATCGGGAAGATCCGCGCCAGGCTCCAGGAGGGATTGTCCCGGGCGCTCCAGCCGGTCGTCGGGGTCACCGGCACCGGCGGAGCGGGGAAATCCTCCCTGGCGGACGAACTGGTCCGGCGGCTGCTGGACCGTTTTCCGGACCGCACCGTCGCCATCCTCTCCGTCGATCCCACCCGGCGCCGCACCGGCGGAGCCCTGCTCGGCGACCGCATCCGCATGAACGCGGTCCACGGCCCGCGCGTCTACATGCGGTCCCTGGCCACGCGCCGGGCCCATGCCTCCACTTCCCGGGCTCTTTCCGACGCGGTGCTCGCCCTGCGCGCGGCCGGTTTCGACATGATCCTCATCGAAACCGCCGGGATCGGCCAGAGCGACAGTGCGGTGGCCGACCTCTGCAGCCTCGCCCTTTACGTCATGACCCCCGAATTCGGCGCCCCTTCCCAGTTGGAGAAGATCGACATGCTCGATTTCGCGGACCTCGTGGCCATCAACAAGGCCGACAAGCAGGGGGCCGAAGACGCCCTTCGGCACGTCCGCAAGCAGTACCTCCGCAACCATCAGCTCTTCGAGAAGTCTCCCGAAGAGATGCCCGTCTTTCTGACTTCGGCGAGCCGTTTCGCAGATGCCGGCGTGGACCGTCTCTTTGCAGCGATCCTGGAACGGGTGAACGGAGTTTCCGACCGCAACTGGGATCCCGGCCCCCTGTCTTCCCCCCGGCCGGAACTCCCTTCCCTCCTTCCCGGGAACCGCGTCCGCTACCTGTCCGAAATCGCGGAAACCTGCCGGACCTACCGCGAACGGACCGTTTCCCAGGCGGAACTCGCCGCGCGGGCGGACGGCCTCCGGCGCACGCTGAAGGAATTCGGGGACGCGGTGCCGGAACCGGCTGGGGACTATCCCCCGCAGGCACTCACCGGGGAAGCCGTTTCCCCCGCGATTCTCACCCTTCGCCAGCGTTACCACGAAATCATCTCCGAGCTGGATCCGGAAACGCGGAAGGCCCTCGAAGGGTTTCCAGGGCTGGCCGGACACTACGGCGCGGAGGACATCAGCTACAAGGTCCGCGGGCGGGAGATCACGGTTTCCAGCAGCTTCAAGACCCTGTCCGGAACACGGATTCCCAAGGTCGCCGTCCCCCCTTGGAAGGACTGGGGCGAACAGGCACGCTGGCTGGGCCTCGAAAACGTCCCCGGACGGTTCCCTTTCACCGCCGGAGTCTTTCCGTTCAAACGGACCGCCGAAGATCCCACCCGGATGTTCGCCGGGGAGGGGATCGCCGAACGGACCAACCGGCGGTTCCACTATGTGAGCCTGGGCCAGCCCGCCGTCCGTCTTTCGACGGCTTTCGATTCGGTGACCCTGTATGGAGAGGATCCTGGCGAACGTCCCGACATCTGGGGCAAGGTGGGCAACTCCGGAGTCAGCGTGGCCACGCTGGACGACGCCAAGCGTCTCTACTCGGGCTTCGACCTTTCCTCCGCGAAAACCAGCGTCTCCATGACCATCAACGGACCCGCTCCCATGATGCTGGCCATGTTCCTCAACGCTGCGATCGACCAGGCCTGCGAGAGGCGCCTGCGGGAAACGGGCAGATGGGATTCCGTCCAGAAGACGATTCGCAGGATCTGCGGGGGCGGCCCCCCCCGTTACCGGGGAGAGCTCCCCGAAGGGCATGACGGCAGCGGCCTCGGGCTTCTGGGGGTGACCGGCGACCAGGTCCTTCCCCGGGAGGAGTACGAGGCCATCCGCCGGGAGGTCCTCCAGAAAGTCCGCGGGACGGTCCAGGCCGACATCCTCAAGGAGGACCAGGCCCAGAACACCTGCATCTTCAGCACCGAATTCGCCCTCAAGATGATGGGGGACGCCCAGCAGTACTTCCTCGACAACCGGGTCCGCAATTTCTACAGCGTATCCATCAGCGGCTACCACATTGCCGAGGCCGGCGCGAATCCCATCACCCAGCTTGCCTTCACCCTGGCGAACGGATTCACCTACGTTGAATACTACCGCGCGCGCGGAATGGACGTGGACGCCTTCGCGCCCAATCTGTCCTTCTTTTTCAGCAACGGCGTCGATGCGGAATATGCGGTCATCGGCAGGGTCGCGCGCCGGATATGGGCCGTGGCCATGCGCGATCTCTACGGCACCGGAGAGCGGGCGCAGAAGCTCAAATACCACATCCAGACGAGCGGCCGTTCGCTCCACGCCCAGGAAGTGCAGTTCAACGACATCCGCACCACCCTGCAGGCGCTCTACGCCATCTACGACAACTGCCAGAGCCTCCACACCAACGCCTACGACGAGGCCATCACGACCCCCACGGAGGAATCGGTCCGCCGCGCCCTGGCCATCCAGCTCATCATCAACCGGGAACTCGGCCTGGCGCGCAACGAAAACCCCCTTCAGGGGTCCTTCATCATCGAACGCCTGACCGACCTGGTCGAGGAGGCCGTCCTGCAGGAATTCGAACGCCTCGCCCAGCGGGGCGGTGTTCTGGGGGCTATGGAAACGATGTACCAGCGAAGCAGGATCCAGGAGGAAAGCCTCCTGTACGAGACCCTCAAACATTCCGGCAAACTTCCCCTGGTGGGTGTCAATACCTTCCTCGATTCCCGGGCCACCGGGGAGCCCGATCCGATTCCGGAGCTGATCCGCTCCAGCGAAGAGGAAAAGAGGCTCCAGGTGGAGCAGATCCGCGATTTCCACGCCCGCCACCAGGCAGAGAGCGACGCCGCCCTGATGAAACTCCGCAAGACGGCCCTCGAGGGGGGCAACCTGTTCCAAGAGCTGATGGAAACGGTCAAAACCTGTTCTCTGGGCCAGATCTCCCGCGCCCTCTTCGACGTGGGCGGCCGCTACCGCCGCTCGATGTAGGGATGGGCCCGAGGGGTCCATTCCAGGCCCGGTAGGGCCCATTCCGGGCCCGCCGCCGGGGTCCGCCCGCGCCTCCTCCGGCCGGCTGTTTCCCGGCCTCCCATGGGGTATCCTTGTTTCACAGGACTGCCCCGTCCTCCCCGTTCCCCAGATCCCGAACCCCAAGACCCCGAGTCCCGGAGTCCCATGCGCATCTCTCTTCTTCCTGCGGCCGCGGCCGTCCTGCTGACCACCCCTCTCCTCGCCCAACGGAGCGACTGGGCCCAGCTTTCCCAGATCCCCGGCCAGGCCAAGGGGGACCAGCTCGGTTCCTCCATCGCCTCCGTGGGAGACCTGGACGGCGACGGGGTGCCCGACCTTCTGGGAAGTGCCCCCGGATCCGACATCAACGGGCGCAACAGCGGGGCCGTGAAAGTCGTTTCAGGAGCCACGGGCGCCCTGCTCTACACCGTTGCGGGAGAGGTGGCCGGCAGCCTTTTCGGTTCCGCCATGGCCGGCCTCGGCGATCTGGACGGCGATGGCCGGGCCGACTTCGCCGTCAGTGCGGCCTTTTTCAGCAACGGCCCCGGGGGTCTTTTCGCCGGAAGGGTGTACGTCTTCAGCGGGGTGGACGGCTCTCTCCTTGACACCCTCGACGGCTTCAGCCAGGGCGAGGTGTTCGGCTCCTCTCTGGCCGGGGCGGACCAGGACGGAGACGGCGTCCGCGAACTTGTGGTGGGCGTGATGGGAGCCGGCCCGGCCCAGGAGGGCGAGGTGCGCATCTTCCGCTGGTCCGGCAGTGCGATGGTCCTCGACACGACCGTTGCGGGTGCAACCGGGAACGAAGGGTTCGGATTCTCGGCCGCCCGCGTGGGCGACATCGGAAGCGGCGGACCCGGGGAAGAGTTCGTGGCCGGTGCCCCCTTCGCCGCGGGCACATCCGCCGTGGGGGGACTTCCCGAAGTGGGCCGGATCGACCTGATCCAGAACGGGGCCTCTCTGTTCAGCCAGGCGGGCACCGTACAGGGCGGTCACCTGGGGACAAGTGTGGCCGGCGGTTTCGACGTCGATGGGACCGGCCAGCCCGACTTCGCGGCGGGAAGCCCCGACACGGACACCGGCGACGTCCTGGTCTTCCGCGGAGAGGATGGAACCCTCCTTGCACAGATCGGCGGGGCGGTCTCGGGTGACCAGTTCGGCTTCGCCGTCGCCTTGACGGGAGACGCCAACTTCGACGGTCTGGCGGAGCTTCTGGTCGGATCCCCCGGTTCCGATTCCTTCAAGGGAATGATCCAGGTCCTCGATCTGAACGGTGCCTCCGGAACGGAGGAACTGCTGGCCGTCACCGGGCCGAAGAAGGGCCGCATGGGCTACTCGGTGACCTCCGCCGGCGACCTCGACGGGGACGGGCATGATGACATCGCCTTTGGAACACCGGTCTTCAAACAAGGCACGATGCGCCGGAGCGGGAAGATCGAATCCTGGCTCTCCCCTGAAACCGATCTTCCTCCGGTCGTCATCACGGTGGATGACCTCACCCTCGGCGAGACAAGCATCGTCCACGCCACCAACCTGATCCCTGGATCCCAGGCGACTTTCCTCGTGGGCGACACGAATGCGCCGGGCGTCTTCAACGGCGTCAACGTGGACATCACCGACATCCACACGCCCGCATTGGGGACCAAGGCGGCCAACGCCAACGGCAATGCGAATCTGACCTTCGACGTCCCCTGCCGTCTTGTCGACGGCTTGACTCCTTCCGAGGATCAGACCCTCTTCTTCCAGGTCATCGAGGACTCCGGCGGCAACACCCGGATCAGCAACGTGGCGGCCAAAGTGGTGCAGCGCGGGGTCTTCACCATCGACTCCACCGGGACCTGGAAGGTCGGCCAGACGGTCCAGCTCAACACCGTTCACGGCAACACCACGGATCCCGCCAACGAAACCTATTTCTACTACTCCCTGCAGGGGCTGGGTTCCGACCAGGCTCCCGACGGCACCTGGAACACCGGGCTCAAGAATCCCATCGCCTGGAGCAACAGCCCCAACACGACGGACGACTGCGGCGACGCCAAGAGCCGCCAGATCCGGATCCCCTCCAATGCGGGCGGGAAGAAGATCTTCCTGCAGGCCTTCTCCTTCCACACGAATCCCGGCAAATGGGTCCTCTCGAACGTCCTGGGCCCGATCACCATCCAGAAGTAGGCGAAGGATTCCTCAAGCGGCGGGGCCCCGGGGGGCCCCGTCGCCGCGGCGGGCATGCGGCAGCGTGTGTCCGCCGCCAAGCATCTTGGCGACGGCGGCCTTCTCCCCGTACTGGTGCAGGTCGCTGACCTCGAGCTGAAAGGGCTTCCAGACCTCCGGGCGGACGAATCCGTGATGGATGCTGTTGCAGCGGTAGCAGTGGACCCTTTTGGGGACCACGAAGACGAGCAGGGAATCCACCACGGCCCCGACCGCAAGGCTGAGGTACCAGGTGAACGGGGCCAGCACGGCTGCCACAATCACCACGCCGATCCCCAGGCCGCGGGGGAAATCCCGCGCCCAGTACATCTGGTCATGGCCGCAGGCCAGGCAGGCCTGAAGCGAGCCGTCGGCGCCCACCCCGCCGGAGTGGAGGGCGGAAGCCGGGGCGCCGCAGGCACTGCAGGACGGGCGCTCCCGGTCCGTGGCCGGGCAGCGCCAGCCCAGCCCGCACTGCGGGCAGGGCCCTTCGATCCAGGCCTTTGTTAGAGGGGAATCCGCCATTGGCTGCCAAGCTGCAGGGCCACGGCCTCGCCGATCCAGACCAGGATGGTAGCGGCGTAGAGGATGCCCGTGGCGGACTGGGTGTTCCCCCACCGCAGGGAGGAGCGGACCATGCCGGCAAAGACCAGCGGGAGCAGGAGGCCCGCCACGAAGCGCACACCCAGGTCCAGCTCTCCGAAGGCATCGGGCCCCGTTCCGCCAGGAAAGACCCGGTCCCAGCCGAGCCAAAGGACGCCGGCCGAGAGAAGCAGGCGCAGGGCCAGTGCCGCACCGACGAACCCGTTGATCCGGGCGAGGTGCTGCCGGGGAAGGTCGGGGACGGTGAGGTACCCATGGGCGAAGACCATGGCGAAACAGACGCCTCCCGCCACGGCGGCCCCCAGGAGATCGCCCAGGAACTCCAGGCGCCCCAGGCCATCGCCTCCGAACGCATGAGCCCCGAGGGCCGCCAGGCCGCAAAGAACCGCAAGAAGGAGGCCCTTCCGCCGGATGGCCGGCCGGTTGGCCACATACCAGGGTGCGGGGAGAACGGTCCCCAGGGTGGCCAGAAGGCCCAGCCGCCCGGAAAGGGATTCCGGCCAGCCGGAGGTCAGCGCCAGGAGCCCGGCCAGCCCGGCCGCAATGGCGGCAGTCCAGCCGGTGAGCCGGTAGAAGAACCGCCCGACGGGTGCCGGCCCCAGAAACAGCAGGCAGATCAGGTAACCCAGGGCGATGTGCAGCCCCAGACGGGATGCCAGGGGGGTCCAGCCCATGCAGGACGCATCCTACGCAGGCCGGGCCCCCCCGGCTCGAAAACAGGTTCGGCTACCGCCCGCGATTGCCGTTGCGGCCGTGCTTCCGCCGATGGCGGCTGCTGGCAGAGTTCGCACTCTGGGCAGCACCGTCCGCCAGGAAGGCGTACATGCAGGCATTGGGCGCAAGGGTCTCCCAGGTCGTGAACTCGTTCACGGGGATCAGGGACCAGCCCTCGCTGTAACGGCGCTGTTCGGGAAGGCTCTGCCAGCGGGGGAAGACCCGTTCCCAGACCAGTTTCTGGTAGGAGATGGAGCTGGGATTGGCAAAGGGGCCGTAGACCACGATGCCGGGAACCCTTCCGAGGCCGGCCTGCTCGGTGAAGAAGGTGTCGAGCTGAAGCGGATTGTTGGGCGGATTCTGGCCCAGCCCGGTCACGTAGACCTTACCCAGCGGGTTGAGGCCGAGGGAGTAGTCGGCAAGCTGGCTGGCCGCATCGAGGTAGACCTGGTCGCCCGTGACGCGGTACATGTAGATGGCCGGATCCGCGTACTTGCCCTGGGCGGTGGCGGCCCCCCAGGCAATGGTTCCCGCCGGGCCCAAGGGATAGGGCTGACCGGCGAGGGAACTCAGGGTCCGCGCCGCCTTCTCGGAGAGCATGTTCAGCAGTTCGTCCCGAACGGTCTTGTCGGTGGGACGATCCGTGAACAGGTAGCCCGTGAAGTAGGGCGAGAAGACCATCCCATCCTCAATGGTGTTCAGGTTGAAGAAGGGAGGAAAGTACTGCTCCGGCCAGCCCGCCTGGTTGAGGATGTAGTCCGCGTTGGCCAGGAAGGCCTGGTGGTACTTCTGTTCTCCCGTGAGGAGGTAGAGCTGCAGGGAGCCGTACATCCGCTGGGCCGCGTGGGCGCTGGGAGGATTGTTGTTGACAACCCAGTTCCAGGCCCGGACGGCACGCCCGGCAAGCACATCGGCATGCTCGGGATCGAAGGGACGCACAAGCCGGGAAGCCTGGGCGAAAAGGCCGGCCGAGACCGCCGTGGTCGAACCGTCCCTCCGGAAGGTCCGGTAGATCAGAGGGTCGGTGGCGGCATTGACGATGCCGTAGGCCGGGTGGGCGTTGGTCTCGGAGCCCGCCCGGACGCCGCCGTCATTTTCCTGGAGGTTTTCCCACAGGAGAACGCCCCAGAGAGCCTCGTCCAGCCAGTCGGGGATGCCATTCCCGGATTCCGGGATGTCGTAATCGCCATCGCGGAACTTCTGGGGAAAGGCATCGTAGAGGTTGAGCATCCAGGCGGGAATCAGCACGTGGCTGAAACGGTGGTCGAAGTCGCCCGCATCGTGGTATCCGCCGCGGAGCGGGCGGACCGGTCCTTCCTCATGGATGAATCCTGGCGGTTCGGCGTCAGTGACTTCCACTGTGGTGTGGCAGGCGCCCCGCACAAAGTCGGTGTAGGGCTCCTCGAGAGCGATGCCGCAGCGCTGGTGGTAGAGGCCGCGGGTATGGACGTAATTCAAGTAGTTGCTGTATTTCCCCCCCACGCCGAAGGGGTAGGAACGTCCAAAGCCCTTGACCACGATGTAGTAGGGGCCGCCCTTGGGAAGCCTGGAAAGGTCGATGCGGTAGACGTATTCCCCGCTGGCCTTGGTGGTCCCGGTATCGTCCCCCCAGAAAGTGACCGTGCCGGCAATCGCCCGTCTGCGCGTGCGCTGATTGCGGACAACGAAGTTGACCGGGTCACTTCCGAGCTTCTGGGGACCGAGGTCTCCCAGAAAGATCCCGATGTTCGCGTACCGGACGGTGGAGTCCTGGCTGTAGCCCACCTGGTTCACGTGGATCGACTCGCAAAGGGTATGCCGGGAATTGAAGGTCAGGTTGGTGGGCCCGTACGGAGTCTGGATCCTGTAGGTCCGGTTCTTCACGAAGGAGGAGGACAGTTGAAGATAGATGTGGTGCCGCATGGTGATCGGATAATTGTCTGCGGCGGTGCCCTCGTACCAGGGAGCCGACATGCGCCCCACTCGAAGGGGAGCCTGCCCATTGACGGTCCAAAGGCTGGGATCCTGGGAAGGGTCAGCCTCACCGGGACCGGTTTCTACGACAACGGCGATCACGCTGTTGGATGCAGTGCCGACACGGATCACTTCGCCAGCTTGAACTGTCCGGCCCAAGAGGCCGGACAAACCAAAGGCCAGGAGGAAGACTTTCCATCCTTGCGGGTTCATGAGTTTTCTCCAGATTCCACGTTGTTTGTGTGGGGAGGCAGTCGGACCGGGAAGGAAAACGAATTCATCCCCTGTGCGTTGGTCCTGATGGGGAACGCCTCCAGGTGCGGGGGGAATCGTAGGCCCGCGGGATTCCGCGTTCCACCACAGGTTCCTAAGATTCCGGTTTTGGGGGCTTTTGGCCATGCTCGGGTGGTTCATGAGGTGATTCGATGGGGATGAAGCCCCTTGTCGAGGATTCCTTGCCGCCCTCTTCGACCTCATTGACGGTCTCTTGAAGGAAAATCCTGAGGCCGGACAAGGAGGGTGGGAAAGAGGCCAGGAACGAGGCGCATCCAGACTGCGACCGCCCGATTCATCGGAGATCCGGCATGAAATCCTTGACCCTTCTTCCATGTTGCTATCCCAAATGCACCGAAAAAGGGGGCTTGGTCCCCCTCCAGGCAGGAAAAAGTCGGGAAAAGCCCCTTTGTCGCCCGGCGGGATCCCGCCGCGGAAGATTCCCCCCCGGAACAGAAGGGGCCCGATAGGGGGAAAAACCGGCACTCAGAGCCCCGGGCATACAATCGCCGCGGCCATGGCCCTCCCGCCCGGACCTGCCTGGCGCCCCGTCCCCCGGCGCTCCCGGAACGCCCCCCGGCGGGCTGCGGTCCTGATTCTCATTCAGTTGGGCATCCTGGCCCATATCGCTCACTGGCTGGCCACAGGCCGCACCCTCTCCCCCCTGGAGCCCTCGGAGGCCATGCAGACCCTCGAACGGGGGGCCGTGAACGCGGGCTTTCTCTTCTTCTGCCTGGCGATCCTCGCGACGGCACTGTTTGGCCGTTTTTTCTGCGGCTGGGGCTGCCACATCGTCGCTCTGCAGGACTTCTGCGGATGGTTGATGAAGAAGGCCGGCATCCGCCCGCAGCCCTTCCGCTCCCGGCTGCTGCGTTTCGTGCCCGCCGTCCTGGCGCTCTACATGTTCGTCTGGCCGGCCTTCCGGCGTCTTGCCCTGCTCCCCCTCCTCAACGCGGTCTGGCCCGCTGCGGCGGCCCTTTTCCACCCGCCGCCCCCGTTCCCCGGGTTCCACCTCGAACTCACCCAGTCCGATTTCTGGGCGACCTTTCCTCCCTGGACGGTTGCGGTCCCGTTCCTGTTGATCTGCGGATTCGCAGCGGTCTGGTTTCTCGGAGCGAAGGGATTCTGCACCTACGGCTGTCCCTATGGAGCCATCTTCGGTGCCGCCGGCCGTCTGGCTCCGGGCCAGATCGTGGCGGACCTGAATGCCTGCGATCAGTGCGGTCATTGCACCGCGACCTGCACCTCCAACGTCCAGGTGAGCGAAGAAATCCAATCGTTCGGAAAAGTTGTGGACCGCGGTTGCATGAAGTGCCTCGACTGTGTGAGCGTCTGCCCGACGAACGCCCTTTCCTACAAGTTTGCCCGTCCGGGTCGCGCACTCATCCCGGGACGGAAACCGCCGGGAATCCCCTACGACCTGGAAGCCGTCGAAGAGTTGATCATGGGTTTCCTGTTCCTTGTCGCATTCCTCGCCTGGCGCCAGGCCTATCATCGGATCCCCATGCTCATGGCAGCCGGCATCGCCGGCTGTTCCACCTTCATGTTCTGGAAAGCGTGGCGCCTTTTCCGAAAGCCCGACGTGACCCTATACCGGTCCGTCTTCCGCAAAGACGGGCGGATGCTCTTCTCGGGAAGGATGTTCACCCTCTTGAGCGCCGGCTTCCTGGTCCTGACACTGCACACGGGCCTGGTGCGCTACCACCTCTGGCGCGCCGACGGCCTCGATCGCAGGGTCCGCGTTTCCCGGGAAGAAATCCTTTCCGGCGCCAAGACGGCCGGCCTGCCGCCGGAAAGCCTGGAAAACGCCCGGGAAGCCCTGGAGCACTACCGTCTGGCAGCTCGCGTGGGAGACGGGGGCCTTGGACTGATGCAAACCCCCGGAATCCCGCTGCGGATGGCGTGGCTCTCCCTTGTGGCGGGCGATCGAAGGCAGGCCGAGGGATTCCTCCGGAAGGCCCTGGAGGAGGAGGGGCCTTCAGGACCCCTCTGCACGGAACTGGCCAACGTCCTCCTCCTCGAGGGCAAGACCGGGGAAGCGGAAAGCTGGCTCCGGGAAACCCTCGCCGCGCACCCCGATTACCAGGAAAGCCGGGTCCGGCTGGCCATGCTGCGCTTCTCCGCGGGCGATGTGGACGGGGCCGCCGCCCTCCTCGAGCAGGCCCTGGCGGCCGATCCGGCCGATGCCCGCCTCCGGGGCCGCCTCGCTTCCCAGATCTACCTGCCCGCCGGGCGAACCGCCGAAGCCGTCCGGGAGCTTCGCCGGGCCGTCCAGGACCTTCCCCGCGATCCCGCCCTCCGCCGCGATCTCGCCGCTGCGCTCTTCTTCGACGGCAAGCGGGAAGAAGCCTCCCGCGAGCTGGAGGAGGCGGCCAGGCTGGCCCCACCCCGCTGACCCGCGGGCGCGAAACGAAGCGCTACCGTTTCAGGTAGGAGTCCAG
>CAZQAP010000029.1:18938-22293 GCA_964591365.1 uncultured Planctomycetales bacterium
CCCCGCTGACCCGCGGGCGCGAAACGAAGCGCTACCGTTTCAGGTAGGAGTCCAGATCCAGCTTGAAGATCAGGTCGTCGCTGGAGGGGCTCGACTGATGAACTTCGGCAGCCAGGACATTGAGGCCGGGACGAAGGAGATGGATCGGAAGGTCGGCTTCCAGGGGCGTGGTCTCCTCGGGCCCGCCGACGTCCCATCCCGCGAGGGTCCGGGGCCCGATCTTCCCCGAGGGGAGATTGGAACGGTAGACTTCCCGGCCGTTCAAGTAGACCACGATCCCGTCGTCGCGCAGGAGCCGCATCACCAGCCTCCGGAGATTGCGGGGATTCTCCACACGGAACGTTGTGCGGAAGCAGGTGGTGATGGCCTTGTGGTCCGGGCTGGGTCCGAAACCGATCGTTGCGGCCTCGTTTCCATGCCCGAAACCGATCAGCCCGTGGCCGGTGGCCCAGGAGGAATCGTCGAAGCCCGGCTGGCGCCATCGGCCTGTCGGCCAGCCTCCCACGTGCAGCTTCCAGGTCGTGCCGTCTCCCGTCATGGAGTGGGCGGCTTGAATTCCCGTGAGGTCCAGGTCGAAGCTCGTGTCGGTGCTGGTGGAATTGGCCTGGTGGACCTCGACGGCCAGGAGGTTGGGCCCCGCGACTAAAAGAGCCGGATCGACAGCGGTTTCGAAAAACGTGCTTTCGGGGCTTCCGCCGACCACCCCGGAAGCGGGGGTCAGGTAGTTGATGGTTCCGGAAGGCATGTTGCTTCGGAAAACCTCGGTTCCATTGAGGTAGACCACCGCTCCGTCATCCCGCAAAAGCCCCAGGCTGGCGCCGGTGAAGATGCTGGGATCCGCCACCTGGAAGGTATGCCGGTACCAGGTGGTGATGTATTTGTTGTTGGGATCGGGCCCAAAACTCACCACCGTGGCCTCGTCCCCGTCTCCGTAGCCGAGTTGGGCCGAACCGGAGTTCCAGGCGGAATCGTTGAAACCGGGAACTCTCCAGGCGGTGCCCTGGTTGGAGCCGTCGTCGAGATACTTCCAGGTGGATCCGGAGGGGACCAGGAGGGGATCCTGCCCGCCCCCGCCCCCGCCGCCGGCACCGTCGGGATTGACCGTGGTGGTGTCGATGACCACGCCGTTCTTGTTGATGAATTTCAGGCTGGCCATCAAGGGCCCGGCCTCGACCAGCAAGGCGCCGAATTCGGCGTTGTAGCGCACCTGGCTCCCGGCAACAGGCGTCTTGAAGGCATACTTGTTGTTGCCCCCCAGCCCGTCGACAAAATAGGGGAACCCGTTGACCACCACCCGTTCATAGGTGTGGTCATGTCCGGAAAAGACCGCCTGGGCCCCCCACTGCTTGAAGGGCCACTGCATCCAGACGTTGTTGCCATGGGTGGAGGACGAATAGGCGGCGTGATGGAAGACGACGAACTTGTAGGGCGCGTTGGAGGCGGCCAGGGCAGCCTGGAGCCACTGTCCCTGAATGGAGGAGGAGGTCACGCCATCGGGTTCGTGGGCATCGCTGTCCACAAAGAACAGATGAACGGATCCGATCCGTTTGTCGTAGTAGCGCTCGTTTCCCGGAAGAGTGAAGTAGTTCAAATAGGGCTGCGCATTGGAAGTGATCCAGTCGTGATTCCCCAGGCAGGGCCAGAACCGGTTCGTGGTTCCGCCCGGCCCGAAGCTCCCCGTGTACGGGAAGATGTAGGCCGAATAAAACTGCCCGATGTTGGCATCGATCGTCGAGGAGGCGCCGTCGGGGTAGTTGTTGTCCCCCGCCGTGGCGATGAAATCCACGTTCCAGGTGTCGATGAGCGTGGAGACGTCCTGGGGCCGGCTGCTCGCCAGGCCGAAATCGCCGATCACGGCGAACCGGACCGGCTGAAACGCCTCCTTGTGAAGCCCGGGGTTCGAAGGATTCGGGGAAGGGGGCCCGAAGGACTGGGCGAAAACCGTTCCCGGCAGACCCAGGACAAGAAGGCCGCAAACCGACACGACTCGGGACAGGGTGGTCTGGTGCATCTGGGCGATGGCGAAGGGGTGAGGGGGCCCCAAGCGGGCCAGAGGGCGCGGGAGGATACCCTGGTGTCCCATGAATCGGGGAAGCCCAGGCGGAAAGATCCTCCAAGGATCCTTTTCGGCCGTTTCTCCCGCTTCTTTGCTCCTCAAAACCGGGTTTTTCCGGATCTGACCCGGGAAAAATCCCCATGGTTCCCTGCCGCCCTCCTGTCCCGCCCCTGGATCCCGCCCTGGAAGCGGCTCTCGACGGCATCGACTTCCCCGCCGCTGCAGCCGGCCTGAAAGGGGTCGTGCGCCGGACGCCGCTGGCCCCTTTTCCCAGCGGAGACCTGCGGGTCGAGCTGCGCCTCAAGCTGGAATCGCTCCAGGAGACCGGCTCATTCAAGGCGCGCGGAGCCTGGAACCAGATCCGCCAGTTGGATGACGAATGTCGGACCCAAGGTGTGACCGCAACCAGTTCGGGCAACCACGGCCGTGCGCTCGCCTGGGCTGCGCGCCGGGCCGGAGTTCCCGCCGCGATCTTCATGCCGGAGGACGCCTACCCCAACAAGGTGGCCGCCTGCCGCGAGGAAGGCGCCGAAGTGGTTCTCTGCCCCACCCGGAAGGCCGCGGAAGAAGCATGCCGGCGGCGCGTTCGTGATGGCATGCGGCTCATCCACCCGTATGAATCGGCGCGCACGGTGGAGGGTGCGGGAACGACCGGCCTGGAGATCGCCGAGGACTGGCCCGAAGTCGAAGTGGTTGTCGTGCCCGTCGGAGGCGGGGGTCTGATCTCGGGCATCGCGCTTGCCCTGCAGCGCGAGACCGGCGGAAGAGTTGCGGTCCTGGGCGTGGAGCCGGAGGGCTCCGCAACCCTCGCACGCGGCCTCGAGGCGGGAAAGCCGGTGGCCCTGGAAGAGATCACCACCCGGGTCCAGGGGCTTTGTCCGCTCTCCACCGGCCGGATCAACATCGCGATCGCCCGCGCCGCCGTGAGGCAGGTTCTGGCTCTTCCCGACGGGCCGATCTTCGCCGCCCAGGCGCGGCTCGTGCGCGAAGGCCGCCTGATCGTCGAACCCGCCGGCGCGGCCGCTGCCGCGCTGGTATTCACCGGCGGGCTTCCGGAGGATCTTCTCGAAGAACGAAGTCCCGGGAACCCGCTGCGCGTCGCGGCCGTGGTTTCGGGCGGGAATCCCGATCCCGGTCAGATCTGCGACCTTCTTGGGATCCTGGGGGGTCGGGAAAACGGGGGAGGAAAACGAAAGAAGAAATAACCGCGGAGACGCGGAGGGCGCGGAGAAGAAAAAAACAAGGGCGCTTCCGGGTTTCGTGTGCAGAATGCCTTTTCGGGGGTTTCCGAGGAGGCTT
>CAZQAP010000030.1:0-22055 GCA_964591365.1 uncultured Planctomycetales bacterium
CAATAGCCAGGCTGTGGCCCAACACTGCCGTCTTCGGAGGGGAGCCTGCGTCGGCCGGGGGTTGGCTTCCCTCTTTTCTTCTCCGCGTCTCCGCGCCTCCGCGGTTTATCTTCTTTCGTCGAAGATCCTCCGCTCCCAGGATTCCCCAGCACCGGGGAGACCCCTCCGACCCGCCAAGCGGATTCCGGAAGCCCCGGGAACCCACACAAAATCCTGAAGCCCCAAGAAAAAGAAACGAGAGCGCGACCCAAAAAACCTGGCCGGGGCCGAGCACGGCCGTTTTCGGAGCGGGTCCTCCGTCAGCCGGAGGTTGGTATCTCTCTTCTCTTCTTCTTCTCCGCGCTCTCCGCGGTTCATCTTTCTTCTTTCTTCGGAGATCCTCGTCTCCCAGGATTCCCCGCCACCGGGGAGTCCCCCTCGCCGCGGTGCCGCCTTCGGATCCGGGCGCCGGCATGGATGCGGGCCGCCCGCTTGGCGGCTTCTTCGATCTGGGTGCGCCATTCCGGGCGGCACTCGGAGCCTTCCACCAGGGTCTTCTTGATGAATGCGGCCGCATCCACAGGATCATCCGTCAGGTGGAAGAAGTCCATGTCCTCCGCCGAAATCGTCCCCTGGGAAACCATCTTCTCCCGGATCCAATCCAATAGCCCGCCCCAGTATTCGCTCCCCATCAGGACCATCGGAAACCCCTCCATCTTTCCAGTCTGGATGAGGGTCAGGGCCTCGAAGAATTCATCCATGGTCCCGAACCCCCCCGGGAACACCACGTAGCCGAGAGCGTATTTGGCGAACACGACTTTGCGGGCGAAGAAATAACGGAAATCGAGGCCCACGTCCTGATAGGAATTGGGTTCCTGCTCCATGGGAAGCTGGATGTTCAGCCCGACGGAAATCCCCCCGCCCTGCCGGGCGCCCTTGTTGGCGGCTTCCATCAGACCGGGTCCTCCCCCGGTCAGGACGGCGAACCCGCGGCGGGCCAATTCCTCGGCCGCCCGTTCCGCCATGGCGTACCAGGGATGGTCCTGGGGGGTCCGGGCCGACCCGAAAAGGGAGATCGCCGGGCCGATGTTGCGCATGGTGTCGAACCCTTCGACGAACTCCCCCATGATCCGGAAGATCATCCAGGGATCGCCGGCACTGCGGTAGTCGGCCTGGAGTTCCTGGCGCGAGACGGGAGAGGAGATCCGGTTCCTGGCCATGCGTACCTCGACGGCGCCAAGACTAGCAGTCTCCGGCAGGGAGATTCTCCTCCCGGAGGAATTCCGGGCCCCCGGGGGCGGATAGACTGGCATCATGGCGGAGAAGCCGACCATTTTCCTGGACCGGGACGGAACCCTTCTCCAGGAAATCCCCTACCTGCACTCCGCAAGCCGCGCGCGGCTCCTTCCCGGGGTCGCCAAAGCTCTTGCGGCGTTGCATCGGGCCGGCTTGCAGCTCATCGTGATCTCCAACCAGTCGGGAGTGGCCCGCGGAATCCTGGACGAAGGCGATCTCCTGGCCATCCAGGAACGGATCGACGCCGAACTGCGCCGGGTCGGCGCCCGCATCGACGCCTACTACCACTGCCCCCATCACACGGCGGTGGGCGTGCCCCCCACCCGGCGCCGCTGCCGCTGCCGCAAGCCCCTCCCCGGCCTGCTCGACCGGGCCGCCGAAGATTTCGAGATCGACTGGGGGCGCTCCGCGGGCGTGGGCGATGACGTCCGCGACCTCCAGGCCTTCGCCGCCCGCAGCCTGCCGGCGGTCCTTGTGGGGACCGGGAAGGGCCGCGCCGCCCGGGAGGAACTGGCCGTGGCGGGCCAGGATCCCGATCTCTTCTGCGGTCACCTGGGGGAAGCCGTCCCCTGGCTCCTGCGCCGCACGGTCGGTCTCCCCGCCCCGCCCGCCCCTGAAGGGAGGCCGTGAAAGGCCGCGGCTTCCCTGCTAGGATCAGGACTGGGAAGGAATCTTGTTCTCCAACCGGGAGCGGCCCCACCTCCTTCTTCTCGATGGAGGAACCCACCCCTCCCTGGCGCAAGTCCTGGAGGCGGTCCGGGAGGGATTGCAGGTGGAACGCATCGGCACGGCGGCCGGGGAATGGCTGCCCCGCCTCCAGGATTCCCGCCTGGGCGGACTGGTCGTAGCCACCGATGCCCTGGCAAGCCGCGATCTGGCGGTCCTGGGCGGGTTCCTGGCCACCCTGCCCTCCCTCGAGGTTCTGTTGCTGGTCGGAGGGCGGGGGCTGGCGGGCCTGGAGGAGATCCTCTCGCTCCCCCGTGTCCAGGTCCTCCCCGAACCGTGGACCCCGGCCGGTCTGGAACAAATCCTGGCGCGTGAGACCCTTCCTGTCGCTGCCGCTCCCCAAGCCCCGGGGGCGGGGCCGGCCGGGGCTCCTCAGCCCGGGCCGGACAGCGGAGCCGGCCCCAAAACCCTGGCGGGAGTCGTGGAAAGCCTGCGGGATCCCCTGGCCAGCCTGGCCGGATACCTGCAGCTCGCCCGCTCCGAGAACGCGGGCGAGGAAGCCGGCCGCCCGGTGGATGCCGCCATCGATTCCGCCCGCGAAATCGAGACCCTGCTGGAAATCCTCCAACTGGCCGCGGGAGGCCGGCGCCCCCGTCCCCGGCGCCTGGACCTGCGGGAATTTGCCGCCGATGCCGTGCGGGCGGCGGCCCGAACAGGCCGCCAGCCTCGCCTGCGTTTCCCCAAGGAAGTCGAGATCGAGGCCGATCCCCGTGTGCTGCGGGCCGGGCTTTTCACCGCCGGTCTCTTCCTGAACCGGTTCGGCCCTCCGGGTGACCCGGTCCTGGAGGGGGAAGCCGGGCCCGGAGGAATCCACCTGGCCTGGTCGCTCCCCGCCCCGCCTCCGCGGGAGCCCGAAAGCCTCCATCCTCCCCCGGGTTTCCTCCTGGCCGTCCTGGAAAACCTGGCCGGGCAGCTTTCCGCACGCGTCTGCCTGAAGAAGGCCCAGGGGGTCGTTCCGGTCGAGGTGGGGCTGGACTGGCCGCCCCCCGCCGGACCGGGCCTGCCCGGATGATTCAGGAACAGGTCGTTTTTTTCCGATGAAGGGGCCCCTCGTTTCCGACCCTTGTCCCCGGCCCCCCTGCTCCTCGTCGATCGCTGCCCGGCCGTGGGCGACCGTTTGGCGGCCGCCCTGGCGGTCCGGAAGGTCGGTTTCCTCCGCGTGACCACTTCCCCACAGGCCCTTGCCGCCTGCCGCCAAGGAGTCCTGGGGGTCTTCCTGATCCGCGAGGGATTGCCGCGGGCCCTTTCCCGGGCTCTGCGCCAGGCTGCCGACGGCTCCCCGGTCGTCTTGATCGGCCCGCGCGAAGCCCGTCTCCGCCGCCGGGCCCTGGCTTCCGGCCTGCACGACTACCTTCCGGTGAGCTGGACCGAAGACGAGCTCGAAACGGTTCTCGACCGGCTTCCCGGGGAGAGCGGACGCCTGCAGGCCTGGATCCGCGCAACCCTGCGGGAACAGGCCGCGCGCCGCCTGGAGAACCTGGGATCCTTCGCAGCCGGAGTGGTCCAGGAACTGTCCGGCCCGCTCGATGCGCTGGGTCGCCTGGCCGGGCTGGCACAACGGGCCCTCGAGCAGGACCGGCCGGGAGAAGCGCGCAAGCACCTGGCCCGCCTGGAGGTTTCGTCGCGGGCGGTGGATGCGCTCCTGAAGGATCTGCGCAGCTTCGCCCGCGCCCAGATGGAGCAGGCCGGCACCCGCCCGCTGGGCACCCTGCTCGCCGAAGCGGCCCGGCTGGCTTCCGAGAGCGTGCCCGAAGGCCCGCCGGTGACGGTGCGCTGCAGCCGGCCGGCCTGGCGCATCCCGGGGGATCTGCGCACGGTCGTGCGCAACCTGGTCGTGCGGGCCCGCCAGGCGTCTCCCCATCGCCCCGTGCGCCTGACCGGGGAGCTGCGGCCCAGCGGCGCCCTGCGGATCCGGGTGCGCGACTACGGCCGGGGTCTCCCGGCGGGGCCCGCCCTGGGGACCGGCGGTCCGTTGCCCTCATCGGAAGGATGCGCGAATCTCGGTCTGGGGCTGGCCATCGCCAGGCTGCTGGCGGAACGCCAGCGGGCGGAAATCCGTTTTCGCAGCAAGGCCGGTGTGGGAACCCTGGCCACCCTGGTCCTGCCCCCCTCCGCAGTCGAGCCGCCTCGCAGCCGGGTCGCATGAAAGCGCGCATCCTCATCGCCGACCGCGACCTGGAAGGCTGCCGCTCGATCCGGGCGCTGCTGGAGGAAGCCCGCATTCCGGCGATCTGCTGCACCGACGGCCTCGAGGCCCTGAAGAAACTGCGGGAGGAAGAAGGCCTGGAAGTGGTTTTGGCTGACGCTGGCCTCCCTCATCTGAGCGGCTTCCAGTTGCTCGAAGAATCCCACTCGCTCCCCGACCCGCCGGTGGTGGTCCTTGCGGCGGGATTCGGGACCATTGAAGACGCCGTCCAGGCCATGCGGGCGGGCGCCTTCGACTACGTGACCAAACCCCTCGTGGGCGACGAAATCCTCCTGATCCTGCGCCGCGCACTGGAGCAGCGGGAACTCCGCAAGGAGAACCGCACCCTCAAAGCCCGCCTGGGGATCGAAGACTCACTGGGCACGATGGTCGGCCGGGATCCCCGCATGCGCTCCCTTTTCGAACTGGTCCGCACCGTCGCCCCCACCCGGGCCACCATCCTCATCAGCGGGGAAAGCGGCACGGGAAAAACCCTGCTGGCCCGGGCCATCCACCGTCTGTCGGACCGCGCGGACCAGCCGTTCGTGGAGGTCTCCTGCGGTTCGCTGCCCGATTCCCTGTTGGAGAGCGAACTATTCGGACACGTCAAGGGCGCCTTCACGGGCGCCCACCGCAACAAGATCGGAAGGTTCGAACAGGCCAACCGCGGGACCCTCTTCCTGGACGAAATCGCGGCGGCATCCCCCGGGCTGCAGGTGAAGTTGCTGCGCCTTATCCAGGACCGGGCCTTCGAGCGGGTGGGAGAGAGCCGCACCCGGACGGCGGACGTGCGCCTGATCCTGGCAACCAACGTCGATCTTGCGCAGGCGGTCAAAGAAGGAAAGTTCCGTGAAGATCTCTTCTACCGGGTCCAGGTCATCCAGTTCGATCTGCCGCCGCTGCGGGACCGGCCGGGGGACGTCCTGCCGCTGGCCCGGCACCTCCTGCGGAAGGTCGCCGAGACGCATCACCGCCGGGCTCCCCGCCTGGGGCGGGAGAGCATCCGCAAGCTCATGGAATACTCCTGGCCGGGCAACGTCCGCGAACTGGAGAACGCGCTGGAACGGGCCCTGCTCTTGAGTCCGGGCGAACGGCTGGATCCCCTCGTCCTGCCCGGAGCGGGCGGCGGCGGAGCCGGGCATTCCCACGCCTCGGTCCCCCTGCCGCAGCTCGAAGCAGGCCGGAGATACTCACTGAAGAAACTTCTGGAGGAACCCGAACGGCGCATTCTCCAGGCCGCGCTGGACGCCTGCGAAGGCAACCGGGAAAAAACCGCCGTCCTCCTGGGAATCAACCGGGCCACGCTGTTCGCCAAGATGAAACGCCTGGGACTTGGCCGTCATGCCCTCAGGCCGGGGCCCGGCCGAGGTTCGGGCTCGCCGGAAAACCTTCCCGACAAGAGAGCCTCGTAAAGCTCCAGGTGCCGGCGGGCGGCTTCCGCCGGCCCGGGACGCAGCGCAGCGTTCCGGCGCCCCCTTTGCCCAAGGCGGGTCCTCTGCACCGGATCCTGAAGCAGGTGCCGGATGGCTCTGGCGAGAACGGCGGGGTCCCCCGGAGCGACCAGAAGACCGTGCCCAAGCTCCTCAAGGGCTTCCCGGCAGCCGCCCACGTCGGTTGCGACAACGGGAAGCCCGGCGTAGGCGGCGTCGGCCAGGAAGAGGGGCCAGCCTTCGTTGCGGGAAGGAAGCACGCCCAGGTCGGCCGCCGCGAAAGCCGGCTCCAGGTTCTTCTGCCAACCCAGGAAGCGGACCCGCTCCCCCAGCGGAGCGGCCTGGGCCCGAAGCTTTCCCTCTTCCCGGCCCGCTCCCAGGACCAGCAACCGGGCCGGGGCCGATCTCCCCGCAATCCCGGTAACGGCGGGAAGAGCGGTCAGGAGAAGATCGAGCCCCTTGACCCGCTCGAGCCGGCCGGCGAAAAGAAGAACCGGAGAGCCTTCAGGAAGGGCCAGCTCCGCTCTCGCGGCCGCCTTTCCGATCCCCCGCAAGGCCGGCGGGTCCGGCTGCGGGGAAAGGCAGGCCCAGCCTTTCCGAGGCTGCAATCCGGCCGCCTCAAGTTCCATCCGGACCTTTTGGGAAACGGCGATGAGGAGGTCGGTGCGCCGGGCAAGGAACCGCTCGGCAGCCAGCACCAGCCGGGTCCTCAAGGGGCCCCAGTACCCGCCATGAAGGGTGTGGCCGTGGAAGGTGTGCACCACGACGACCCCCGGGGGAGCGGCCAGCCGGCCGGCCACCCCCGCCGCAGCGGTATGGCTGTGGATCACGTCGGGACGAAACCGCCGGATCCGGGCAGAAAGGGCCCGTGCGGCCTGAAAGAGATCGGCCGGAGATGCTCCGGCCCGCAAGGCGTCCAGGAGCTGAGGTTCAGCTCCGTCCTCCCTCAGGCGCCCTGTTGCGTCCACTTCGCCGGGCCGGCAGCGGCCCACCAGGAACAGGGTCTCGGCACCCTGGCGGCGAAGCTCCCGCTCGAGGGCTCCCAGGTGCCGGACCGGGCCGCCTCCGTTCGGGCGGGTGAGAACGCGAAGAACTCTCATGCCTGCCTACGCGCCTGCATGGCGCCCGCCGCTAGACGGAATGCTCGAAGTAGAGCAACCGAAAGAAAAGGATCAGGTGCCAGAGGAGAAGCAGAGAATAGATTCCGAAAATCGCCAGCAATCCCCGCCTTCCATTGGGAAAGTTCTTCAAGATCCCGAACAGGGCGATACCCAACCCCAGCCCGATGGCCTTGGCTCCAAGAAAAGTCTCCAACCCGCTGCCCAGGAGAAAAGCGGCCACTGGATTCCCCTCCTCCCCGCCCCGGGCGAGATAAAGCAGGGTGAAGTGGGAATCGAGGGCATTGAGGGCCAGAACCAGCGTCAGGAGAACCCAGAGACGCAGGGAATACCGGTCGACGAAAGCCCGGAAGTTCTCCCCCGGCCGGCGGCCTCCGGAAGTCCGGCGGCCTCCCAAAAAAGAATGCCGGGAAAGAAAGGGGGTCGGACGGCGCCTCCGGTCCTCTCCCCGCGGAGCAGCGGCCGGGGAAGGGCTCAGTGGTTCCCGTCTCCCATGGGGAGCCGGTCGAGGATCTCCCAGCTCCGGACGAAGAAGTCATCCGGCGGGGTTCCCGCGGAGACCTTGGTCACGTCGAAGAAACGTCCCTTGCGTTCGTTGTAGACGGTGGTCCGTTCTTTGGGAACATGAAACCGATCGTCGGCGAATTCCCGGGAGAACTCGTGACGGTAGACGAAGTAGGGCTCAGTGAATTCCATCCGTCCGGAGCGCCACATGAAATAGTCGATTGCAGCAACCTGGTAGGTGTCCTGGAAGAATTCCACCTGGAAGATGCGGACCGGCTCCGGATTCCCTCCATAGGTCCACAGGCCAAGAGCCACGGCCTTCCCGCGGGGAAGCCGGACCCGGACACGCCAGGTGGGATGCTCGAGGACTTCGCTCTCCTTGATGAATGCGATGTCGATCCCTTCGGTGTTCAAAGCGAAGGGAAGCCCGCAAAGGAACCGTTCCCTCTGGCAGCGGTTCCATGCATTGCGGATGGCCGTCTGGCTGTGGTTGTCCCGTTTCCCGGCGAAAATCCAGGAAGTCTCCCCGTCCGAGACGAGGCGCACTTCCTGGCCCCTCAGCACACGGTCCTTGGAAGGCGAGAAAGTCTGGTAGACCCCCTTCCAGCCCGGCATGAGGTAGAGCGAGCCGAACCCCCGCAGATTGAGGACCGGCTCTCCCTTTTTCGTGTAGCTGTACTCGTGGAACATCGTATCGAGGATCACTCCGCCGCTTTTCTGGAAATCATCCCAGCCATGGAACTCCAGCGACTTCTGGAGAATCTCCCGGCCTCTCCGGACAGCTTCTTCATCCTGAAAGACCTCCTCCGACTTGTCATACCAGTCCTGAAGTTCCTCGTTGCTGACGCCATTCTCCTGACTTTTTCTCTTCCCCTTGGGGCTTTTCCCGGCGCCCTCCTGGGATTTCCCCGGCTTCCTCCCGGGATCGGAAGCCTGGCCCTCCTGATTCCCGGACTGCGGAACCGCTCCATCCTGTGCGGCAGGGAGCGTGAACCGAAGGGTCAACGGCCCGGGCCCGGCAAGGCCCAGCAAAAGGGTCGCGGCGACAAGCATGATCCGGACAAGTATAGCCCCGGGCTTTCCCGCCCTGAAAGCGCCCTTTGCGGGCCAAGCAGATGGCCGATCAAGGCCGTGGCATAGCTTCCCGCGGGCAGGACGAAGACGAGATGGACGCCGGACCTGGCGGCAGTGAAGCCGGTCTCGCGGGGAAAGGCCACCAGAGGCCGGCGCTGGCCGTCCAGGCGCACTCCGGCCACCCGCCGGGGAACATCCCCCGGCCAGCCCAGCTCACGGGCTGCCCGCTGCTCCATCAAGCCGACCTCGCCGTCGGCCCAGGGGGTGCGCGCCCCGGGAAGCGGGGCGGAGGGGACCAGGATTCCCCTGCGAACCGCGATATCCCGTGAGGGGGCCTGCTCAAGACCTGCCCGGATCCCTGCGGAACGGCGGGCGGGAGGGACAAGGCGGTCGCCCTCCCGGGCCGCCAGCCCGGTGCGGATCCGGTTCTTCAAAACGGCCTGGAAGACTGCCGCCTGAAAAGCGGAAAGCCAAAGGGAAACCAGGTTGCGCTCCCCTCTCCGGTTCCCCAGCAAAACCTCTCGTCCGCGCTCTACGTTCCGCCCGCCGGCCCCGAACCGCTGCGGTCCGAAAGCGTTGGGGAAACCTTCCCGGGAAGCGCGCAACAAGCGCCGTTCCAGCCCCCCGGCTCCGCGGGGATCTCCCCGCAAGATTGCGTGGAAACGATTCCCCGCCAGGTGCCCCACCCGCAGCCGGTGGCGGTGGCGTGAGGCGGAAAGGATCCGGAAGCCGGAATCCCGCATCCTGGTGTCGTCCCTGGAGGGCAGGGGATCCTGCTCCCTCCAGGGGGCGGTGAAGACCTGGACCGCCGTGCAAGCGGCGTCCTTCCGGCCGGCGAAACCGATGTCGCGGGCGGGGACCCCCAGCCTGCGGCCAAGGCGCTTGCGGACTTCCAGGGTGTCGATCCCCCGTTTCTGGACCACCAGCCACAGATGGGGGCCGTCTCCCGCCGGAGGATAAAGGGGGATCTCCTCCACCCGGAAAGTGGCTGGAGAAGGATCGAAGCGCAATCCGGTCCTGGCCGCGGGGAAGAGTCCTCCGGAACCCCGATTCAGTAGGTTCCCCGGGTCCGAAAGACGGTGAAGAGGGTCATGAGCAGGATGACCGCGTCAAGAAAGGTGGACTGGTTTTCGATGTAGTACAGGTCGTAGTCGAGGTTTTCGTGGATGGGTGATTTGCGGGCTTCGGAGACCTGCCAGAGACCGGTGATTCCCGGCTTGGCCTCCAGCCGCAGGCGGTCCACCGACGAGTAGGTGTCCACGATGAAGGGCATCTCCGGGCGCGGGCCGACCAGGGACATCTCCCCCCGGAAGACGTTCAGGAACTGGGGCAGCTCATCCAGCGAGGTCTTGCGAAGCAAGTTTCCCACCCGGGTGATGCGCGGATCATGCGAAGACTGGGGAGTCACTTCATCCCGGCACACCTCCTGGTACATGGTGCGGAACTTGAGGATCTTGATGAGCCGGCCGTTCTGCCCGACGCGGACCTGACGAAAGAAGACGGGGCCCTGGGATTCGCGCTTGATAAGAAGGGCGATCACCAGCATCAGGGGTGATGTGACCACCAGGACCAGGCCCGAAACCGCAAGATCGATCCCGCGCTTGAATGCCAGATAGATGGGCCGGCCGCGCGTTTCGCGAAGGGTGATCAGCGGAATGGAATCGAGCTTGTCGATGGTAAAGCGTTTGGAAAAGAAATGATGCAGGCGGGGGATGACCTGATAGCGGATCCCCAACTTTTCAAATCGACCGCAGATTTCAACAAGTTCATCCTCCTGCAGGGAGGCTCCCGCCATGAAGATCCGTTTGATCTGGTATTGGCGGGCGATCTCGTCCAGTTGCCGGGAGCTGCCGAGGATGGGGTAACCGCGGATCCTTTTTCCGTGGAGTTCGGGGTCTTCGTCCAGGAAACCTACGAAGTGGAATCCAAGGGTCGGAAACAGCCTGAGTTTCTGGTAGACCCGCAGGGCCAGGGGGCCCGTTCCGAAAATGGCCACGTTGGTGTTTCCAAACCCCTTGGAATGCAGGACCGAAATGATCCGGAAGAAGACAGCCCTCTGCATGGAAGTGATCAGGAAGATCACCAGGAAAATCAGAATGAACATCAGGCGGGAATATCTGTCGACCTCCTCGATCTGGAACAATTGGTGGACTGGACGAAGGAGATTGTAGACCCAGGGTTCGTCGTCGGTGGCCGCGGAGGCCGCCCGCATCATGAAGATCCAGGCACTGCAAAGGAGCAGGGAAACGAAAGTGGCCTTGAAGGTATTGCGATATTCTTCGACGTTGAGAATGGATTTGCGCCATTTGTAGAGGCCGAAAAACCAGAAGCAAACCAGGGTGATCCCGGTGATCACCACCATCAGGTGCCCGTAGACACTGATGTGCGTCTTCCCCGGGGCGAGGGATTCCTGGATTCTCCAGGCCACCAGGCAGGAGGCCAGGATGACCACCCAATCCACGAAGACCTGCAACACCACGAAGCAGGTGTCGAAGTGCCGGCGCAGCCACTTCATCATTCAGGGGCCAGGGGAGGAGAAGGAAAGGGGGCTTGTGAGAGGCCTCTCACCTCTCAAAACTATCATCCTTTCGGCGAACCAGCCAAACTCCCCAGACCTTGCCGTCCCTCACTCCCCGGCGCCTCTGCCTGCTGCTCCTGCTCGTTGTGGCGGCCGGGGCCGGAGCCCGGCCTCTCGCGGACCCCGATGAGGGGCGTTATGGCGAGGCCGCGCGGGAAATGCTGGCCTCCGGCGACTGGCTGCTCCCCCGCCAGGGGGGGGTTCTCTACCCCGACAAGCCCCCCGGGGTCTACTGGCTCATGGCTGCGGGGACGGCCCTGTGGGGCCCCGGGGCCCCGCCCCTGCGCCTCCCCTCCCTGGCCTCGCTGGCGCTGCTCCTTCTCTGGATCGGCCGCCGGGGGAACCGCGGAGCGGCCCCTGGAACGGGGTCCACCGCCGCCCTGATCGCGGGCTCCTGTCCCCTGTTCCTGGCACTCGGCCAGCTCGCCACCCTGGACATGACCCTCACGCTTTGTGTGACCGGCGCCATCCTCGGCGGCCGGGACTGGCTGGAAGGGGGCGGGAAAGGGGCGGGCTTCCTGGCCGGGCTGGCCCTGGGTGCGGGCTTCCTGGTCAAGGGCCCGGTGGCCTGGCTGATTCCCCTGGCGGTTCTCGCCGGAACCGCTCTTTGGGAACGTCATCCCGCCCCCCTTCTGCGCCTGCTCCACCCCGTGCTTCTCCTGCCGATGCTGACCGTGGGAATGGCCTGGTACCTGGCCGCCGCCCACGCTGAGCCGGACTTCCTCCCCTACTGGTGGAATCGCGAATTCCTGGGACGGATTGCGAGCGACGTCCATTCCCGTGCCCGCCCCTTCTGGTACTTCCCGGCCCTGGCCGGCGGAATGCTTCTTCCGTGGTGGCTGATCCCCGCCTGGAGACGCCTCACCCGCCCCCGGGGTGCTTCCGGCCGCGCCCGTGCGCATCCGGACGGCCGTCTGTTCGCCGTCTGGGGACTGCTTCCGATCCTCCTCTTCTCGTTTCCTCCGGGAAAACAGCCCGGTTACCTCGCCCCGGCCATTCCAGGGCTGGCGCTCGGACTCGCCTCCTGGTGGAACACAAAGCCGCGCCACCGCCTTCGAAACGGCATCGGCGCGGCGCTCCTGGTCCTCGAGGCCGGCCTGATGGCCTGGTTCTGCCTCCCCGCCCAAGCCCGCAGTGATGACGTCTTTGCACAGACCCTGGAACAGGCCGGAGCGGGGTCGTGGAAGGGCGGCCAGCTCATGGGCTGGTCCTACGGGCTGGAGTTCCGCCTCGGGCGCAGCGACCTGGTGGCCTGCGGTCCCCTGCCCCCCGCCTGGACCTTCGCCGTGGAGACGGGACGCCTTCAGCCGATCCGCGGGCGGGAAGTGCGCTACGGGAAGGCCCTCGAACTCCTTGCCGGCCGCGCCCCGGCCTTCCTGCTGCTCCACCAGCTCGCCGTGGAACCGGGGATCCTCGACGCCTTCGCCGCCCGGGCCGCCGCGGGAGGGCAGGAGATCTGGCTTTGGAAGATGGAGCGCGGGCGGGCCTTGTTCGCCAACCGGCCGCTACATCCCGGGGACCCCCCCTTCCGGCCCTCCGGTTGAACGCGGGTCAGGCCCGCAGACGGCCGCCCAGGTCGCGGGCGGCCTGCTCGGCCTTCTCGAGGAAGCGGCGTTCCTCCTTCTCTCCGAGCGTGCGGTCGGGAGCCCGCAGGACCGCGTGGAAGGCCAGGCTGCGCTGCCCTTCCCCCAGGCTCTCGCCGGTGAAGAGATCGAACAGTTCCAGCGATTCGAGCAGCTTCCCGCCCGCCTTGCGCAGGGCCCCCTCGGCCTGCGCATAGGAAACGGAGCGGGGCAGCGCCAGGGCGACGTCGACCTTGACGGCGGGAAAGCGGCCCGGGCTGTGGAAGCGCCGCGGCCGACCCGCGCGGGCCTCGAGCAAAGCGGGAAGGTCGAGCAGAAGCAGGCCGACTTCGCTCCGCTCCCAATCCATCTCCGCCTTGAGGCGCGGATGGAGTTCCCCGCTGAATCCCAGAAGCGCCTCGCCCTTCAGCCAGGAAAGGCTGCGCACCGGATGGCACCAGGGCGCGGCCGCGAACTCCACCCCGGCGCGCCCCTGCGCGCCTTCCACCCCGGCGGTCTGAAGAAGGTCGGTGACCGCGCCGCGCAGGAAACCGAACAGGCTTTCCGGCCCCTCGGGGGTCTTTCCCTGCCGCCTCCAGAGCACCGCCCCGATCCAGGCGCGTTCGGCCGGCAGGGCGCCGGGCCCGGGTTCGTAGCCCTTGGCCACTTCGAAGAGGAAACCCTGCTCGCGTTCCTTCCGGTTGCCCTGCGCCTGCAGCAGCAGGCTCGCCATGGGGTCGCGGCGCACAAGGTCCACTCCGGCCTGGACCGGGTTGGCCAGGGCGAGGAAGGCCTCTGCGGGCAGGTGCAGGCGCGCGGCCCACGCCCTTTCGAGGAAGGTCGGCGCCTGGGTCTCGAACGCCTGCCAAGTCAGCGCGAGGCGGTCCGCGAGGGTGCGTGCCAGCCGGCGGGCGGGATCCTGCCAGGGAGCCACGACAGGGGCCTGGAGAGGGGCGGGTTCGATCCGGTGGTAGCCGGTCATGCGCCCGACCTCCTCGACGAGATCGATGGGACGGGTGACATCCTTGGTGGCGCGCCAGCTCGGGACCTTCACCCGCAGCGTGTCCTTCCCCTCGGCGACCTCGAACCCGAGCGCGGTCAGGGGGGCGGCCACCTCGCCGGCGGAAAGCGGAAGTCCCAGAAGGGCTGCGGTGCGGACAGGATCGAGTTCCAGGGTGCGCTCAGGAGCCCGTGCCGAACCGGCCACGGAGGGGGCGCCCAGGATGCGGGCCTGCGGCCGCACCCGGGCGAGCAGAAGGGCGAAACGGCGCAGGGCCTGCTCCGCCAGCGCGGGATCGAGCGATTTCTCGAAGCGCGCGGAGGCTTCGGTGCGCAGGGCAAGGCGCTGGGAGGTGCGCCGGATGGCCACCGGATCGAAAACCGCCGATTCGAGCAGGACCGTCTCGGTCTCCGGGGAGACCTCCGTCTCTCCGCCGCCCATCAGGCCCGCCAGGGCCACGGCGCGGTCCTGGTCGCCGATGAGAAGATCCTCTTCCGTCAGCGCGCGGGCGACCCCGTCCAGGGTCACGATTTCTTCCCCGGGGCACGCGGGGCGCACCCGGATGGCCGGGCCGTGCAGGCGGGCCAGATCGAAGGCGTGGGTCGGCTGGCCGGTTTCGAGCAGGACATAGTTGGTGAGATCGACCAGATCGTTGAGCGGACGCTGCCCGACGGCCAGGAGGCGCAGCTTGATTCCCATCGGCGAAGGCGCCGGAGGGCCACCCAGGTGGAGCGGAAGGCCGAGATAGAGCGCACAGGCCGGACCGGCCTCCAGGTGGATGGGGATCGATTCCCCGCCCTCCGGCCAGTGCTCCAGCACCGGCAGGGGCTTCAGCGGACGGCCCAGGATCGCGGCCAGCTCGCGCGCGAAGCCGTAGTGGCCCCAGAGGTCGGGCCGGTGGGTGAGCGACTTGTTGTCGATCTCGACCACCGCGTCGTCCATGCCCAGGTAGCCGGCCAGGGGCGCGCCGACCGGGGCTTCATCGGGCAGGACCAGGATGCCGCAATGGTCCTCGCCCAGGCCGAGTTCGCGTTCGGAACAGATCATTCCGTTCGACTCGACCCCGCGCAGGC
This sequence comes from uncultured Planctomycetales bacterium, assembly GCA_964591365.1. Taxonomy (GTDB): domain Bacteria; phylum Planctomycetota; class UBA1135; order UBA1135; family UBA1135; genus CAZQAP01. The sequence goes on from CAZQAP010000030.1 coordinate 14,526, forward strand.
GGGCCTTCTTGAGCTTGACCCCGCCGGGAAGAACGCAGCCCACCGGAGCGAAGGCGATCTTCTGGCCCCGGGCCACGTTGGAGGCCCCGCAGACCACCTGGACGGCCTCGTCCCCGCCGAAGGCCACGCGCGTGAGGGAGAGCTTGTCGGCGTTGGGGTGCCGGCCGCACTCCACCACCTCGCCGACGACCACTCCGCCGACGTCCCCTCCGAAGCGTTCCAGGCCCTCCACCTCCGCGGTGTGGAGCGTGAGCAGCTCCGCCGACCGTTCGGGCGCCACGCCGTCCAGGTCGAGGAACTCGCCGATCCAGGAGAGGGAGATCTTCACCCGGAGTTCCTCACGCGAACTGTTCCAGGAAGCGGAGGTCCCCCCCCAGCAGCCAGCGGATGTCGTCGATTCCGTAGCGCAGCATCACGAGCCGGGAGAGGCCCAGCCCGAAGGCGTAGCCGCTGTAACGCTCCGGATCGACTCCGCAGGCCTCCAGGACGTTGGGGTGGACCAGCCCGCTGGGGCAGAGCTCCACCCAGCAGGAGCCCTTGCAGACCGGACAGCCGCCTTCGCAGAAGGGACAGCGGGCGTCCAGTTCGAAGCCGGGCTCCACGAAGGGGAAGAAGCCCGGGCGCAGGCGGGTCTCGAGCGGCCGGCCGAAGATCCCCTGGAGCAGCGCATGCATGCCGTGCAGCATCTGGGGCACCCCGACGCCCTCGTCCACCACCAGGCCTTCCATCTGGTGGAAGGTGTGGTCGTGGCTGGCGTCCACGGTCTCGTTGCGGAAGCAGCGTCCGGGCGCCACGACCCGCAGTGGTGCGCCGAAGCGCCGAAGGGCGCGCACCTGGACCGGCGACGTGTGGGTGCGGAGACAGACTCCCCCCTGGCCCCCCGGCCGCTCCGGGGTCTGCACCCAGATCGTGTCGAACGATTCCCGCGCCGGATGGTCGGCGGGGATGTTGAGGGCGTCGAAGTTGTTCTCTTCGCTCTCGACTTCCGGACCGTCCGCGACCAGGAATCCCATCGAAGTGAAGAGATCCTCCAGTTCCCGGGCGATGCGGGTGATGGGATGAAGCCCGCCGCGGGGCCGGGGCGGCCCCGGAAGGGTGGAGTCGAAATCGGAGGCCGAAAGTTCTTTCTCCAGGGCGGCCTTTCCCAGCTCCTCCCGCCGTTTGCGGATCGCCTCCGAAAGAGCCCCCTTGACCTCGTTGGCCAGCTTCCCGATCTGCGGGCGTTCGGCGGGATCCAGGCCCCCCACGCCCTTGAGGAGCGCGGTCAGCTCCCCCTTGCGGCCCAGGAGGCGGATTTCAACGGCCCGCAGACCTTCCGGGTCCGCCTGGGCGATGGCTTTGCGCCCTTCCGAGCGAAGCTTTTCCAGGCGCTCGCGCATGGCGGCCGGGATGGTCAGCCGGCCAGGGCGGACCGGGCGCGCTCGACCAGGCCGGTGAATGCGGCCGGATCGTGGAAGGCCACCTCGGAGAGCGTCTTGCGGTCCAGCGGCAGGCCGGCCTTGTCCAGGCCGGAGATCAGCCGGCTGTAGGTCATTCCATTGGCCCGGGCGGCCGCGTTGATCCGCACGATCCACAAACGCCGGAAGGTCCGCTTGCGCACGCGGCGGTCGCGGTAGGCGAACTGACCGGCCCGAAGCAGGGTTTCCTTGACCGTTCGAAGCAGCCGGTGCCGGGCACCCCAGAACCCTTTGGCGCGCCGCATGGCCCGCCGGCGGCGGCGTACGCGGGGGACGACGGAACGGGCTCGGGTCATTGCGGGAGGCTCCTTGCCGGACGGGTCAGCGGGTCAGGAATGCAGCAGGCTGGCCAGGTTGAGGGCGATCTTTCCCTGCACGACCCGGGACCGCTTCAGCTTCCGGCGCCGTTTGGGGGACTTGGAGGAGAGCAGGTGGCTGGTGCCCATGTGATGGCGCAGAAGCTTCCCGTTCTTGGTCCGCTTCATGCGCTTGGCCACCGCCTTCTTGGTCTTCTGTTTGGGCACGATTCCGCTCCTCCGGGCTGGAAAGAGGACCGGATAGGATAGCGATCCCGTCCAGCAGGTCAAGCCGGGCCCCGCCCCCCCCGGCGGAGCCCCCCTCCCCTCCCCGGCCCGGCCGCCCTCCCCGCGCATGATCCTCACGCTCAAATCAGGAGCTTCCCGGGAAACCACCTCCGCGGTCCTCGCCGCGGTCTCCCGTTTCGAGGGGGTCACCCCCCGGACCTACACCTTCCAGGGAATCCACGAAACGGTGACCGAAATCCACCTCCTGGGGGACACGGCGGCGATCCCCGAGGGGGCTTTCGCCGGGATTCCGGGGGTCCGCCGGGTCGTTCGGGTGTCGGAAAGATACCGGCTCATCGGCCGCCACGGCCGCCAGGACCGCTCGGCGGGATTCGAATACCGGGGCATCCGATTCGACGAAAGCCGTGTGCACCTGTTCGCGGGGCTGTGTGCGGTGGACACCCAGGAGAACGTGGAACGGATGTTGGCCGCCCTGCGGGACCAGGGAATCACGACGACCCGGATGGGAGCCTACAAACCGCGCACCAGCCCCTACGACTTCCAGGGACTGGGGAAGCCGTGCCTGCCGTGGGTTTTCGAACTGGCAGGCAGGTACGGCATCCAGATCGTTGCCATGGAAGTCTGCGACGGACGCCACATCGAGGAGATCCGGACCGGCCTCGAGGCGGCCGGGAATCCCACCGGAGTCATGCTTCAGATCGGAACGCGAAACACCCAGAATTTCGAGCTGCTCAAGCTGGCCGGCCAGCAGCGCGAGATGCCGGTCCTCTTCAAGCGCGGCATGGGCATCACATTGGAGGAATCCCTCAACGCCTGCGAATACGTGGCCGCGGAGGGGCAGCCGGACATCGTCTTCTGTCTGCGCGGGGTCAAGACCCATCTCGGCGATCCGCACCGCAACCTGGCCGACTTCGCCCACGTCCCCGTGGTCCGCTCCCAGACCCGGCTCCCGGTCTGCATCGATCCTTCCCACAGCATCGGCCGGGCCCGCCGGGCGCCCGACGGCCTGCCGGAGGTCTTCCACGCCACCGGGCAGGGCGTGATCGCGGGGGCTTCCATGGTCCTGGTGGATTTCCACCCGGATCCCCCCTCCGCCTTGTGCGACGGCCCTCAGGCCCTGTCCCTGGGCGAACTCCCGCTTCTGGCCGGTTACATCGAGGGGGTCCGCCGCACCTACGAAGAGGCCGTGCGCGCATTCTCCGGGCCGGGCTCCTGAACCCGCCCGTTCCGGAACGTCTACCTGCGGGCAAGAAGCAGGTTCATGCGCCGGCCTTCCATGCGCGCGGCCCGTTCGACCTTGGCCAGGTCCTTCAGTTCCTCGATGACACGATCCATGACCGCCACGCCGAGTTCCTTGTGCGCCATTTCCCGCCCGCGGAACAGGCAGGTGAGCTGGACCTTGTGCCCTTCTTCCAGGAAATGGCGGGCCTTCTTGACCTTGATCCCCAGGTCGTGGGGGTCGATCTTGGGCCGCACGCGGATCTCCTTTAGCACGGAAGACGCGGTCTTGGAACGATTCTGCTTCTTCTTTTGTTCGTACTTGAACTTGCCATAGTCCAAGATCTTGCAGACCGGCGGACTGGCATGCGGGGCGACCTCGACCAGGTCGAGTCCGGCTTCATCGGCCAGTTTGATGGCTTCTTCCGTGGACCGGACTCCCCATTGTTCGCCTTTCGGCCCAATCAGGAACACCTCACGGATACGGATCTGGCGGTTCAGGCGGTAGCGCTCCTTTTCGGGAGGCGCGTATCTTTTTCTTCTGCGCGGCGGAATGGTGAAATGCCTCGGTTCGAGTGGGGTTCAGACGTCAGGGTTGTCCGCAGCCGGGGCCGGAAGGGGAATGCAGGCCATTCTAGGTGCGAGCGGCGGGCTGCTTTTCGGAAGAGGTCCGAGAATGGACAGCAAGGCCCAGCTCGGAAAGCTGGGCCGGATCAACCGGCGTGGGCGCCCCGGTGAGGGGACAAGCGGCGGAAGACGTCTTGGGGAAGGCGATCACGTCCCGGATGGAAGACGCCCCCGCAAGCAATGCGTAGAGACGATCCAGACCGATTGCGAAACCGCCATGGGGAGGCGGTCCGAAGTCGAACGCCTCCAGAAGGAAGTCGAAACGCCGGCGGGCCTCTTCCGGATCGAGCCCGATGGCGGAAAAAACCTGTTCCTGGACCTCGCGGCTATGGATCCGGATCGATCCCGAACCGAGTTCCACGCCGTTCCAGACCAGATCGTAGGCCCGCGAGCGCATCCCCGCCCGCTGGCCGGCGGCCAGGGCGGGGAGATCGTCAAGCACGGGCGAGGTGAAGGGGTGATGAGCGGGAGACCAGGATCCGTCCTCGTTCTCTTCGAAGAGCGGAAACTCCGTCACCCAGAGCAGACGGTCGCCGGAGGGGGGAGGTTGCATCCATTCCCAGGCCCGGGCGCGGATCGCATCCAGGGCGGAAAGGACCCGCCGGACCCGGTCCGCCACAACGACCAGGAGATCGCCTTCCCGGGTTCCGGCCCGCCGCAGGAAGGCCCGGCCGGAATCCCCGTCGAGAAACCGGGCCAGGGACCCGCTGGGCTTGCCCCCGGCCCCGATCCGGCACCAGGCCACGCCCCCCGCGCCGGCTTCGCGGGCCAGGGGGTCGAGCGTCTCCACCTGACGGCGGGGAAACGCGCCTCCGCCGGGAATGCGGATGCCGCGCACCGTGCCGCCGGATTCCAGGGTGCGGTCGAAGACCCCGAACCCCAGCCGGCCGGAAGATTCCCCGAGATCCACGATCTCCAGGGGATTGCGCAGGTCGGGCTTGTCGCTGGCGAAGCGAGCCATGGCCTGCGCATGGGTCAGGCGCTCGAAGGGTGCCGCGGGCACGTCCCGCCCGGCGGCTTGGAAAGCGGCCTGGACCACCGTCTCGACGAGGTGGAATACATCCTCCTCGGACACGAAGGACATCTCCAGGTCGAGCTGGGTGAATTCGGGCTGGCGGTCGGCGCGCAGATCTTCATCCCGAAGGCAGCGGGCAAACTGGAAGTAGCGGTCCAGTCCGGCCACCATGCAGAGTTGCTTGAAGATCTGCGGGGATTGGGGCAGCGCGTACCAGGAACCCGGCCGGACCCGGCTTGGCACAAGGTAGTCCCGCGCGCCCTCCGGAGTGGAGCGGGTCAGGACCGGGGTCTCGACTTCCAGGAAGTCGAGTTCCTGGAGGGCCGTCCGGATGGCGTGGTTGGCCCGCGAGCGGAGTTCCAGGAAACCGCGCATGGAACTGCGCCGCAGATCGAGGTAGCGCCGCTTGAGACGCAGCTCTTCCGGCACGTCGAGCGGATCGCGGATCTCGAAGGGGAGCCGCTTGCAGGGGGCCAGCAGGATCACTTCGGTGGCCAGGACCTCGATCTCTCCGGTGGAACGGTCCGGATTCACGTTTTCGGGATCGCGCTTGCGGACGCGCCCCTTGAGGGCCACGCAATCCTCCAGGTGGAGATCCTGCAGGGCCTTGTGGGCTTCCGGCGGACTCTCCTCGCCCGCAACCACCTGAACCACCCCGTAGCGGTCGCGCAGATCGATGAAGGAGACTCCGCCGTGGTCGCGGCGGGCGTCCACCCAGCCGCAGAGGCGCACGTTCTCCCCGACATGGGAAAGACGAAGCTCGCCGCAATCGTGGCTCCGGGCGGAGACCCGATGGATCATGCCCGGGAAGACATCTTTTGGCGGGCGAGGGACCGCTTCAAAGCCCCCAGGGCCCGGACGTGGTCGACATCGGAGTTGCGGGCGCGCAGCCTTTCCCGGGCCCGGGCCGCGGCGGCCTTGGCCCGGTCCAGATCGATCTCTTCGGGTTTCTCGGCCGATCGGGTCAGGACGGTGACCACCCCCTGGCGGACTTCTGCGAATCCGTCGTGAACGACCCGTTCGATCGATTCCCGGCCGGGCATCTTGGCGGAAAGGGTGCCGCTATCGGTCAGGGCGACCATGGCGGCATGTCGCGGAAGGACGCCGAAGAGGCCGTCCTCGCCAGGAAAACGCAGGGATCCCACCTCGGCCTCGAAAACGACCGCCCGGGGAGTGATGATCCGCAGGGTCAGGGTGCGTTCGGTCACGCGGCCGCCATTCTAGAGGTTCTTGGCCTGCTCGACAGCCTCGTCGATTCCGCCCACCATGTAGAAGGCCTGCTCGGGGAGATCGTCGTGTTGGCCCTCCAGGATCTCCTCGAAGGAACGGACGGTCTCCTCCTTGGAGACGAAGCGCCCCTTGCGGCCGGTGAACTGCTCCGCCACGAAGAAGGGCTGGGAGAGGAAGCGCTGGATCCGGCGGGCGCGGTGGACGGTCTTCTTGTCGTCGTCGGCCAGTTCCTCCATGCCGAGGATGGCGATGATGTCCTTCAGGTCCGCGTAGCGCTGCAGAACCCGCTGGACCTCCACGGCCACGCGGTAGTGGCGCTCCCCCACCACCTGGGGGTCGAGCATGCGCGAGGTGGACTTCAGGGGGTGGACCGCCGGGTAGATGCCCAGTTCGGAAATGGCGCGGTCGAGCAGGATGGTGGAGTCGAGGTGCGCAAAGGTGGCCACGGGAGCGGGGTCGGTGAAGTCGTCCGCGGGGACGTAGACGGCCTGCATGGATGTCACCGAGCCCTTCTTCGTGGAGGTGATCCGCTCCTGCAGCGCCCCCATCTCCGAACCGAGCGTGGGCTGGTAGCCGACGGCGGAGGGGATGCGGCCCAGAAGGGCGGAGACTTCGGAACCTGCCTGGACGAAGCGGAAGATGTTGTCCACGAAGAGAAGGACGTCCTTGCCTTTGACGTCGCGGAAATACTCCGCCATCGTGAGCCCCGAAAGGGCCACGCGAAGCCGCGCGCCGGGAGGTTCGTTCATCTGTCCGAACACCAGCACGGCGTTGTCGATCACGGAGGCCTGCTTGCCCTCCGGGGTGGTGTACTGGGCCTCCGTCATCTCCAGCCAGAGGTCGTTTCCTTCGCGCGTGCGCTCGCCCACTCCGCAGAACACGGAGAAGCCGCCCTTCTCCACGGCGGTGATGCGGATCAGCTCCTGGATGAGGACGGTCTTGCCGACGCCCGCGCCCCCGAACAGCCCGATCTTTCCGCCCAGGGCGAAGGGACAGAGCAGATCCACGACCTTGAGCCCGGTTTCGAAGACCTGCGAAACGGCCTTCTGCTCGTCGAAGGGCGGCGCAGGACGGTGGATCGGCCAATCCTCCTCAGTCTCCAGCCTGCCCTTGAACTTCTCGTCGAGCGGGCGGCCGAGCAGGTTGAACACCCGGCCCATGGTGCCCTCCCCCACCGGGACCCGGATGGCGTCCCCGGTATTGGTGCAGCTCATGCCGCGCTTGAGGCCGTCGGTCGAGGAGAGGGCCACGCAGCGGGCGATGTCGTCGCCCAGGTGCTGGGCCACCTCCAGGACGAGCGTTCCACCGTCGGACCGCGGAACGTGGACTGCATGGTTGATGGAGGGCAGGTTCCCGTCGGAAAACCCCACGTCAACGACGGGTCCGAAAATCTGCTTGATCGTTCCTTTGGCTTGGGAGGTCATGGCTGCTTGGGTCG
>CAZQAP010000031.1:0-9241 GCA_964591365.1 uncultured Planctomycetales bacterium
AGGTTCGTCAAGCCGCGCGCCGGATCGAGGCGCTTCAGCCTGGGAACCCGCTGGCTTCTTTCTTCCGGTTTTCGGCGGATGCTTTCGATCCGGCCAAGGTTGAGGAAGCCCTCGCCGAAGGTCAGGCGTTGCTGGAAGAGCCCTCCAGGCTGCCCCCTGCTCTGGTCCGCCGGATCCAGGGCGATTATGCGTTCCTCCAGGGGGAATCCCGGCGCCGCACCAAGGTCCGCGCGGCGGAGACGCGGGCTCGTCTGGCACCTCTGGGAGGACTCCTCCTGCTGCTGTTCTTCGGTGCCGGGCTCTGGAAAGTCTCCCCTCCAAGACCGTGATTTTCCGCCGCAAGAAACCGTCTCGAGTCCGGCTGCTCCTTTACGCCGAGGGGGGCGGGAGGTTGGAGCGGCCCCTGGACGCAGCCCTGCTGCAAGGCCTGCTCGAAAAGGCCCTTTCCCCTGGAGATGCCTCTTTGCGATTGTCCTGGGAACGTCACGGCCTTCTCGGAACCCGGGCGCTGGCCCCCTTGTGGCCGGACCATCTGACTCCCCCTGCCGGGATCTTCCTGCGTTCCCAGCACGCTTTGCGACGCGAGAGGATCCTGGAAGTGGATCTGCCCGACTGCGACCTGGAGGAATACGCTGACGACGTCGTCCGCTTCTTGAGCGGGAGAAAACCCCTGCCGCGGCGGGATGCGCGTCCTGCGGCGCGGACCGGAGATGCGGGCAGTCCCCCGCCTCCCGGACAGGCCGTGGACCTCGTCGTGGATGGCGAAGAAGCTTCGACGGTGGGAGGGAGGGCCTCCGCCCGGTCCGCGGAGGTTCTTCCTCCGGAACCGGCGCCGAAACGGGAAGAGGCTTCCCGGACCCGCCGAAGGCCTCCGGAGGATCTGTTCGCTCTTGCGGGCCCGCTCCACCCCGAGGATTTCCACGGAGACCACCTCGCGATTCACTGGCAGGATCTGGAATGGCTCAATCCCGGCGATTCCATCCGAAGCTCCCGGCGCGGCCCATGCCGCGTGCTCAAGGTAGAAGGGGGCAGCCGCGGCGTTCTGGTTCGAGATGCCCGCAACAGGAAGCTCAGGATCCTGGCCGAAGAACTCATCCGCGAGTTCCAATTCGACGAAGAACCCGCCCGGTAGAAAAAGAAAGCCGGGCACCTTCCTGATGGAAGGTGCCCGGAAAGGGGAAGGCCCCCGGGAGGAATCAGAGGATGTCGAGAATCCCCGAACCCCCGCTCTGGTCCACGATGGTATCCACCGAGGCCCGGTAGTTGAGATCCTCGGAGATCTTGGTGACCCAGGGAAGGGGCTCCTTGTCTCCCACGATGCCCAGGGCGATGCCCGCAAAGGCCCGCGCCAGGGGAGTGAGGTCCTTGTTGTTCATCATGTTGACCAGGGGAGTCACGGAGCGCTGATCCCCGATGAATCCCAGGGCGGTGGCAGAAGCCGAAAGCACCGAGAGGACCGGTCTGCGCCCATCGGAAGGACTGAGGAAATTGAGCAGTGTGGGGACCACGTCCCGGTCGCTCATCAGCCCCAGGCCGATGGAGGACTGGCGGAGGAGCTCAGGCCGCCGGCTGCTGCCTTCCACAACCCGCGTGATGTCGTCCTTGAATTCGCGCGCCGACATGAGCCCAAGCGCCACCGAGATGTAACCCCGCAGGGAAGGGTCGCCGGATGTCTCCATGGCGTTGCGGAGGTCGGATTTGGCAGCCTCGTACTTCATCAGGCCGAGGGCAATGGCGTAGGCCGAACGCTGCGAGGGGGCTTTGGCCTTCTTGAACATTTCCGCCACGGCACGGGGAACGATGGGAGGCACCGACTTCTCCTTCTCATTGGCGTCGAAGGTCATCACGCCAAGGCCGATGGCGCACCAGGTGCGGTAGTTGGTGCTCCCTTTCTGGAGCTGCTTGAGCAGGAACTGGATGACATCCGCGGAGATCTTCGCGTTAGGGTCGGTGGCCGCGATCTTGCCCAGGGAAACAGCCGTGAAGTTCTTCTCCTGCTGGTCGCGGCCTTTCTGGGCGGTCTGGACGAGCTGCTTGACCACCTTTTCGGCCTGTGGCATGTCGGCGCGGACCATCATGCCGAGAGCCTGGACGCAGGACTGGCGGACTTCCGCCTTTTCGTCCTTTTTGTTCAGCAGGCCGATGAACTGATCCGTGAACGGGGTCAGGCGATCGCCGCCGGTGACCTTGTCTTTCAGCAGCTTGGCGATGGCATTCGGACAGTGGGCCCGGACCAGGAAGTCATGACTCTCGTCATCCAGGAAGGAAGAGAGGTTCTGCGCCGCTTCCATGGGATCTTCGAGGTCGAGGATGCCGATGGAGATCACGCAGGCGACGCGGATGTCCTTCAAGGGCGATTGATCCGTGGTCAAGACCTCCCAAAGAGTGTCGGCGACGTCCTTCTTGACCAATTCGCTTGAAGAAGCGTGGGCGATCAGCCCGAGCCCGAAGGCGGCGAAGGTGCGCGTCCGCAAGGGGACTCCAGTCTCCTTCCCGACAAGGTTCCGGCCTTCAGACTTGTCCAGAAGAATGTCCTTGAGGACCGGAAGGGCTTCTTCACTCTGCAGGATCCCCAGGGCAAGGGCAGCCGTTTCGGCAATCTCCTGGACGGAGTGGTGCAGGAAGGGCAGGAACAGGTCCACCAACGGCTTGTCGTCGCCGTTGTTGCCGATCTTCGCCAGGGCAATGAGATCCCCGGTGATGATGTCGCGGTTGGTTTCGGTTTCAAGCTGCTTCTTGAGGGCCGGAACGATTGTTCCGAAGACCTGGTTGAGCGAGGGCTTGAAGACGTTGCCGCGCGGAGTGCCCCCCTCCAGCCCGACAAGGACGTCGCTCGCTCCGGTCTCCATCCCGCCGCTGTGGATCTTGGCTTTCAGGTTGAGATAGGGTTCCTTGTTGAATTCCCACCAGAAGACCCAGGTGGAGAGGTCGGGCCCCGAGTCGCCCACGGCCGTGACGGCCTTCTTGGCGGTGGGGGCGGAAGGCGCGGCCACCACCCCCGGGGTCACCGGAGTGGTGGGGCTGGCCGGGGTGGCCGGGGTGGCGGGCCTCCCGGGAGCCGAAGGTGCAGCCGGCCCGACGGGGGCCGTGGGCTGGGCGGCTCCTCCCCCCGAGGGGGGAACGGTGTCACCAGGGCCCCGGTAGGTGCCCCCGTGTGCGAAAAGGTCTCCCGGCAGGGCCAGCCCCGCGAAGAGGATCAGGGGTAGAAGGCAGCGATTCATGGTCATTCTCCGGATTCGGATCGGGTTCCCACCTGCAAAGAGTGTACCAACCAGCCCTGCCCCCTAGCCGGCCCAGGAGTTACCCGGCGGTAACGCCGGCGTGGAGGGGCCGGGCCGGGAGGCATGGGGCCGCCGGGACCGGGGATCAGGCCCGAGAGCCGGCTCAAAGCCGGTTGGCGACCCCCGGACGGAGGGCGTCTCCCACCAGGGTGGGGGGGGCGGCATAGGGATTGAGCAGGTCGAGGTAGCCCTGGTTCCAGCGGGGTCCGGGCCGCTCGGCGATGCGGCCCAGGGAGACCACCGCGGCAACCCGGACGAGGTAATTGACCTTCTCGTTCATCAAATGGACCAGCAGGGTCGCGGCCCCGGGATCGTTGCGCAGCCACCCCAGGGCGATCGCGCCCGGGAGGCGGGCCTCGTAGGTGAAGCTCGAGTTGCCGACCGCCCTGGAGAAATGGTCGAAGAGAAGGCCGGGGTCGGCATGCCCCAGGGCTTCACAGGCAGCCTGGAAGGCCGGAGTGAAGGGATCGATGCGATCCATTTCCCGCAGGACGACCTCCTCGGCCCCGGGGCCCCCGAGGAGCGACGCCCCTGCGGCCGCTTCCGCCCTCCAGGCCGGCTTTCCGATTCCGTCCACCGCGGGGAGGATGACCGCAGCGGCAGGCCGGTGATCACATAGTCCAAGAGCCAACGAGAGCATGGCCTGGGTGCGCGGTTGGGCGGAATGGGGGAATACCGCCAGCAAATGTTGTCCCAGGCCGGCGGGAATGGGCCGCCCCCGCTGGCGGGAAAGAACTGCCGACCAGCCCACCCCCAGGGCGCACCAGGAACGATTAACGTCGGTTCCTCGGGTCAGACCCTCCAAAAGAGCGGGTAGGGCAAGGGTCTGGCCGGCGGGGTGGGGCGTCGCCCCGATCTCGCCCAGGGCCAGGGCGGCGAGATGGCGGATACGGGGATCGCCCTTGTCCTTCAACGCCTCGATCAAGGCTTTGGCCGACCCGTCCGCCTGGGATGCCAGGGTTCCCAGCCGCCCAAGGGCCAGAGCGCAGGACTGCCGGACTCCCGTGCTTTCATTGCCGGCCAGCAATCTTTCGCGCAGCTCCCCGAAAACCGAATGCAACAAACCCGCGGAAGAACCCCCCTGGCGGGCCAGGAGCTTGGCGAGAGCCTGGGGAGCCTGAGCACGCACCCATTCCGAACGCCGGCCATCCCGCAGGACCTCCAGGAGCCCCGGAACAAGCTCGGAGGCATCTTCGCCGGGGAAGAGTCCCAGTGCCTGGATGCAGGCCGCAGGGAGATCCCGGGTGGGCGAAGGGCCGCTTCCAGCTTGAAGGGTGGCGGCTACGGTTTCGCGGAGGCCCTGGTAGGGACAGGCGGAAGCGATCAGACCGAGGCCGTAAGCCGCGAAGGCGCGGGTGCGCTGGGGAACCTGGTGACGCGCCACGGCCCGCCGTCCGGCGGGAGTATCGAGGACCAGATCGGTCAGGACGGGGATGGAATGGGGCTCCCGCAGAATGCCCAGGGCGAGGGCGGCGGCCTCGATGACGCGCTCATCGGTGTCGGCCAGACCTTTCCGGAGGATTCCGCCGATCGCCGGCCCGCGTCCAACCCGGGCCAGGGAGGGAAGCAGAGCGGCCCGCGTGTCGGCCTGAGAGGGGCCCGCTTTCCAGGCTTCGAGGAGGGCCGGCAACGCCACGCGTGCAGCCTGACCCTCGCCCGGGGAACCAGGTTCCAGAGCGGAGGGGACCCCGTCGGGGGTGACGGGGCGGCCCGGTTCCGGATGGCTGGGTGGCTCGAGCGGATTCCAGCGCTGGAGGTCCCACCATAGAGTCCATTCCATGTCGTCCAGGACGGCGGGAACGCGCTTGCGGTGAACGGCGCCGACGGGAACCGGAACGGCCACCGGGGTGAAAACCCGCGGCGGGGTGAAGAGCAGCGGGGGAGGAGCCTCGGGTTCGGCCGGTTCGTCGTCGTCGTCCCCTCCGGGCGGAACGATGTCCCCCGGCCCTTTGTAGGGGTTTCCTTTCCCACCGATCTTTCCTTTTCCGCCATGGTTTCCCCCCATGCCGCCGGGGTCCTGGCAGGGAAAGATGGGAGCCGCGGAGGCGGGGCCGAAAAGCCCCAGACCCGCGGAAGCCAGGAGAAACAAGCGGAGGAGAGCGGACATGGCGCTGGTGAACGTGCAAACCCCGTGCCAATCTTAGGTTAAAGCGCTGGCCCGGTATCTTGGCTTCCAGGAATGACCCGAAAACCCTCCTTGACCCTGTACCTCATCCGCCACGGGCATGTATCAGCGGACCCGCCTGGTGCCTTTTATGGCGGAGCGGAAATCCCTCTGAGCCCCCAGGGCCGGGAAGAAGCCCGCCAGGCCGCCCGGAGCTTGAGAACGGTTCACCTCGATCGCCTTGTTTCCAGTCCGCTTTCCCGCGCTCTTTTCGGCGCCAGAGTGATCCAAGAAGGCCACCCGGGACTGCAACTGGAGCAGGAGAGCCGGATCCGGGAAATCGACCGCGGACGCTGGGTGGGTCTGACCCCGGAGCAGGTCGAGGCGTCGTACCCAGGGGAACTGGCGGCCCATGAGCGGGATCCCAGGGATTGGCGCGCTCACGGGGGGGAATCCCTGGGGGATCTCCAGGCGAGGGTCCTCCAGGCCTTGAAGACCCTGCGCCGGGTGACCCCCGCGGGGACGGTGGCCCTGGTCAGCCACCTCTGGCCGATACGCGCAATCCTGGCCCAGGAGCGGGGCCTGCTCCTGGATCTGCGGGCATGGGAACAAGTGGAGGTGCCCACCGGGAGCGTCCACGAGATCCATTGGTAGGTTTTCCCCCTCCGGTGCGGCTGCCCCCGGTTCTTCTTCTCCACCTGTTCTCCCCAGGCTTCTCCACAGGACTATCCACAAAAGGATCGAAAGAGGGGGGGTGGAGGTCTCCTGATCCGGCCCGGGCTTCTCCGTCGCCCCGCAGAAAACAACATAATATACATTATCGGCCATTTCTCGGGGGGGCGGTCCCGCCTAGAATCCGGCCCGCCTCCTCCGGCTTCCCCGCCTCATGAAACCCTCCCCGCCGGCCCCTGCTTTCCTCCCGCGGCTCGATTTCCATCCCTACCGCGCCACTTTCGTCCTTCCCACGACTGTTCTTGATGAGGACGGCTGGCAGACCTTCGAGAACGGCTCCGCCGAGGGTTCCCCGCCCGGCGTCCAGGCCCTTTTTGCGGTTCCCGGGGTGGCCTCGGTCAGCCTTCATCGGGATCGTGTCGTTCTCCTGCGGGATCCCGCGGTCTCGTGGGAAGAGGTTCTCCCGGGGGTTCAGGCCGCCCTTGAGCAGGGCTTTGTCCGGCCCGGGACCGTCAAAAGGCCAAAACCTCCGCCGGGATAAGGCGGCTCACGCGGAATATTCCCCCCTTCCAGGAGCCCAGAAAAAGGTCTTTGTGCTGCGGGAGGCTTTCGAAGGCGGGCGGCAGCCCTTCCGCCGGGGACGGGTTTCCCTCTTCATCCAGGACCTGAAGGGGCCGGGTGGTGAAGACCCGGGCTTTGCTTTTGGGAGGAGTCGTCGTTTCGGCCAGTTCCCGGTTGCACTGGACCACCCTTCGCAGACGTTCTCCGAAAGACCCGGCCAGATCCTCGGTGAGGTCCCCCAGGGGGGCCTCCTGTTCCCGGACGACCCAGGAAAGGAATCCCTCCAGGTTTCTCCGGTAACGGTCCAAACCGTCCGGATCCTCAGCCGACAGGAGAAACGCCAGTACCAGCCCAGGACTCAAATCCTTGATTTCCATGCGGTTCTTCTGGGCGGTCAGGAAGCGGCCGAAGGCCTTCAAAACGGTTTCCTCCGGCGCGGAAAGGGGCGTCCCCTCGGCCCGGCGTTCCCAGGAATAGCTCAGCAGCCAGGTTTCGAAGGGCGGTGCGCTGGCCGCGGACGGCTCCGGAAGCGTGGCCTCGCCCGAGATCAGGGTGGTCCCCGGCTCCAACCCCAAGTCCTCCTCCAGCGTCGCAAACAGGCCTTCCAGCGGGACTCCGCTCCGGCGGCCGCGGTCGAAGGTGCGAAGTGCTTCGTCGACCCCCACCCGGGGGTTTCGGGGAACAGCTTCTTCGCGCGGTTCAGCCGTCCGGGAGGCTTCCCGCGCAAGCTCCCTTTCCCATGCCGGAAGGAGGACCCGGAAGGGTTCCAGGTCGAGCCGGGTCTCGAAGGCGATCTGGTCGAGGACTTCGTGGACCCCCTTTTCCCTGACCTGGCGCCGGGTTTCGTCCAGGGACCAACCCGGCACGTCGCGAAGCAGCTGGCCCAGACGGGTTTCGATTCCCTCCCGTTTTGTGCTCGCCGCCCCGGCTAGAAAAGGTGCCAGAAGCCTCTCCAGCTCCAGCTGGGATAACCGGCGGCGGGGATTCGCCGCCCGGATGCGGGCCAGGTCACGGCGCAGGGCATCTCCGAAATCAGGAATCCAGTGGGTTTCGAAGCCCGGCAGCGGGAGGAATCCGCCGTCCCCCGCGGGGTGGACCCGGCCGAACCCCAAGGTCCCCGGGACGGTCAGCTCCTCCATCCCGGCCAGACGAAGGGGGATCAGCCGGCGGGACCAAAGATCCTCCAAGAGAAGGGTCCCCTCTTGCGGTGCCCGGGCGGCTTGGAAGACTCCCAGGAAGTTCTCCAGCAGGCGGTCCCAGGGGCTTCCGGGGTCCACGAAATCGGGAGCCCAGGCCACCGCCGGGGGAAGGCCCAGGCACTCCGCGGTTCGTTCCAGAAGAAACCACTCCCGAAAGCGCGCCGCCCAGCCAGGTTCCCCACGGCGGAAGGAGGGAAAGCTTTCCACGGCCCGCTCCAACTCTCCGCGGACTTCCGCGTCCGAACGGGCCCGAAGCTCCAGCTCCTCAAGGAGCGCCCGAGGACCGGCAGGGTTTCTTTTGGACGGCATCGGTGGAAGGCGGTTCTAGAATCGGCGACCCATGGAATGGCTTCCCCAACATTGGCTCGATTGGCTGGCTTTGACCCTGGTGGCCTTTGGAGTGGGAGCCGGGGCCGTGCGGGGATTGGTCCAACAGTCTATCCGGGTGCTGGTTCTTTCCGCGGCCCTGGCCCTTGCCGGCCTCGGAGGAGTTCTTTTGGAGAAGGTCATCCCTTCGGTCCATTGGGACGTCCTCGACAACCTGCTGACCCGGCCCGCGAGTCTTCCCACAGCCGAGATGGTCCTTTTCGTGGTGTTCTTTGCCGTTCTGAATCTTCTCCGGGGAGTCCTTTTCTTTTGGGCGAAAGCCGCGGGAGGATGGATTTCCCGCGTCCTGGGGGCCTTGGTCGGAGTTGCCGGAGCGGCCCTTGTCCTGACCCTTGTGGCGGCAGGGGCAGCCTGGTTTACCGGGCCTCAGGACCTCCCGCCCCCGCGGAGCCAGGAAGTGACGGGGAGGATCCTGGCATCACTGCGCAGGGCGCCGCGGCCTCCCCTGCCGCTTTTCCTCGCGAATGTTCCGCCAGAACCGGCGCCCGCCGACAACGCAGGTCCCGGGAACCCTTCTCCCGATCCAAAGCGCTGAAGCCGGCGAGAAGCCAAGCCTATTCAGGCGCTTTCGGGTTTTGTGTCCAGGAAAGCGCCCTTTATTATTGGGGCTTCAGGATTTCGTGGGGCTGAGTTCCCTCGTTGGGGCCCGGGTGGAACCTGGGCAAGGGCCATTGGCCCCTGTGAGGGAGGTGGAAGCCGCTTGAGAAGCGGGCTCGGAAGAAAACAGGAAGAGAAAAAACCGCGGAGACGCGATTGATTTCTTGTTCTTCCCGCTTTCCAGAGAGAGGCTGGTCGAAGAAGCGGAAACCGATCGTGCGGAGGACTGGAAAACCCGCCGGAGACCAAGGTCCTGACCGGGAAGACGGGAACCCAAACCAGACCCGGAAGCCCCTATTTATTGAAGGGGTTGAAAAGTTCCCCTTCCGCTTCTTCCTTCGGCTGCGCCAGTTCCGGCATGGATTCGTCGAACTCGTCGCCGAGAACCTTGCGGGCCACGCGGAGCAGCCCGCCGATCGACTGCGGCGCGCTGGCGGCCT